>JAKPKU010000100.1 GCA_029553545.1 Candidatus Cloacimonadota bacterium
CAAATTTTGGATAGACCAACAAAAGGGAGGTAAAAAAGCTCCAAAATACATAGATTTCTGACAAAAAAGTACAGATTTAGCTTAAATTAGGGTATTATATTCTCACTTTTTTTGTAAATTTCTAAATCAAAAGTCTCATTTATTGTTAAGCAAAGCATTATTCCAATGAAAAATGTGAGTATGTTTTTGAATATCAAAAAAGTGAGTAAAATAAAGCAACTGGCAATATATTCTGTATCTTCATAGAAACGAGAATGAAGATAACCCTCATTGTATCTTTCAAATATCTGCAAATTTATCCGATTAATCTTATCGATAATATCAATTCTGACTTCATGCAAAAGCTTATTGTTTAGTAAGGCAGAAAAGTAAGACTGGAAATACCCTATTACACTTAATAAAGCTTGTATAATAAAAATACCAATAATCAATTGATAAAACAACTCAATATTTGCTTTTATTATTGCATCGTCAATAAGAAGCTTTGTTAAATAGGGAATAGGGTATGTCAAAATTGTATAAATGAAAAAAACAAACCCTAACAATATCGTTTGCACACGATACTTTTTATAATACTTAGAATGAGAAATCAATATTTTAAAGTACTCTTTAAAGACCTGCATATAAGTCCTTACTCCTTTTTATATATCTGCCTTCTCTCCTACTTCGCTTTGTAAGAGACTATGTCGTGCATTGTACAAAAAAGTATTGACTGAGAAGGTGCTGAAGACAAGTAGGTGCACCCGTCTCGCCCACGCTCATTTTATTCTTTTTCATATTATCACCTCTTCAAAACATTGCTACCAAAACTTTATTTTGGTGTGCATGTTTTGATAATATCATAAATTTCTGCTATTCCCCCGATTAAATTGTAAAACATAGCGTTGAATTACAACTTCTAAATCACGGCTATACACTACTATATCACACTGTCCCAAGTTGCCAAGCTCTGAGTACTATTTATTAAATAATGATAATGTGTCAACATATTTTTTGTAATTACTGTTTTTTTATTTAACAGCACACTGTTTTGGTCCTCGCTTCCAATTTCACGAAGTGAAATTACCAGCAACTCAGCTCTCAGTTCTCAGCTCTCAGTTCTAATTATACAACACACTACAACGCACTGCAACAAAACACCAACAGTTCCATATCCTACAAACATGGGCAATACATTTCTTTTTTTAAACAACACACGACAACACACTGTAACACACTTAAGTTTAAAGCCTTCGACAAACAGTTCCATGCCACACAGTTGCTGCCAATGCATACAACAACCGCTGACTGCCTGCTACAAGTTAAATAGAATAAATTTCTCAATTTCACGCAGTGAAATTACCAGCCAACTCAGCTCTCAGTTCTCAGTTCTCAGCTCTAATTATACAACACACCTGTCCCCTTGACACTCTCAAGCATATAGAAAAATTATGCCGTTTCGGAAATTAGACCTTGACATTTTTCATCATTTATTTAAGATATTTTATATAAAATGAGGTGATACAAATAAAATCATTGTATTATGGACTTTCTTCAGATATTGAGGAAAGTCAAGAAATAAAAATTTAAGGAGATAAAAAATGAAACGCTACATATTACTGACATGTATTTTAATTTCTATATTTGTGCTTTTAGCTAAAGAGCAAAGACTTAGTATGACACTTGATAGAACTATAGCTATTCCAAAAATTCAGAACTTTTTAAATTTCGCTGTTTCTGACTCATTTTTATATCTGTATGAAAGTGGAAATAAAGTAAAACAGAAATCATATTGCTTTAATCTTAATGGCACTCAAATAACTTCCTTTAATGTCGAGACAGAGAGCCTTTATGAACCGTTATTAAGAATGAATTACTGGTTTTTCAATAAACAGATATCTTTATATGATATTAGACAATATCGAGTTGATTTCTATAATATCTATGGGAAAATCATTGAATCAAAAAACAATATTAAAGACAATGAGCTTTTTTGGGATTTTTCTGAATTAGATAATGAAAAGTATTATCTAACGTGGGTTCTTCCTTCAACAAAACTTGAGTATGTGTGGAACCTTTACAAAGAAGATGAAAATAAAAACATGACCCTTTTAAAATCATATAAATTACCCTATGAGCAATTAAAAGACATACCGATAAAAGACATACCGAATATTGAAAGAGGGCTTTTTATAGATTCTAACAAAAATAAAATAATGGCCATTTCTGAGAGAGTTAGTGAAGGCTATCGTGTAAGTGTTTATAAAGAGAAATCAATGCTCAGTATTCTAATTTCAGAAGTTGAAAATAAAATATTACAGGATATTAAAATTGGAGACAGTTTTATCCTTATGGCTTTTTCCAAAAAGAATGGGAAAAGTTTTGAATACAGGATTTATGATTTTACAGGCAATTATAAAGGAAATATTAAAAACACAAAAAACGCTCCATTAAAAATACTCGGTGATCAGATATATCTATTAGAACAACGCAAAAAACAAATTAATTCTTACTCAATACAAATAAATTCTTAATTTATTATAAAGATTCCAAACAAGCAGATTATTTTGCTGTTATCCAATGGGACAAAACTTACGATGATAATGAGGTAGATAAGTAATTAAACTATGATAGAGAAGAAATCAATAAAAAAGATAATAACAAGTATAATCAAAATAGAAGTCCATATCCATTATTAGGTTCAAAAATTAAATTACCAAGATATATGATTGGCACCGGAGGTATGTTTAGATTCACATCCATATTTCAACGTGCCAAAGGGACAGGGGAATTGACACTCTTGGAGTAAGACGATTGGTAAAGATCGTGTCAACACACCTGTCCCCTTGACACCAAAAAAACACACTAAGAATATCCATTAGATTCCCTTTCCATTCCTTTACTTTCCTATGCATTCTCCAAGATAGCAAGGGGAATGTAAGGGTAGTCACAAGGGAAAGACACTAATAAATAGAGACTTACAGTTTTATGTGGAAAAGTCTAAAAATGTTTGCAAAAGCGGGATTTTTCATTATTATTTTAAGAGAGGATTTATCAAAAAAGGATGAGATTTTAAAATATGTATGACTTAATAATTATCGGGGCAGGGGCAGGTGGTTTGTTTGCTTCAGCCTATGCTGGATATAATTTTCAGAATAAAAGAATCTTAGTATTGGAAAAGACGTCGAAGCCTGGCATCAAGCTCTTGATGTCTGGTAGTGGGCAATGCAATTTTACACACGCTGCAATGCCAGAAGATTTTATCATGCATTATGGTGAGAATGGGCGTAAGATAAAGCATGTAATCTATTCACTTAACTATTTGCAATTAATGGACTTGATGAGTAAAATGGGAATTGCCTCGATCATCAGAGAGGATGGCAAGGTTTTCCCACAATCTTTGCAGGCAACTGATATACGCGATGCTTTTTTGCATCAGGCAAGCAAGAACAAGACGTGTTTTAAGTATAATGAGGATATCAAAGAGGTGGTCTTTCAAGACTCTCATTATACTATTAAAACAGGGTCTGATAGCTATCAAGCTAAGAATATTCTCTGGGCAACTGGAGGAAAATCTTCGCTTATCAAGAGTTTTGAGAATAATTCTTATAGCTTATTACAGGGTTTGGGGCATGAAGTAATACCCTTGAAACCTGCGCTTGTTCCGCCAGAACTCAAGAATTATATTTATGGTAGTTTGACAGGTATTAGCTTCAAAGATATACAAATGAGCGTGATTAGTGCGAATAAAAAGGCAAGGCAATTTATTGGTGATATGCTCTTTACGCATCATGGTGTGTCGGGACCAGTAGTACTCGATGCATCACGATATTTTGCTAACGGGGATATTCTGAGCTTTAACTTTACTACATTTAAGAATTACGAGGCATTTTATCAAGATTTTCAAGAGAAGATGCAAGCAAGCCCCAAAAAGACAATTAGGAATCTCTTATTAGAATACGCATTACCAGAGGCATTGATTAATTTGCTGATGGACAATTTGGGTATTGACAGACTATTAAACTCGCATAATATTCGTAAAGAGAATTTGGTGAAATTATTAAAAAAGCTTACTGACTTTGATTTAGAAATTAAAAATTTAGGCTCATGGCAAAAGGCGATGGTAACCAGCGGCGGTGTGTCTTTGCGAGACATTAATACCAAGACTATGGAGTCCAAGCTCTACCCTGGCATGTATTTTGCAGGAGAAATTTTAGATATAGATGGCGATACAGGGGGTTATAATATCCACTTTGCAATGGCATCAGCTAAGCTTGCCATAGGTAATATCTTTAAAAAATAAAATGCAGGCTTGCGCCTGCATTTCTTTATTTAATAACGATACTAACCAGTTTTTTTGGAACGACGATCATTTTTATGATTTCTTGTTCCCCGATAGCTTTCTTCACATTATCAACTTCCAGTACCAAATTCTTTAGAGTTTCATCGTCGATATCTGCAGAGACGGTAATTGTTCCTCTAAGTTTACCTTGAATCTGTATAGCATACGTAATTTCATCTTTTTTTAGATATTTTGGATTAAATTGCGGAAGCCCTTCAACGTGTATCAAGCAAAGACCACCCATCATAGTCCATAATTCTTCAGCAATATGCGGTGCAAATGGGAAAAGCAGGCGAGGGATTATAGACGCAGCCTCAGCAATCACCAGTTTTTCTTCATCATTATAAATGCTCAAGTCTTTCAGTGCAGACAGATTATTAAAATGTTCCATAATCGCAGCTATATCTGTATTAAACTGCATTCTGGACTTCATATCATCGACAACTTTTTGCACGGTAAAGTGGGTTGAATAACGAAGGCATTTTATATCAGGTCTCAGAATGGCATTTTCTGGATATTCTTTCAAGTTAATTTTGATAAAATCGCCATTGACATTGAAATATCTCCAGAGTCTATTTAAGAATCTAAAAGCACCCATCACACCATCATCAGACCACTCGATATCTTTTTCTGGTGGTGATGCAAAGAGAACAAAAAGACGAATAGTGTCTGCACCATAGCGATCAATATATTCTTGCGGATCAACAGTATTGCCCTTTGATTTGGACATCTTAGCCCCATCTTTGAGCACCATACCTTGGGTTAGGAGTCTCAAGAATGGTTCATCAGATTTTAGCAAGTCGATATCTCTCATAAATTTATGGAAAAAGCGCGCATAGAGTAGATGCATACAGGCATGCTCAATGCCGCCAATATACTGGTCAACGGGTAGCCAATGATTGGCAATATGTTTGTCAAATGGTTCATTCTCATTTTTTGGATCGGTAAAACGTGCATAATACCACGATGAATCGACAAATGTATCCATTGTATCTGATTCACGAATCGCAGGTCCCTTGCAATTAGGGCAAGTTGTGTGTAGCCATTCTTCTACTGATAAAAGTGGATTTTGCGTCGTTTTACCAACTTGGACATTGTCAGGCAATTCCACAGGCAGGTCTTCATCAGGAACAAGTACTATACCGCAAGATTTGCAATAAACTACGGGTATTGGTGCACCCCAATATCTTTGTCGTGAGATACCCCAATCACGCAGTCTATAGGTAATTGTTTTTTCACCAAGCTCTTCTTCGATCAGGTGTTGTGTAATGGCAGCCTTTGCCTCTTCATTGTTCATCTCGTCAAACTGCTCAGAGTTCACTAAAATACCTTCTTCGATATATGCTTCTGTCATACTGTCAATATCGAGGCTTTTATCAGGTTTTTGAATGACTATTTTGATGGGAATATTATACTTTTTGGCAAATTCAAAGTCACGTTGATCATGTGCTGGTACTGCCATTACTGCGCCTGTACCGTATTCCATCAGGACATAGTTTGTCACCCAAATTTGAATCTTATCACCATTGAGAGGATTGATGCAATATTTGCCAGTGAAGACGCCTTCTTTTGTAGTATCAGCAGCACCGCGGGTGATTTTGTCTTCATTAATTACCTTTTGACAGAATAAAGCCAATTCGGAGTCATCTTTTTCGTTTTTAAGCCATTTTGCAATTATTGGATGTTCGGGTGGCAAAGCCATGTAAGTAACGCCATAAACGGTATCAGGGCGAGTGGTAAATACTTTTATGCAACTGTCGCTATTCTCTATTTTAAAGCAAATTTGCGAACCTTCACTTCTGCCTATCCAATGCTTTTGCATTGCGATCACACGCTCGGGCCAATCTATCATTTTAGAGAAATCAAGCAACTCTTCTGCGTATTTGGTTATCTTAAAAAACCATTGTTCGAGCTCTTTCTGATGCACAATAGATTCACATCTCCAGCATTTTCCATCTTCGACTTGTTCATTTGCGAGCACGGTTTGGCATTCATCGCACCAGTTTACAAAAGAGCTTTTACGATAGACGAGTCCATTTTCATATAGTTTTTTAAATAGCCATTGCCCCCACTTATAGTAATCAGGACGGCAAGTAGCTAATTCACGTGACCAATCGACAGCCAATCCCAGCAAGCTGAGTTGTTGTCTCATTAGTTTTATATTTGCTTCTGTGGTAATTTTTGGATGAGAATTATTCTTTATGGCAAAGTTTTCAGCAGGCATACCAAATGCATCGTAACCCATAGGCTGCATGATATTATAGCCTTGGGACATCTTTATGCGAGCAATTGCATCGCCTATTGCATAGTTTGAGACATGCCCCATATGCAGAGCACCAGAGGGATATGGGAACATTGATAAAATGTAATAAGGTGGTTTCTTACTCTTGTTTTGTGCCTTAAAAACCTCTCGTTCATCCCAGATTTTCTGCCATTTCTTTTCTATCTCACTAAAAGGATACTCCATTGTTTATCTCCTTATATTATTCTCTCAATGTCAGTATAATGAATACAAAATATTAGTCAACATTTTTTTTATTGATGTGATTTTAAAAAACCTTGTGGTGCTTTTAGGGTATAAACCAATGACAGAGAGGAGTATTTCACTGTGTGATATTACCAGACTGATAATTAATGCAGTGCTGTTGTTGACTGGCAATTAATTTTTCATTAGTAATCTTAAAAACAGGTATGTTATTGAAAAATTATGGGGGAAAATTATTGCATTTCTTTAATGGTCAGTTATAATATTTATAAGACATGCATAGAGTGTAATGAATAATACCATAAAATTTGATAATGGAGGGAAAATGGAAATAATAATATTAGGAACGGGCTGCGCCAAATGTATAACAACCTATGAAGCTGTTAAAAAAGTTATCGAAGAAAATGGCTTAGATGCAAACCTAACCAAGCAAGAAGACATTCTGGAAATCATGAAATACAATGTAATGTCACTTCCTGCAATTGTAATTGACGGAATTGTAAAAATAAAAGGACATGTGCCAAGCGAAAAAGAAATCCGCAAAGTATTAGGAGTGTGACCATGGAAACGAAAAAAGAACTTAAAATCTTGTTTTGGATTATCATTGTTTTTCTTGGTGTATTCTTTATGCCGATTGAAAATGAAACATTCCGGACAGCCATTGATGCAACTCTCGATTTAAGTAAATGGTATGCACAAAAACACGTTATCTTATGCCTTTTGCCTGCATTTTTGATTGCTGGTGTAATATCCGTTTTCATCAGTCAGGGTGCGGTTATAAAATATTTTGGAGCAAATGCTAAAAAATGGCTTTCCTACCTGATAGCATCTTTATCAGGAACAATCTTAGCAGTTTGCTCTTGTACAATTTTACCTTTATTTTCAAGCATTTACAAGCGAGGCGCAGGACTAGGTCCAGCAATTGCTTTCTTGTATTCGGGTCCTGCAATTAGCATTTTGTCTATAATTCTTACAGCTCGTATTCTTGGTTTTGAAATGGGAGTCGCCCGATTTATTGGGGCAGTCAGTTTCAGTGTAATCATAGGCTTGATAATGGCATTTATTTACAGAAAAGAGGAAAAAGCCAAAGCTGAAGAACAAATGAACTTCCCCAATGTCGAAACAGAACGCTCCTTATGGCAGACAGCTTTGCATTTTTTCACATTAGTTGCAATTTTGGTCTTTGCCAATTGGGGTAGCCCATCTACCAACGACACAAGCAGTTTATGGTATTACATTTTTGCTTACAAATGGCAAATAGTCGGTGTTTTCGGCTTAATCTTGGCTTACTCCATGATTTACATTTTAAAACTCAATATTTGGAAAGTAGTCACAGCAACAGCAATTACATTGTTGAGTGCATTAATATTTCATAATCCGCTTATCAGTATGGTTATCGGCATTGCTTCGGTTGTTACAATCGGCTTGTCAGACAAATCTGAAAATGACGATAATCGTGAGTGGATACTCTCAAGTTGGGGATTTACTAAGCAAATTATGCCACTACTTGCAATTGGCGTAGTAATAGCAGGCTTTCTGCTTGGTTCTACGCATGATAATACTTCAATTGCAGGAGTCGTTCCTAACGCATGGATAGCTACGTTAGTAGGAGGAAATTCAATTCTTTCCAACTTTATCGCCTCATTCGTAGGGGCATTCATGTATTTTGCTACACTTACAGAAGTTCCAATTGTTCAAGGTTTGCTTGCTTCAGGTATGGGAAAAGGACCTGCATTGGCTTTACTTTTAGCTGGACCCTCACTTTCGCTGCCTAATATGTTGGTTATCAAAGGCGTAATGGGAACAAAAAAAACAATAACTTATGTGAGTATTGTCGTGATACTTTCGACTATTTCAGGATTAATTTTCGGTTATCTATAAGCATATATATCAAGACGTATCTTTCAGGCACTATATTCTTATTTTTGTCTATCCTTTTTCTGCTCTTCAAAAAAATACTTGACCGTAATTTAATCTTTTATTTAATGAAATTTGGAGGAGAAAATGTGTGGACAATTTGCTTTATATTCTGATATTAGATCTATAATTAAGTATTATGAATTTCTTTTACGGCTGAATAGTAGCTATAATGAGGATTATTTATGGGATAATCTTATGTCTAAAAAGCAAGCACCTCCTTTCAATAAGTATAATTTCCCAAGTGAGAAAATCACTCCTTCAATGTATGTGCCCTCACTTTTTATTGATAAGGGCGAGTATAAGCTCGATTGGTTTCGTTGGGGTTTGGTGCCGTCTTGGTCGAAAGATGAGAGCTATGCAGCAAGGTTAATCAATGCGAGGCTTGAGACTATCGAAGAAAAGCCGTCTTTTAAAGAAGCGTGGAAGAAGAGGAGATGTCTTATCCCCTGCAATCATTTTTATGAATGGGATAATAATAAAGTGAAGCATGAAATCAAAGCCAATGATGAGCCTGTGTTTTCATTTGGCGGTCTGTGGGAAAGCTGGAAAAAGGATGATATCGTACTAAACACATTTACAATAATCACCTATGAGTCTTCTGACGATTTTAAACAGATTCATGAACGATCGCCATTAGTAATAAATAAAACAGATTATTTGAGATGGTTAAATGCAGATATTAGTAAAAAAGAAGTTGAAGACCATTTTTATGATAATACTTTTATAATTAAGAGGTGACATATGCTTTCTTTATTTTATTATATTTCAATACTTTTACTGGTATTTGTTTATAAAAAAGCAATAACAAGCAAATATTGTTTGACATTTTCTTATATTAATATATTTTTAGATTGTAGATAATATAGGAGGTTTTTCTTGAGTGGTAAATTAAGAGTTTTAATAGTCGATGATACAGTTATTTATAGGAAGATTCTCAAAGATGTAGTTTCGACAATCGATAACACAGAGGTTATCGGTACAGCTCCTAATGGAGATTTGGCTTTACGAAAGATAGAGGTTGACAAGCCTGATCTTGTACTATTAGATGTTGAGATGCCTGTAAAAGATGGTTTGGAGACTCTTGTAGAGTTGAAAGCTATGTATCCAGAAATTGGTGTGATAATGGTTTCTGGAGTAAATGAGAGGCAAGCAGCAATAACAATGGAAGCTCTTCAAAAGGGCGCTATCGACTTTGTTCCTAAGCCTATAGGCAATAATATCAACACTAATATTGAGTCTCTACGAAATAGTTTGACCCCTATTATATCTCTTTTCCAAACCAAGAAAACTATAGCTTCTGTAAAACAAGGCGTGCCAATAAGCACTACGGCTCGCCCAATAGAGCGTAAACCGATAATAACGCCACCATTGACTAAAAGAGTCGATCTGACAAAAGTGCCTCCATCTACTTTTGCCCCCAATCCTAAAAGAGCAGATGTGCTGGTAATAGGTGTATCAACTGGTGGTCCTAATGCATTGGCAAAAGTGATACCCGAAATACCAGCCGATTTAAATGTGCCTATATTAATCGTCCAACATATGCCACCAACATTTACCAAATCCTTAGCAAATCATTTAAATGCCAAATCTAAAATACCCGTATTTGAAGCAGAAGATGGGCAGCTTGTTGAAAAGAATAAAGTTTATATTGCCCCAGGTGGCAAGCATATGATTGTTAAAAAAGATAGTACAAATTCAGTTATAGCCATCACAGATACGCCACCTGTAAATTCCTGTAAGCCCTCTGTTGATGTGTTGTTTGAGTCTATTCCATCAGTTTATAATGCAAATGTTTTGTCAGTAATTATGACAGGCATGGGCTCAGATGGGATGAATGGTGTAAAATATCTTAAAAATACGGGATGCTATTCCATCACTCAGACAGAAGATTCTTGTGTTGTTTATGGGATGCCACGAGCAGTTGATGAAGCAGGTTTGACCGATGAGTCAGTCCATTTGGATAATCTATCAACACGTATTTATAGTTTAATTAAAAATGGTATAAAATAAAAGGAATGAGGTTTTATGCTTTCCTCTAAGATTGCTATCAATCATGAAGAATTCATCCTTCTCCGCGAATACATACAGCAAGAATGTGGGATTGTAGTAGGGGATGAAAAAGTCTATCTGATCGAGAGCCGTTTAGCCAGACTTGTAGTAGAAACAGGATGCAATAGTTTCAAGGAATTCTATCTTAAAGCAAAAAGTGATGTTACAAAGAAGCTTCGAGACAAAATAGTCGATGCGATGACAACCAATGAGACACTTTGGTTTAGAGATATGAAGCCCTGGACAATCATCAAAGACGTATTAATTCCCAAGTTTTTTGATGACTTAAAAAATGGTAGAAAACAAAAAATCACTATATGGTCAGCGGCATGCTCAACAGGTCAAGAGCCCTATTCTTTGGCAATGCTACTCGACGAAGCAATTCGAAGAGATGGGCGTGTGAACAAGAGTCAATTTAGTATTTTAGGAACAGATATCTCTCCAAGTGCCCTTTATATGGCAATATCAGGCAGGTATAATACGATTGCGATGTCGCGTGGGATGTTGCCAGGATATAAGGAGAAATATTTTAATGATGCAGATGGTGTATCTGAGATTAAGCCTGAGATTAAGCAAATGGTTGTTTACAAACAATTCAATTTACAACACGATTTTACCAAAATACCCAACTGTGATTTAATATTTTGTAGAAATGTAGCGATATACTTTTCACCAGAGTTTAAAAAAGAACTATTTAAAAAGATTCATTCGAAGTTATTCGTAGATGGATATTTTTTTATTGGATCAACAGAGAGCTTAATTGGTTATTCAACAGACTATGAGCAGCTTGAATACCAAAGAGGCGTATATTATAAACCCAAAAAGTAAGGGATAGGTATGAAAATTTTAACAGTTGATGATTCTCGCATGATCAGAATGATCATAATTAACACACTAAAGTCATTGGGTTATGATACACTTGAAGCAGCTAATGCTGATATAGCATTGGAAGTATTAAAAGACAAGGGCAATGAAGTAAGTCTTATACTTCTTGACTGGAATATGCCAGGTATGAATGGCTATGATTTATTAAAAATAATCAAAACCTCAGATGAGTATAAACACATACCCGTAATGATGGTAACCACAGAAGGCGAACGAAAAAACGTGATCAAAGCAATTCAAGCAGGCGCAGACAACTATTTAACAAAGCCCTTTACACCAGAAGATTTATCGATAAAAATACTTGAATGCTTAGGGATAAGTAGTGTTTCAGACTCTCTTAATGATGAAGAAATGCCCAGTCTCGATATGGACGATTTGGAGTTGTAATACAACAGGATAAATTATGCATAAACAAATGATACTTGATAGATTGAATAATATACAAGAAGTACCTACTCTTTTAACTATCGCAGCAGAAGTAGAACGCCTCACACAAAGCCAGGATTCGTCGGCAGAAAGCATAAGTAGAGTAATCAAACTTGATCCTGCTCTGACGGGTAAGGTATTAAAAATAGCAAACTCAGCAATGTATGCAGGAACGCAGCGGATTATAAGCCTTCAGCAAGCAATTTCAAGACTTGGATATGCAGAAATTAGAAGAATCACTCTCACCATAGCTTTCTTAAATAGCTTTAAATCTGTCTATGTCGATTATCAGCGTTTTTGGATTCATTCTATTACCACAGCCTTTTTGGCAACTAATCTCGAAAAGCTAACAGGTAGAGAAGTTAGCTCGGATAGATTGTTTACATGTGGTATTCTGCATGATATTGGAGTATTGATATTTGATCAGTACTTTTCTGAGTTATACAAAAAAGTATTTACTCTTTCATCATCAAAACAGTATCAATTAGAGTATGTTGAAGATAAAGCACTGGGCATTAATCATGCGGAAGTGGGTGCTTTTCTCTTAAAAAAATGGAAGTTACCCGAACAAATTATCGATGTGATTGAATATCATCATCATCCACAAGATGCAAAAGTATCAGTGCATGATGCAAAAATAATCTATTTGGCAAACTTTATCAGTAATAATAGGGGCATTGATAATGGAACAGGTTACTTTCCCGAAGGCTTTTATGATGATATCTTTGCTGAATTAAATTTGAATATCGACGCAATGCCTGATTTGATTGCACAAGTTGAATCAGAAGTTGAAAAAGCAATGCAAATACTAAAATTTGGGGGAAAATAATGAACAAAGCCTTATTTTTAGACCTTAAAGACAATTTCTCTTTGTATTCTATTGTGGAATCAAAAACATTTAAACCGACATTTGAAGATTGGTCAGAGGATTTATTAAATAATTTAAGCGATTACTCTTTGATAATTATCTATCAAGAAGCCATTGATAATGAAATCATTCATAAAATTAGAAGGGCAATTGCTTTTAGAAATAAAAAACTATTAGTTTTTACTAATTCTATTACGCTCGATATCAAAAAAGCAAGCCTAAGTAGCGGTGCAGACTTTGTTGAGCTTCTCCCCCTCTCTGACGAAGAATTAATAAACTACTTGATCGATATTAAAAGCCTCTTTGACAAATCAAACTTTTACAATACCAATCTCTTGAACCCTTTTGTCCTTTCTGTGCAAGAAGTACTTTCCATGATGGCAATGCTGAATATTGAAGTTGTTGACACTTATTTAGGCACAACACAATTCCACTATGCTGATGTATCAGGTATTATGGCTTTGGCTGGCGATCAAAAAGGGATAATAATGATATCTTTTTATGAAGCATTGTCAAATAAGATTATCTCTTCAATAATGGGCTTACCCATCGAAGAAATCACTGAAGAAGAACAACATGACGGCGTTGGAGAATTAATAAACATGATTGCTGGAGGAGCAAAAGCAAGACTTGGTGATTCAGATTGGAGCTTCTTATTATCTGCGCCAACAGTCATAACTGGAAACCAGCATAGAGTTATCCAACAAAAAGATATACCCTGCGTGATAATGGTCTTTTCGATAGATGATGAAAACTTTGCTGTCCAATTATGCCTTAATTTTCTTATGCAAAGAGATTAGCCAACCCTAAGATCCATAGGCTAAGCTCTAATACATCATGGTTTAATCGCATTACAAGGGCACATTGCGCAGATTATTACTATTGCCATAAATGACAAATACATTTAATCTTATCTCAAAATACCAGCCAACTGGCGACCAACCCAGTGCAATAGATGAGCTTGCTGAAAATGTTTTAGCAGGTAAAAAACATCAAGTATTATTGGGCGTAACGGGATCTGGTAAGACTTTTACTATGGCAAATGTGATTGCTAAAGTAAACAAGCCGACCTTGATTCTCTCGCATAATAAAACCTTAGCCGCTCAATTATACGGTGAATTTAAACAATTATTTCCAGAAAATGCTGTAGAATATTTTATTAGTTATTATGACTATTATCAACCAGAAGCTTATATTCCTGGCAAAGATATTTACATTGAAAAAGACTCTGATGTCAATGAACAAATAGAGCGCTTACGCTTGAAAGCGACAATGTCACTTTTTGAGAGAGATGATGTAATTGTCGTTGCAAGTGTCTCTTGTATTTACGGATTGGGTGTGCCAGAAGAGTATCGCGAGGCAGTGATTTCATTACATGTCGGACAAATAATAGAGCGTGATGACCTGCTAATGAGATTAGTCAATAGCCACTATGGGCGTAATGACATTGCCTTTGAACGAGGGAGCTTTAGGGTGCGTGGCGATGTTGTCGATATATATCCTGCCTATTTAGAAAACTCTATACGCATACAGTTTTTCGGTGATGAAATAGAAAAGATTACACGCCTAAATCCCATTTCAGGGCATATTTTAGAAGAAGTAAGACAATATCCTATTTACCCTGCAGACCACTTTGTTATGTCGAAAGAGAGAATGGAACGAGCTGTCACATCTATTGAAAACGAATTAGCGGAACAAATACTATATTTTAATGCCAATAATAGACTTTTAGAATCGCAAAGAATCGAGCAAAGGACTAAATACGATTTGGAGATGATAAAAGAAATAGGCTTTTGTTCAGGTATAGAAAACTATTCGAGGCATCTAACTGGTGCCAAAAAAGGTAGCCCACCCTTTTGTTTATTAGATTATTTTCCAAAAGACTTTTTACTCTTTATCGATGAATCGCATGCGAGCATCCCCCAAGTTCGTGCTATGTATGCTGGAGATTATTCACGTAAGAAAAATCTTGTAGAATATGGGTTTAGATTGCCTTCTGCCTTTGATAATAGACCCCTAAAGTTTGAAGAATTTGAACAGAGCATTAATCAAGTGATATATGTATCTGCTACGCCGTCCGATTATGAATTATACCAGACTAAGGGCGAATTTGTGGAGCAAGTTATAAGACCAACAGGGCTCTTGGATCCACAAATAATAGTAAAACCTTTATCTAATCAAGTGGACGATTTAATTGGGGAGATAAATAAGAGAGTTGAAAAAAAACAAAGGGTTTTGGTGACGACTTTAACAAAACGTATGGCAGAAGATTTGAGCAAATACCTGTCAGATATCGGGATCATGGTACGTTATTTACATAGTGAAATAGATACAATACAACGTTCTAAAATCATACGTGAATTGCGCTTAGGTGAGTTTGATGTACTTGTCGGTATTAATTTACTTAGAGAAGGACTCGATTTACCAGAGGTATCTTTGGTAGCAGTTTTGGATGCAGATAAAACAGGCTTTTTACGTTCTACTCGCTCTCTGATACAAACGGCAGGACGTGCTGCAAGGCATATAGAAGGGACAGTTATTTTTTATGCAGATGAAATAACAGATGCCATGAAATACACGATAGATGAGACAAATAGAAGAAGAGAAAAGCAATTAGCTTATAATGAAGAAAATCATATTACTCCTACGCAAATCAGTAAATCTGTTGAAGATATTATGCAATCAACCTCTGTGGCAGAAGGCTATCAAGACTATGAAGTAAACAAAAAGCCAAGCCAGAAAGAAGTATTAGACCCATATCTGCATCTTGACTCAATTGAAGATATTATTAAAGTACTTAAAAAGGATATGAAAACTGCTGCTCAAAACCTCAATTTCGAGCTGGCAGCAGAGCTGAGAGATAGAATAATTGATTTAGAAGAGCAATATAGTGCAGCTAATCAATAATTATTATTAAGGAAACACAATGAAAGATACGCTTTATTTAATCGATGGAACAGCACTCGCTTACCGCTCCTATTTTGCATTTATTAAAAACCCACTTACAGATTCTAAGGGAAGACCTGTTGGTGCCTTGAACGGTGTGATAAACTCTTTTTTAAAGATTGTCAGTCAGTTTAACCCTACTCATATTGCAATTTCTTTTGACCGCAAAGGTCCAACTTTTAGGCATAAACTTGCTGAAGAATACAAAATTCAAAGACCCCCAACGCCCGATGATTTAGTAATACAAATCGAGCAAATAAAAGAGTTTTTTGAACTAATTGGCATGAAAGAAATATCTGTTGAGGGATTTGAGGCAGATGATGTACTTGGCTCTTTGGCAGTACAATACCAGCATTCTTTTGATGTTGCAATTATCACAGGAGACAAAGATTATTCACAATTAGTAAACGATAATATCAAACTGTTTGACTTTAGAAATGAAGTCTTTATGGACAGAAATGCCATTATTGAAAAGTACGATTTGAAGCCAGAACAATTCATTGATTACTTAGCTTTAGTCGGCGATTCAGCTGATAATATTCCTGGTGCAAAAGGCATAGGTCCCAAAACCGCAACACCACTTTTACAAGAATATGGAGACATTAATACCCTCTATGATAATATTGATAAAATTAGCTCAAATTCTGTAAAAGAAAAATTAATCAGCTCAAAAGAGGCTGTGTACCTGTCATATAAGCTCGCTACAATCGTTACTGATATTGATTTTAGTGATAAAGGGAGCCTTGATTTTAAGTTTTGTCCAAAGCAAATGAAGCAGGCAGAAGACTTTCTTAAAGACTTTGAGTTCAAATATATAATTGAGAGAATAAATAAATTGGCTGAGCAAGATGAACCAGACAATAATACAAGCAATGAGGAGTATAATAGCAGCTTTAATGCTATTTTGATTGATAATGAAGAAGACTTAAAAGAGCTGCTGTTAATCCTGCCTAATTACAAAGAAATTGCAATTGATACAGAAACTGACTCTGTAGAGGCGCTTTTTGCAAGACTTATAGGTATTTCTTTTTGTTTTGACAATAAAAACAGTTATTACATTCCTGTTGGGCACTCTTTTAGCCAAAATATCGACCCAGAAATAGCTGTATCTTTGCTTAAAGATGCTTTTGCAGGCAAGTTAATTATTGGGCATAACTTTAAATATGACTATCAAGTCTTGGCAAACTACGGTTGGGATGTTGATCAGACAATATTTGACACTATGCTTGCAGCATATTTGCTTGATCCAACAAGGAGCCGACTCAGCCTCGAAGCATGTGCAATAAAAGAGTTTGATTATGAAATGATTCCTATCGAAAACCTGATTGGTAAAGGGAAAAATCAAATAACATTCGATGGAGTTGAGGTGAATCAAGCCTGTGAATATTCAGCGGATGATAGTTGGGTGACTTATAAACTCTTTGAACTCTACAGTAAAGAGTTGGAGAACAAAAAGTTGACGCAACTATTTACCGACATAGAAATACCATTAATTAAAGTCTTAGCAGATATAGAGAGAAATGGTGTTTTTATCGACACAGCCCATCTTAAGAAGCTCTCTGTCATGATGAATGAACAGCTTGATAATCTACAAAAAGAGATTTATCAAATGGCAGGTGAAGAGTTTAATATAAATTCTACCCAGCAATTGAGCCATATTCTCTTTGAAAAACTACAAATAAAACCACTGAAAAAGACCAAAACAGGCTTTTCTACTGATAGTGAAGTTTTGGAAAAGCTCGCAACAGAACATCAAATTGCAGAAAAAATCATTGAGCATAGGCAGTTAAACAAGCTTTTGGGGACTTATATTGACGCTTTTCCTAAGCTAATAAAGAGCAAAACTCAGAGGATACATTCTTCTTTTAATCAAACTGTCACCACAACTGGCAGGCTCTCCAGCTCCAATCCGAACATGCAAAACATCCCTGTCCGCACAGAGATCGGTCGAGAAATGAGAAAAGCCTTCTGCCCGCAACAATCAGACTATGTGATTCTTGCTGCAGACTATTCACAAATCGAGCTGAGGTTAATGGCTTTGGTAGCCAATGATGAAAATATGCTCAATGCTTTTAAAAATAATGAAGATATTCATAGCAGAACGGCTGCAATAGTCTTTCACAAGGAATTAAGTGAAGTTAGTTCTGAAGAAAGAAGAAGAGCAAAGATTATCAATTTTGGGATAATCTACGGTATGGGAGCGCAATCACTTTCCAAGAGTCTCTCTATTTCTGCAGCAGAAGCAAAAGAGTTTATCGATGACTATTATGAAAAATTCCCCAAGATTATCAACTTTATTGAACAGCAAAAAGAATTTGCCAGTCAAAACAACTTCGTTCAGACTCTATTTGGCAGACAATTGCCTTTAGTAAATATCCATTCCACAAACCCAATGTTGAAGGCAGAGGCTGAACGCATCGCTGTCAATATGCCAATTCAAGGTACTGCAGCAGATATAATCAAAATCGCCATGATCGAGCTTCATAAACACTTTCAAGGCAATGATAAAATAAAAATGATTATTCAAGTACATGACGAATTAGTGTTTGAAATTCATCAAGATTATGTGAATGAATATGCCGAAATTATAAAGAACAAGATGGAAAAAGCGCTGCCTATCCAATATCAAGGCATAATCAACTTATTGGTAGATATAGGTATTGGACATAATTGGGCTGAAGCTCATTAGTTTATAATTTCTAAAGACAGAGCCAATTTATTGATGCGAGGGCATCACAGCAACATTCGAAAAGCCTGACTGCCTTGATTTGTCGCATTTCTTTCATACAGCCCAAAGTTCTTATTACGACTTTATCAACACCATTGGATGAGCTTGGTGCACAGTAAGCCAAAATAACTTATGAAAGAATAAAGCAGAATTAAAAATTACAATAACACCCTCGATAATAATAAAATATAGAAAATTTCTTCTTGACATTAAAACCCAAATATCTTAAATGCCTTATAAATTAACAAGCATTTAAAGGAGATAAGATGACTCAAGCAGTTCGCGTTAGATTCGCCCCCAGCCCAACAGGACTTATGCATTTAGGTAGCCTAAGGACAGCACTTTACGACTACTTATTAGCAAGAAAAACAAATGGACAATTCATCTTAAGAATAGAAGATACAGATCAAAATAGATTAGTCGAAGGATCAATCGAAAACCTCATTGACTCTTTAAAAATACTCGGAATTAATTGTGACGAAGGACCAGAAATTGGTGGCAATTATGGACCGTATATTCAATCTCAACGCCTTGAAATCTACCATCAACACATAAATGAATTGCTCGACAAGGGCTTAGCTTATCATTGCTTTTGCACGAAAGAAGAGCTCGATCAGCACCGTCAAGCGCAGATGAATTTGAAACAAAACCCAAAGTATAGTGGCAAATGTCGCTCACTTACCCCTGATGAAATAAAAGCTAAAATTGACGCAGGTTTAGATTATGTTATCAGATTAAAAATGCCAGAAGACCGCACATTTAGTTTCAATGACGCAATCAGAAATAAAGTTGAAATAGATTCTTCTTTGGTTGACGATCAAGTAATTTTAAAATCAGATGGCTTCCCAACATATCACTTAGCTGCTGTTGTAGACGACCATTTAATGCAAATTACCCACGTACTTAGGGGCGAAGAGTGGCTTCCATCAACCCCAAAACATATTTACCTCTATGAATGTTTTGGATGGACACCCCCAATTTGGGTGCATCTACCTTTGCTCCTAAATACTGATAGAAGCAAACTCAGCAAGCGTCATGGAGACTTTTCTGTTCAAAATTACCTTAATCTTGGCTATCTTAAGGAATCTATTATCAATTTTGTTGCCTTGCTCGGATGGCATTCAGCTGAAGATCGTGAACTTTTTACCCTTGAAGAACTGGTTAATGAGTTTTCAATTGAAAGAGTAAATAAAGCGGGTGCCATTTTTGACATTACAAAGCTTGAATGGATGAATGGCTGGTATATGAGAAATCTCGATGTTAAATACATTGCTCAAGAAGCAAAACCTTTTTTTACAAAAGCCAATATCGATGTATCCGACCATAATAAATACTTGAAAGTTATTGCTACCGCTCGAGAATATGCAAGCACACTGATCCAACTAATAGACTTCTCTAAAGTCTACTATCAAGATTTCACACTTTCCGACGAGGACTTAGCTATAGTCAAAGAAGAAAATTCGCAAAAGGTTTTATCTTGGTTCCATATCAAACTTAAAGCGCAAGCAGAGTGGACAAAAGACGAAATAAATGCTCTTGTAAAAGAAGCTATTGCGACTCTTGGTATCAAGGGAAAACACTTATACTTCCCTCTGAGAATAGCACTCTATGGCTCATCTCATGGACCAGAGATCCCCACATTAATCGATAATCTCGGACTAAATGAAGCGATAAGGAGACTATCTCTTTTTTTGTAAACGATAGCTTGTATTCATAAATACGATAAAAGATACGATGTAAATAGTACAACTTAATTTTTGCAGTTAGTGTCTCATAGAAATACCCAGGCAACGATTCGTTTTGCACGTCCGTGAAATCACAGCTTCCTTACTTGCATCATAGTATTTTCTTCACGAATTGCTATTTTATTGACAAATAATAGCAAGTCATTATTATTGGTTTGATAGAAATGGAGGCAATGGCAATGAAGAATTTACGATTAATATCAATGCTCTTTATATTGTTTGCATTTGCAAATCTCTTTAGCAATGATATTGTGGGAAAAGTGATTGCAGTTAAAGATGGCGACACAATCGAGGTTTTACAGGGAAAGGAGACTTATCGGATTCGTCTTTTTGGTGTTGATTGTCCCGAAAAGAATCAAGCTTTTGGTAACAAGGCAAAGCAATTTACCTCAGATAAATGCTTTGGCAAGAAGGTTACTGTGCGTGTTAATAATAAAGATATGAACGGCAGATATGTTGCAGATGTGATTCTCCCAGACGGAAATAATCTAAATGTATTGCTTGTTAAAAATGGTTTAGCCTGGCATTATAAAGCATATAGCAAAGACAAAAATCTTGCAAAGCTCGAAGAAAGTGCACGTAAAAACCGTATTGGTCTTTGGGCTGATAAAAATCCCATTGCACCTTGGGACTTTAGAAAAGGGAAAAAGCCAGATTATACTGTCTCGAAAAAAGAGGGAAAGTATATTGCTTCAAAAAACTCCAAAAAATACCACAAAAAGTCTTGTAAACAAGCTAAGGAGATAAAGTCTGCAAATGCAATTTACTTTAAAGATAAAAATGATGCGAAAAAAGCTGGCTATGCACCATGTACTTATTGTAAACCATAATATGGGAGAAGGTGTTGCATAGTAACCAAAACAGCTTATAAAAGAATAAAGCAGAATCATAAATAAAAACATCACCCTCTATATATATAGGGCTTACAAAATGGTGTTTTTTGAAAACTATTTTCACCTAAATCAGCAGATGCCTACTACGAGCGGTTTGAGAGATGTTTTTTTTCTTATCAACATCTTTCCTTATTTGACCTGAGTCAACTTAGGATAGCTTTTGACGCCAAAATATTTCACATCTAAACCCTGCTCGTAGCAGTCACCTGCTGATTTGAGGCTCTGCCTATTGAAGATAAGTAGTTTGAAATAAAAAAGAGTGACTTTAGCAATTTCACAATTGTGAGATTACCCAGCCACTCTTCTCAAATTTCTTTATTATTTAATTCAAGACATTTAATGCTTTTTCATAGTCAGGTTCTTGAACAATCTCTGGTACAAGTTCTTGGTATATAACATGTCCATTTTCATTGATGACGATAACAGCACGTGCTGATAAGCCTTTCATTGGTCCATCGATAATTTTAACGCCGTATTTTTCAGCGAAGTCAGAGCGGAAGCTTGATAGTGTTTCAACATTTTCTATCCCTTCAGCGCCGCAAAATCTTGCTTGAGCAAATGGCAAATCTGCTGAGATGCATAAAACAACAGCATTTTCTAATTTGCTGGCTTCTACATTGAATCTTCTTACTGAAGCAGCACAAACGCTCGTATCTAAACTGGGGAAGATATTGAGAATGATGCGTTTTCCAAGGTAATCTGAGAGTGACTTTTCTGCTAAGTCATTTGCTGTTAATACAAAATCTGGTGCTAATAAGCCTACTGCTGGTAAATTATCTATTGTGTTAATGGGATTTCCTTTTAAAGTAATCTTTGCCATAATTTTCTCCTTAAATTTTAGTCTGTTGATAATATATACTAAATTGAGAATTATGCAAATATTTTTTTTGATTTGAGGTAATCTACTTACTCTCCCATTTAAAAATTAGGTCGATACCAGAGTTTTTATTTGATGATTGCTCGCTCTGTAGAAAGAGGTTCCTTGATATTTGGTATTCAATATTCATGGCTTCTTGCTGGCTGGAGCTCGTATTAAAGATATTAAATTCTTTTGTATATGAGACAAAAAACTTATCGCCAAAGTATTTGCCGACCTGGATTTCAGCATTACCGTATTGATTATAACCAGTGATTTCAGCCATATCAAGATGCAAGGTCTCCTTGATCGAATCATTGATTTTACTTGTCAAACTATTTAAAAGTAGAGACGCTGCAATGTTTTCTGCATTTAATTCATTATTAACTGAAGATTGATCTCTATTGCTTAATTGAGCTAAGTTTTTACCAAAAATGATATAAGAAATAGCATCGGCTTCGCTGATAACAATACTATCAAGCGTAAAGGAGAGTTGCGGCTTGTGTAGATTGCCTGTAACTATGAGATTTAGATCGCGACGCTCATCACCCTCTCTGAACCTATAGCTGGCAGTGATATCAAAGATGGGATTGAGATCTCTATCATCAATAAAGGTAATGACAGCTTTTTTGATATTGAAACGCTTGCCGTAGAGTGCGTAATATCCCCTCAAAAGCTCCACATCACCATCTAAAATCATAGTGCCTTTATTAGTCTTTACTTGCAGATTGCCAGTCAGCTCAAAGTTCATATCCTTACCTGTAATCCATGTATTTCGTGGGATAGTGAGCTTTGCATCGACATTTAGGTTTTTAAAGTTTGGCAAATTTATTGCCTCTGTACTGCTACTTGCATCAATCTCTTTTTGTTGACTTTGCAATAAAAGTGGGGTGCTAAGCTCCTGGTACTTATTAAAGCGTTTTAAGTGATCGACATTGACCTTTGTGTCAATAAAACTGGCGTCAGCAATGAGATTTAACTTCTCTTTATTGCCTGTTAATACGAAATGACCATTGAGTTTAGAATTGAGTGCAGGGGAATTGAGAAGATGAGCTTGCTGCGCATTTAAGTTGAGATTTAAAGAATCTAAACTAAATCCTTTATCAAGGTTTATACTTGCTCTACCCTTTGTTGTAATTGAACCTTTTCCTGCATTGAAGAACAGTGAATCTAAGATTATTTCTTGAGGATTGATATTAATACTTGCATTTATACCCTGTAAATCAGTACCAAATTCAGGATATTTTAGTCTCGCTTTATTGAGAGTAATACGTCCATTTGTCTTGAGCTTATTGAGAGTATTTGAAAAGCTCAGCGAAATATCCATATTGCCTTCAATCGTAGCATTGGGTTCGATTAACGGATTGAGCACCTGCAAATTGCTCTGATGCATGTCAATTGTTAGATTGAACCCTTTATCTTTGTTTATAATTTGATTGTTCAGAGCATTTTGCTGATTGAGATAGATTGGTAATGTACCTTTGATGTTTAATTTATTGTTTTTCAACACGATTGAAGCGTCTGTGCATAAGCTGTCATTGTCTTGTTGCATATTTAAATTGATTTTATTGAGAGTAATGCTTGTTTTTTGCAAGCTATCAGCAGAGAGGGAGATGTTTTCAATAGTTATTCTTGAATCGATATTGGGCTTTTCGAGTGTATTTGAGACATTCAATTGCCAATTCAAAAAGCCACTTTCTATCGTCTTTTTAGATAAAAAAGTATTTACTAAAGAGAGTGGCAAATTATTAACAGCAAGCTTTGCATTGATGAGCGAATTATCTGCAAAGCTGGCATCAAGCTCAACTGTGCCTTGGTCAACTTGAAGCTTTAGGTTTTCTAATTTATAAGTATTGTCTTGAAAAGCGATCTTTGTTGTTGGCTCTAACTTATTTATTTGTATATCCTTATAGTTTGCAAGGAGAGAATGTAGCTCAGCCTGCTTAAGATTATTTAAATCAAAAGAGAAGTCAGTGGCAAAGTCAAGGCTATCAGAGATATTGATCGCTAATTGGTTGATTATTTCAGTACTAAACCCTGTTAAATTTGTATGTGACTTGAGAGATAATTCCTTGATATCATTGTCTTTGATACTAATATCATGTGCTATTAGGCTCATATCTGTTGGGTGTAGTATCTTTTTAAAATCTGTCTTCAGATTGCCAATTAGTTTTAAGTTAGTAATGGCAATTGAATCATATTGAGCATTTTCAATCTCGAGTTTGGCAGATATATCTTCTCTTTCTTTTTGCAAGATCATTGATAGCGTAGTAAAGAGTTGGGGCGCTGTTTCAGGTGCCTGTTTAATTGCAAGATCCATACTGATATTAGAGTTGTGCAGATCAATTCCTTGCCCTCGTAGAGTAGTTTTTATATCGAAATAGTGATTCAATTCTTTTTGTGGAATGAAAAGATATGGATTGATATGAATGAGTTCGATATCTGAATGGTAGATGATATGAGGATTAACCTGATTACCTGCGTTAAATATATTATTGGCAGATAATTGAGCAGTGATTGAATTGTCCTCTTTATAACCATTGGCTTGTAAAAAAATGCTTGCTTTATTATTGTTAAGCTTTGCTTGAATATCAAGATTATTGATTGATTCTTCTTGATAGGAGATATCTTTTAGTTGGATGTTTGCCACAGCCGAGCTACTTTGCATGGTAAGACCATCGATCGTGATATCAGCAGTTCCTGTAAGCTTCGCTTTGTCACTTTGAGTAAATTGAAGAGGATTGAAATTGTTAAAATAAAAAGCAAAGTCGGCTTTTTTATCTTTAATATCCAAAGACTTAATGATGGCTTTTAGCGAGCCCTGCTTGGTGTTTAAGGATAGTTGAGCTGTTAGCCTTTCAGGGGTATATACGCCATGTGATTCTAAAGAGATTGTAGTAGGCATTAGAATATCTTTTTTAAAGAAATAATTAATGTCTTGGCTATCGATATTTGCAGCATTTACGTCAAAGGCATAATTGTCTTTTTCCATATCAAGCGAACCTGACAAATGAGTATGCCTGATAGTTAAGCTATCGAACTCTAAGGCAGACTTGTTGTTATTCATGCTAAATTTGAGCGAATTTAAGGCGATTGGAGAGCTGTCATATACAAACGCCATGTCTGTTATTTCTGTGCTTAAATCACCCTTTTTCATATTAAAAGAACCTGTAATATGAAGATTATTAATTGACTTTTTAAAGCTATTTTGATCCAACATGCTATTAAGAGTAATGTTGATATGATTTAGGTTAAAGCTCTCAAGAATAAGAGAAAAATCTGATTTGGTAGTATCTTTTTCTGTTGAAATGGCAAAGGCTTTGACTATATTTATTGTAGAATCTGGATAAATAACGATATTGCAGGAGAGCGAATCAGTGTGAATATTGGGAACTATCAGTAGCTTTTTTTTAAGATTAGTGAAAAGCTTTTTGTCAAATTGCACTGTGATAGTTTTGAGATTTACAATTGTATTATTCTCATAATCTATCGAAATATCCTTTATTGTAAAGGTTTTGAACAAATTACCATTGAGTTTTGAAAAGCTAATATCAGCCGGGATCTTCTTATTGACTATTTTTAATGCTTGATGAAGTATAGCGTTTTGCACTGTATTTGAGAGATAAATCAGATTTAAAAGAATTAGAATCAAGGCGAACAATGAAATAAAAATTATGAGAAGAATACGAATAGTCTTTTTCATCAGAAGCTTTGCCCTATCTGCAAGTAAAATTGCCATTTATCGATATTTACTGGTCTTGCAAAATCAAGGCGTATTGGTCCCAAAATGGTATAGTATCTCATACCAAAACCAGCTGATTTAAGCAAGTCAGAAAAGTCTTCTTTTTTAGACCATACATTGCCCACATCAAGAAATAGAGCGAATTCCAAATCTTTTAATAGCAGATATCTATTTTCTAAAGAGAGTTCAAAAAGCTTATTACCGCCCGTTTTTTCATCATTTTCATTTATTGGACTAATCTCATTTCTGCTCCAACCTCTGATAGAGTTGGCACCACCAGCAAAGAACCGCTCCTCAATAGGAATGATTTTATCATTATCAAAAGAAGTTATACTACCGTATTTAGCTTGAAAAGCAAGAGTGTTCCTACTTGTCAGAGGGTAATATATCTGTGTATTATTAAGCAGGCGGAAAAAGTGATACTGGCTATTAAAACCAATGCCTGAACGCAATAGGCTAATGTTATTACTGATGCCTTTATTTGTTTTAAGATAGTTACTAAACCAAGATAGATAGACAGATGATTTGTTATAATAGGGTAAAAGCTCATCGGTTTCAAAGACTTCAGCAGTGTACAGATGGTCATGCTCAAAGAGATATAGCAATTGATAAGTGTTTGCCACATTGATGTGCTGGGTTAGCCCTAATATATAACCAAGCCTTTCTATTTCGTAGATATTCTCTTTTTGCTTCATCCAAAAGGGGTTTATTGTACCATATAGTGAATGCCTAAGCGGCAGCGGTTCCCTTGTTTTTAAATTAATATTCCATGGTTCTAAAGCAGAAGATTTAATGCTTATTTGCAATTGGCGTGCATTGCCAAGAAAGTTGTATTGATTGTATTCAATGAAGGCACGAACCTTATCTTCCAGCCCATAACCGATACCAGATCTGAATTGATGTTTGCTTTTCTCATGGACTTTAATTGTAATAGCCGCTTCATTAGAAGAGCCATCAATTGGATCGGTATCAACAGAAATACTTTTAAAATGATTTAGTTGGTTTATTTGATTATAGTAATAATCAGCCAAACTTGGCTTATACATGGTGTTCTGACGAATTGGCAACTGTCCTTTCACAGTTTTTTCAGCAATATGATCAAGTCCTTTGACATCTATTTTTTGTATTTGATATTGCTCACCTTCCTTGATATTAAAGCTTATATGTACCCTGGTTGTATCAGTATTAATAGCAAGTGTATAGGATACTGTTTGCATTAGATAGGAGTTTTCCAAGCATTCTTTTTCAATTTGGTTTTTGATATGATAAAACTCATTATCTGTAAAATTGTTATTTATCCACTTATTTGTTTTCTTTTCGAGAATATCCTGTATTTCTGTGGATTTTTCAGTATTAATACTAATTGAATCAATGGTGATTCTGTTGTTTTCCTCGAGATAGAAATTCACAAGCGCTTTATCTTTATTATAAGAAATCTTGTAGCTTACTTGAACTTGCAAAAAGCCATTTTTCTGATAAAGATTTTCAATATATTTCAGAGCATTGATAAAATCAACCTCATAGTAAAGTGGGTCTTGTTCCTTTTCAATAAAAGGGATAATCTTCTTGAGCCTTTTTATTATACTCACACCTTGGATAGGCAAATCTGACTTAATTTCATTTGCAGAGATTGACTTATTGCCCTCAATAGTGACTTTTGTAATCTTAAGAGGGTAGTTTGCAGCAAGTTTAAAAGGCATAATAATAATAATGATTAAGAATAAGATATACTTTTTCAAATATTCTCCTTAGATATAATATAAATGATAATTGTTAAAAGGCAAAGATAATCTTTTATAGCCGCTTTGTAGTGGGCATTCAAAAAGGCTGTTACATAGTAAAATCAGAATAACTGGTAGAAAGATAAAGTAAAATTATGAATTTAAAAAGCAACACCCTCTATATATATAGGGCTTATAAAATGGGGTTTTTTGAAAACTATTTTCACCTAAATCAGCAGATGCCTACTACAAGCGGGTTTAGAGGTGATTTTTTTCAACACACAGTAATATTCTTTTATAAAATTTGAACCTTTACATTAGGACACATTTTTACAAAAGGCACATTTCTTTTAACGATGCATGACAATACTCTTTTTTATATTTATTGTTCTTCAAGCCTGTAAACCTAAATAATGTATTATAAAATATGCAATAAGCAACACCCGATTATGTAGATTTACAGTGATATTTTTGGATATTATAAAAAAGAATAAATATTCTTTGACATAAAACTACAAGATATTAATTTGGTAAATGCCAGGTCCGATGCAATTACTTCTTGCGAACCAGGTCAGGTGCGGAAGCAAGCAGCCTTAAGCTATGAATGTAATGTGACATCGGTAACCTGGTTTTTCTTATATGCAGGTTAAACTTTTTATACTTCAGATATGATTCTACTTATCTCGTCAATGCGATATGGCTTGGTAATGTAGTCAGACAGCCCGTCATTTTTGAGCAATTTAGTTTCTTCTTCGTTTTTAAAGCCACTGGCAATCACGACCTTAATATCCGGTTTTAATTCTTTTAATTTATAAAAGAGCTCAACACCGTCCATTTTTGGCATCATTCTATCAATAAGTGCAAGCTTAATGTCAGCATGTGATTTTACTATTTCAAGTGCTTCAGCGCCAGATTGTGCTGTATAAACTGTATTTCCGAGCTCTTGCAATAATTCTTTTGCTATTTCCAAAACAAATTCTTCATCATCAACAATCACAATATGTAATGGCTCAACATTGGTAATTTGTGTTTCATTGATTATAATAGTCTTATCTTCAATGGCTGGCTCGCTTTTAGCAGCTGGAAGTAATATTTGGAAAGTTGTACCTTTATTGAGCTCAGACTCAACGATTATTTTGCCATTATACTCATCAATAATACGTTTTGTAATTGATAAGCCAAGCCCTGTTCCTTTGCCTTTTCCTTTGGTAGTAAAGAATAGATCAAATATGTTTTCAATAACATCTTTTGGAATACCTGGTCCAGTATCTCTGATACTAATCTTTATATATTTTTCATATTGGAGCTCTTTCCATCTATTTGGATCTAAATCACTTTTGAAGGCAAGTTTACTGACAATACTCAATTGACCGCCTTTTTGCATAACATCACGGGCATTAACACAGAGGTTTAAAATACACTGTTGCACCTTTGTGGGGTCACCTTCAAAAAGCAAAATATCATTGCTGAGGTTTTTGATTATTTCAATATTCTTTTCAAAGGTATAGCTAACTATTTCAATAATTTCATTGAGCATATCATTAACATTAAATATTTGTTTTTCAGAATCGACTTTTCTTGAATACCCCAAAAGCCTTTGTGAGAGTTGAGTTCCTCTATCTGCCGATGTCTTTATTATTTGTGCAAATTTTTGTATCCCCTCATTTTCTTTTTCTCTCATTAAAATCATATCTGCTGCGCCAGTTATTCCTGCTAAGATATTCTTGAAATCATGTGCAATACCTGTAGCAAGCACACCAACAGACTCTAATTTTTGCGTTTGTAAAAGCTGCTGATCAAGTTCTTTCTTTTCAGTTATATCAAGAGCAGTGATCATAATTGAATTGTGATTTTCCCAAGATATATTGCTAAAAGTAAAATTCATAATTATCTTTCTATTATTATGACTTATCAAAGTGACGGTAAAACTGTCAAGTTGATTATCAAGTAAAAATGAAGTTAAATGCGACACAAATAGTGATTTATCTTTTGGAGAAATAAAAGAGGTAATATTTTGTTCAATAATTTGGTCTGCAGGCAGCTCGAGTATTTCGGAAAACTTCTTATTACAATAGCTAATTGATCTTTCTCTAAAAATCATGATTGCTAAGGCAGATTGATTAATCAAAGTATAATACTTGCTCTCGGATAATGCTAATTCTTTAATCAAAATAAAACTATCGAGCACAGAGGCTGCATGTGCAGTTATAAGCTCGAGGGTTTTTAAGTCGGCATTTTCAAAACCTATATTACCCAGTCTTGTGAAAGTAACAACGCCTGTAAACTTTGTTTTACTAATAAGAGGGACAGACAGCAAGCATTCATCTAAATCAACCGTGTTTGGTATTTGGCTTGGGATTGGGTTTGAATTTGCATTATTGATAATCATGCCTTTTTGTGTTTTAGCTACCAGTCCCGTTAGTCCTTGTCCTACTTTCATTTTAAACTCATTGCCGGCACTGATTATGTCTGGGTCACTTGAATAATAAGCTAATAGTTCTTCATCATCGATTAAGAACAGTGTAGCGTAGTCATAATCTACCATCTTTTTTGATTCTTCAATAATAATCTTTGCAATAAGTACGGGATCATCTGCTTGTGAGAGAAGCTGATTTATTCTTGAAAATGCGCGTGTTGTATTGAGCTCTTTAACAAGCTGTTCGGTTTTATTTTTAATATCTGATAAGTCATTAAGTACGATCAAATACTTTTCTACTTTTCCATCAATATTATAATATGGCACAATAGTTAAAACAACAGTATTAATTTGCATACTCTTAGAGATCAGCTCGATCTCTGCCTTCATATTTTTATTCTCATGATATGAAGTAACAAGTGTCACAAAAGAAGGAATGACTCGAGTGATGGGTTGTTTTACTAATTCATTTCTTGTGTATTGTGAAAAAGTTTCAAATGACTCAGACACATCCTGTATATTGTAGCTGGTATCAACAATAACCATCAAAGATTGTGAATTATTTTTTACTAAAGATTGGAAGAAAGCTTTTTCTTTTTCAATTTGCTTATCAAACTTAACATTAGTCTTTTTTATTGAAGAATTTGTCTCAATATATCTTAGCAATATCATCATGAAAACAAACATGATGAGCATTTGTATAATAAAAAAGCTATTTTGAGCGTTTGTTAATTCGTTTATGTTTCTTGCGATAACGATCTCATAATCTTTATCATCTACTTGGATTTTCTTTACAAATATTTGAAATTTATGTTTATTCTGATTATAAGTAAATGTCCTAAACTTTGAGATATTCTTAAAATTCTTTTGATTTTCAATAATAAACTGATTAGTATTAAAAGAATTACCTGTATTATTGAGAATATACACAATTTCTTGTGTGATGCTATTTATAACCAAAAACACATGAGCCTCTTGCAGGTGATTTTCTATCTTAAAATCTCCTTTAAATTCAGGGTTTTTAGCTGTAAGCTCATTTTCAATTATGTTTACATATTCATAATAAATAGGCAATATTATCTTGTTTTTATATTTATTATGGACACCGTTTATGCAAACAGCTAATATGTAAGCGAGTAGCAGGGCTAATAGAATATAGGCTAAATACTTTACTGTTATTGACAGTTTCATAATCTTTTTTACACCTTTTTATCTTCATTAATACAAATATAGATTTTACTTGATTTTGAAAGGCTCTCAAGATGTACCAGTTTAAAATTATAATCATTATTTGGCGTAGTAATCACTAATTCATCAATTTGCTCAAACTCATGTTTATTAATCATATCATTAATTGATTTGTAATAATTTATAAACCAAGATGCAGGATATTGTGTCATGTATAAGAAAGATGGAGACACATAGATTACCTCATTTTCGTAATTTGTTATAAAAATAAACCCTTTCAAATCATCAAATACCATGCTGTGGAAGCTCTCATCTTTTCTAAATGAGCTAATATCAATAAACATCAAATAGCTGAACAAACTGTCATTATGGTAAAATGTCTCATTTAAAATATAAAACCATTGATTTAGCTGTGACTCAAAAGTGTCGCAAACGAAACTGGTCTTAAAGTCAAATTGATAAAGCAGTCTTGCAATGTCCATATTTTTAAAAATATCTTGTACACCCTTGCCTTTGGCAGTTTCATAATTAATAGAAAAGGTGTTTTTAGCAGCATTATTAAGGGTGTGGACATTTGCCTGCTGGTCAAAAATTATAATTGGGAAACTTGAATTATCAACAAGGCTTGAGTTGGAGAATGAACTCGAGTTTTGCTCTTTTGAATAAACTTCGAAGTCTGTCAAATCTGTGACAGCATAATAGTATGACTTTACGCCTATTTTGGAGTTGAAAATACTTTTACCAGAGATAATGCATGGCTTACTGATACCTGCTTGATTGATAATATTGAGTTTATATTTCACTGAATTACTAATATTCAAAAAATAGCTTTCTTGCTCATAAACACGCTTTGATTGAAGATCGATTAAATGGTCACTTAGCTTTGTGCCAATAATAACCGACTCGGTAGTGTAGCCAAGAATCTGTGCAAGTTTTGTATTACAGAAATAGATATAACCTTCACTATCTTCCATAAAAATACCATCATTTGTTTGCGATAATAACAGATGAAACTTCTCTGAAACAGAATACATCTTTTCTTCTTGTTCTATATTTTTCGCAATGAGGTTGGAAATCTTTTCTTCTAATGATTTAAATGGGTTAAAAAATACAAGCTTTATGTTTGTTTGGTGGTCGCCTTCTGTATGTGAGTCGATAAATTGCTCAATTTGTTTGATATAGATTTTAATAAATTTTCTTATCAATAGATATAATACATAGACAATAAAAATGATAATAATAAATAAAGGCGCTATTCCAACCTTTTCAAAAGAATAGTCAAAAAAGTAAACAAAGTCATATTTATGAATGTAAGAAAAGCAAAGGTATGGTAATCTTAATGCATATATATGATGATTGTTTATCTCTAAAAGAGTGCTATTCGGGTCAATGCCTTTGGGGATGCTGTTAATTGCATATTGTAGTTGCTCTGAAGAGAAAAAAGAATCGTTAAAATAACGTGTTTTACTAAACTGATAATAAACTTGATTATCTGTATCAATAATCAAAAAATCAATTAAAGGATTATCTTTATCTAACATGTCTCGAGATAATAATTTGCTCAAATAATCAAAGTTTACGGTTTTATTATCTGATAAATCTTTAGCATTTTTAAATACCAAATGATCAAGTTCTCTTGTTTTTAATTCAGCATACTGCAAAGAGCTGATTTGCTTATTTTGAAAATACTTGATTAAGGAATACTTCTGATAAAGAAAAATCAACAAAAACACAATTAGCATGCTTACAATAACTGTTGCTTTAATAATATTTATAAATCTATGTATTTTCATTTTCTTTTAATACTACTGAGGTCAAAGCCTTGAATGAGGGCTGCAAGTTTAACTTTTCTTGAATAAGCATAATTCATTGAAGGTGAATATAAAGGTATGATTACAGCTTCATTATGTATATATTCACTAATCAATTGCATTTTTTCTGTTCTCTCATGTGCATCAATAGGTAAGAGCATAGCATCAGTCATAAGCATTGATAGTTCAGGGAGGTCGATTGAAAGTCTATTGAGGACACCATATAGACCTGTAGGTGATTTATAGGCTAAAGCACGCGCAACATCTTCAATATCTGTTGCATTAGAGTTGTAACCAGCGATAAAAGCGCTAATTGGATTCTTTTCAATATATTTAAAAAGGTTTTCTGATTTCATGAGTTTTAACTGAACATTAATTCCAATTAAGTCTAAAGAAGATTTTATAAGTTTACCTACTTCATCATCGCCATTATACTTCTTTTCGATACAATATACATCAAGATCAAAGCCGTTTTCATATCCTGCTTCCTTTAGGAGTTCTTTACTCTTTTTTATATCATACTGAGGTGGCTTTAATGTCATATTGGCGCCATTTAAGAAAGAAGGCCAGGGAAAAGTTAACTGTTCTCCATATCCTAAGAGCTTTGTTTTAATAAATGAATCCAAATCTATAGCATACCAAATAGCTTGTCGGACTCGTTTATCACTGAGGGGGTTTGGCATATTTGGGTTTTCGTGTAGGTGCTTACTATTTATATTAAGCATCATATACATGGTCTGATTGCTTTGTTCGCTGCTGACTAACAAGCTCATTTCATTTCTAATTTGCTCCATTCTTTCTATAGAGGGGTTCATTACAAAATCAAGTTCACCATTTATTAGCATATCAGCTTGTTTGTTTTTGTCTTCAATTTTAAAGATTTCCATTTCTTTAAAAAGATCACGATCTTGTTCTTTAAAGTACTTATTTTTTCTTAAGACAATTAAGCTATCACTATAAGAGTGAATATAATATCTTCCAGAGCTGATGATATGGCTCGGGTCAAAATCTTCTTCATCAAACAGATCAATTTGTTTAGCAGAATAAATAGGTGTGGATAATAAAAACATTGGTGAATAAGACTCTTTTAAATAGCGTATTTCAATGGTATATTTATCTCTTACTATAAAATCAAGAGTTCTATCTGGATTATAAAAGATACTTTTTTTGCTACTATTAAATCTTTCAAAGCTCGCTTTTACATCTTCAATTGTGATAGGATCACCATTATGAAAGTAAATATTATCATTTATATTGATAACAAGAGTAGAATCATTTTCATTTGTCCAATTTTTCGCAATGTTGCCTGTATAATCTTCACCTTTTACTGTAAACAAGCTCTCATAAATTTGGGAATTTACTAAGCTTGTAAACAGCTCTGATCTTGACATTGCATCGAATGTCTCAGGAAAGCTTGTAAACGCTGTGCGCACGCTACTATTATCACAATGGGAAAAATGAAATAAGTAGATACTAATGAATACCAGAATTATTAAAACAATGCTTGTTTTTTTGGTTTTAAATTTCATTATTATCTATTCCAGAAATTTATTACAGGATACACCCTGCTATAAAAAGCAGGGTGATTAAAAGTTATTTTGTAATTAAGATTTAACAATTTGCACCATTTATAAATCATGCATATAAACAGCTAAGTCAACGAGACGCACAGAATAGCCCCATTCATTGTCGTACCAAGTCTGCACTTTTACTAAATTATCTTTAACCATTGTAAGTGATGAATCGAAAATTGCGGAAGAAGGATTACCAATAATGTCTGAGGAGACTATTGGTTCTGTAGTATACTCTAAGTACCCCTTTAATGCACCTTCTGAAGCTTCTTTTATTCTTGCATTCACCTCTTCTTTAGTACAATTCTTCTCTACTTCAACAGTTAAGTCCACAATAGAGACATCTGGTGTTGGTACTCTAATAGCAAAGCCATCGAGCTTACCAACTAAATCGGGTATCACAAGACCAATTGCTTTAGCTGCACCTGTTGAGGTTGGGATCATGCTACATGCAGCGGCTCTTGCACGCCTGAGATCATTATGTGGCAAGTCCAAGATATTTTGATCATTTGTATAAGCATGAACCGTTGTCATCAACCCTCTTAAAATATTGAAGTTATCGTGAATGACTTTTGCCACAGGAGCCAGACAATTAGTAGTACAAGATGCATTAGAGACAATAATATCTTCTTTTTGTAAGACATTGTGATTTACTCCCATGACGATAGTTGCATCAATTTGATCTTTACCAGGCGCTGAGAGGATTACCTTTTTTGCGCCAGCTTTGATATGTTTCATAGCTTTTTCACGGGATCTGAAGATACCAGTACACTCGAGAACAATATCAACGTCATGATCGCCCCAAGGCAATAATTCTGGATCTTTTTCTGAGTAAATGCTAATCTCTTTATTATCAACTTTTATAGAATTATTAGTATAGCTGATATCCTTATTGTATGTTCGATGAACAGAGTCATATTTTAAAAGGTGGGCAAGCGTTTTTGTATCTGTTAAATCATTTATTGCCACTATTTCAATATCTTCTCTGTCAAAAGCTGCTCTAAAAGCTAAACGACCAATTCTTCCAAAACCATTAATGGCTAATCTTAACATAAAGTACCTCCTTTTATTTTATCATGATTGACTGATTTTGACTTCCTACCATTTGAATCATTTCTTCAACTGATTTTGTCATTGCATTTTCACCTTTTACAAGCCACTTGCGTGGATCGAAACGGCCCTTATCTGGGACATATGCGTCAAGGCTGATATTTGTTGGGCAAACGATTGCATCTTTTTCTTTTTCCCAAAACGCTTGTACTGCAGTTGCCATATCCATTTGATATTGCGTATCTTTATTAATTTTGACCACACCTGCTTTTACTGCATCTAAGTGTTGTTGCAAAGTTAAGCCAGATGCACCATGTAGCACAATGCCTCGTTCAACATTATTCTTTATTAAAAGCTTATCAATTTCATCAATCAGGTCGATTCTTAGGTGCAAATCAGCGCCCTTTGATACGCCATGATTTGTGCCGACAGATGCAGCAAAAAGATCAACATTTGTTTTAACGACATATTCAAGCGCCTCTTCTGGTTTGGTATAGAGCTCTGTATCTGACACTATTTCATCTTCAGACCCTTTAATATGCCCTATTTCGCCTTCAACTAATACATTGTATTTATGAGCAACAGCAACAACTTCTTGTGTTATTCTTATATTTTCTGCAAGTTTTTCTTTACTTGCATCAATCATAACCGAACTAACTAAGCCATTTTCTATACAGAAGACGACAAAGTCAAAATAATCTGGCGTAGCATGATCTATGTGCAAGCCGACACCTGAGTTTTTGGTTTGAGAACCAAGTATTTTTGTTAAGCTTGAAATAACTTGTGCACCTATTTTTATATCTTTTGATTCACCTGCAGCGTATTTGCATGCGCCTGCGCTCATTTGCAAAAGACCATCTGATTTTTGATGATCATATCCCCAAACTAATGAGCGGACTTGTGTATCAAAAACAACATTAGAAGCAATAATACCGAAGCGGTTTTTTTTCGCCTTTTCAAAAACAGCTTTCATTTCATTTCCTGTATAAAACATATCAATTACCTCCATTAGTATACTTATAAATAAAATCTAATAAAGTATGGGTATTTTGTCAATAGAAATCTTCTTTTTTTTTAGTATATTCAAATTAATCAATTACAATACAACATTAAACATCTATTAATAAAGGTGTTAAGCCTTCTTATATTCAGAAATAACATTTTTAGGAAGATAATATTTGAGGCTATTGCAAAAGTATATTAATTCAACTTATATAAGATTATAGCTTGAAAATTGCCTTATTCTATAATTAAAGAAGGCACGATATGTAAATTTAAACATCACCCTCTCTATATATAGGGCTTACAAAATGGTGTTTTTTGAAAACTATTTTCACCTAAATCGGCTGATGCCTACTACGAGCGGATCTAGAAACGTTTTTTTTATAAAGCAAGGCGGCACTTTTTTATTAATAATTCTGCCCTCTTTTATTCTGATTTTTAAATTATACATTAAAATAATGCCTCAATTAATAAGTACCTGAGTTATTTGACAAATATTAAAAAAAGTATTTGACAATCAACTTCAAATATTGTATTCTCATAAAAAAATTATAAAAAGGAGTGTATGTATTTATGAATAAAGTTTTAAAGACTAAGAAAGATTTAGGGCATTCTATGGTCAAGTTTCAAAAGATATCTACCTTATCAGCATTAATTGGGCTATTGATTTCGTTGTTAATCGTATTCGGGTGTTCTGCTGGTGAGATACAAAACATGATTTATGTTGAGGGGGGTACATTTCAGATGGGCTCAGATAATTGGGACTTTACTAAGCCAGTGCATGAGGTAACAGTACCTTCTTTTTACATAGGCAAATATGAGGTAACTCAAAAAGAATGGGAAACGGTGATGACAGACAATAAAAATGATATATCAACAAAGCCATATACTATTAGGGGTAACCCACAGGCTCCAATAATACATGTTACATGGTATGATGCAATTGTTTTTTGTAATAGAAAATCAATTCAAGAAGGGCTAAATCCATGTTATGAAAAAAGTGGTGAAAGCAATCCAGACTATTGGGGAGTCCCCAAAAGTGGTAATAATGATGTCAATTGGGATGCAATTAAATGCAATTGGGAAGTAAATGGCTATCGTTTACCAACAGAAGCTGAATGGGAATACGCAGCAAAGGGTGGTAATAAATCAAAAGATTTCATATATTCAGGCTCAAACAACATTAATGAAGTAGCAAGCTATGTAGAGAATTCTGATGATGAACTTCGTGATGCAGGGACAAAGGAAGTCAATGAATTAGGCATATATGATATGTCGGGCAGTGCATGGGAATGGTGTTGGGATAGATATAGTAATTCATATTATAGCAGAAGCCCAAAAAACGCTCCCAAGGGCACAAATAGTGGGTCTGAGCGTGTTCGTCGTGGAGGTGCTTGGAGTAGTGATGAAATAGTTTGCCGTGTAGTTCTTCGGCTCAGCGATAGTCCTGGCACTAGCTATAATGACTTAGGATTTCGTGTTGTGAGAACAAAGAAATAAGCCATACATTTTTTTGCAAACTTAGTTCCCCTATTTTGACTTCATGCCCTCTTTATTAAAATATTAAAAAATCTATTGGCAAAAGTCGCTATTTTGTCTATTATCTATATAAAGAATGGAGGACAGGATGACTATAGATAGCATTAAAGTATATATTGAGGGAAAATATGACGATAAAAGCTGGACACCTAACTTCAAAGATTATGAGATCTGGAATGAGTTTAAGAATCTCTTAAATAGAGGTGAAATACGTGCTGCACAATTAATAGACGGTGCATGGCACACAAATACCTGGGTCAAGAAAGGTGTTTTGCTTGGCTTTAGAATGGGCAAGATAGCAAATTATTCAAATGGAGATTTCTCTTTTTATGACAAGCATACTTATCCTTTAAAGTCGATAGACATCCATGAGGGGATACGAGTCGTACCTGGGGGCACATCAGTACGAGACGGCGCATATGTCGGCAAATTAGTCACTATTATGCCTCCCAGCTATATCAATGTTGGGGCGTATATAGATGAAGGCAGCATGATAGATTCGCATGCCTTGGTTGGTTCTTGCGCACAAGTCGGCAAAAACGTACACATCAGTGCGGCAGCAATAATTGGCGGTGTTTTAGAGCCTATTGGTGCCAATCCTGTAATCATTGAAGACAATGTTTTTATTGGTGGCAATTCTGGTATTTATGAAGGTGCTATCATCAAGACTGGGGCTGTGATTGCCGCAGGTGTAATTATCACATCAGGCACTCCAATCTACGACGCCACTCGAGACAAATGGATTACAAAAGAGAGCGGCATAGGGCTAATTATTCCTGAAAATGCAGTAGTTGTGCAAGGTTCACGCCCTCTAAAGGCAAACCCTGACCTTCATGTTTCTTGCCCTATCATCATAAAATATAGAGACAGCAAGACTAATACCTCAGTTGTATTGGAATCTGCATTAAGATAAAATGATTTCCAAACGCTTAGCAAATATCCAAAAGTCTATCATCAGGCAGATCTTCGACAATGCATCACCTGATGCCATAAACCTTGGACTCGGTGAGATACAGTTCGAGACCCCAAATGTTATTAGATTAAAAGCCAAACAAGTCATCAATCAGGGTGAAATCTTTTACACGCCCAATGCAGGTCTTCTCGAGCTAAGACAAAAAGTAGCTGAGTATTATGATAGAGGGTCGCAGATACCCACCCACTTTTATCATGTGTGCATTTGTAATGGTGCCCAAGAGGCAATATTTGCAATTTTATTCTCTCTAATAGATCCTGGCGATGAACTCTTGATAGCAGATCCTACTTTTATATCATACCAGACAATTGCAGAGATGCTTGGTGCAAAGGTAAAGACATTTCCTCTCAGTGCTACCAACGGTTTTGCTTTTGATATAAATTATTTTCGAGCGAGCATTAGCAAAAACACAAAAGCCGTCTTCCTCAACCATCCTTCAAATCCATCTGGCAAAGCTTTCAGCAAAGAAGATATAGAAGACATTATTACTACTTGCAAAGAGCACAATACCCTGCTCATTGTCGACGAAGTATACAAAGACCTCTATTTACATGAGCAGATACCTTCGTTCTGGGGAAAATATGAGAACACGATAATTATTTCAGGTCTTTCCAAAAGCTTTTGCATGACAGGTTGGCGACTTGGCTGGATAGTTGCCAAAGAAGATCTTCTGCAAAAGTTTATCATTGCCCATCAATACATTACTACGTGTGCCTCAACGATCTCACAGAAATCTGCCATAGAAGCATTTACTCCAAAAGGCATTAGTTCCCTGATCCAATTACGAAAGAGACTAAGAAAAAACTATAAAATAGCTACTGAATACCTCAAACTGCATCTTAATTATCAGCCCGATTCAGCACCGTATATTATGATAAAAGTCAAAGAAGACGATATCAAGTTCTGTAAAGGCTTAGCACACAGAGGGGTTATTGTCATACCAGGATCTGCTTTTGGCGAGCAAAGTAAGGGTTATATTCGTATCAATTATGCCTTAAATGAAAGAAAGCTCAGAATGGGGTTAAATATTCTTGTTGCAGCACTCAATTAATAGAGTATGACAAACACATTAGCAGATATAAAGAGCAAAATAATCAAATAATCAACCAAATACAACTTTAAATTAGTCTTAAACTGGGGTTTCAATGAGACCCCCTTTAGTTCCAGCGCTATCGCCTTATATTGCACTTCTGATAAAGACTTAACCACCAAGGGCAATGACACTTCTTTTAGGATCAGCATTTTCTGCTTAAACCTACTATTCTTCAGCATATTTCTTTGTTTTATTATCTGGTTGATATGCTTAATTTGGCGACTAAAGCTGGTCAAATACTGTATGCAAAAAGTGACTGTCAACGACAAATTCCGAGGCAATTTATAATACTGAAACACCTCCAAAAACTCATTTAAAGAGACGTTTATCAGCACAATACTACTCAAGATAATCGTCGCATATCGCAAAAAAGAAGAGAGGGAGTATTGCACTCCCGCTTCTGTTATTTTAATAAAAGAAAATTGATAATAAGTTTCTCCGCCATGCCTAAAGAGCAATTGCATGACAAACAGGGTAAAAATTAAATGCCTCATTTTGTATAAAACTTTCCACACACTCTTTTTGATAAAGCGCATCAGAACAGCAAAAATCAGCAAGAGAGAAAACACACAGAATTGCTTCAGAAGAGAAGAGTTAAACAAGATCAAGCTTGTACTTATAATACAAGCAAAGATAAGCGTTCGTGGATCAAGCTTTTTACTCAACATTAAAACAGCACCATCTCAATACCCAAATTAAAGTTTCTACCTGCAGCGGGGAAGCCGTACTCATCGGCATAATCAACGTCGAATATATTTTCCAGACCGAGGACAACGCGATTCTTACCAAATGATTTAGAAAAAGATATTTGATGCAAGTTATATGCGTCAAGAGTGAATTCCCTATCATTATCATCAGGGCTTATGCGTGTATCATAATAATCAAACTGATATTTCATTCTCACATCAAAAGGCAAGCGATAGTGCAATATGCATGTTACTTGGTTTTCAGGAACTTCATAATATGGATAGTCTTTATTCATAGACAGATCAATATATCCATAATTGAACTCGAGATCTGCATTCTTATGAACATTTAACATCAGAGCAGTCTCCCAGCCCCTATTTTTAACTTCCAAATAGTTTTCATATTTTGCCCCTTTTCGATCAATCATATCATAGACATGATTGTAAAAGATGGTATTTGTCAAACTTATTGGACGAATAAAATCAAAAGTATTCAAAAAAGAAACTTCATACTTATACGCATTTTCTGGGTCCAAATCTAAATTACCTCTTGAATTACTGAATAAATGGCGCATTGTTGGGTATTGCACATTCTTAGAAACGCCCATGACTATCTTATCAAAGAATACATCTCTCACTGTTGCGCCCGCACTAAAGTCAAAATAAGCAGGTGTATTTATTGTTTTCTCACCAATAACATCTCTAATGGAGTGAGAAATACCAAAGCCACCAGAAACCTCAAGAATATTTGTCAATTGACTCATATTAAAAAAAGCAATTGAATTGGTATAAGTTGCATTCTCCAAACCATCTTGATACCCAGCGATATCGGTTCGATAGTAGTATTGTCTCTCAGTTTTCACCATCATATTGGCAAAATGGTGTTCCAAATAGTTCATTTTAACTTTGCCTTCATAGCCTATTGCATAGCTTTCTACCCATGAGTTTTGCGAGTCATAGCTCATGCTCTGATCTCTGTATTCATGATATCTATTGTCAAAACCATCATAATATGCACGGTGCGAAGACTCTATATCGGCTGTATGAGTCCAGGCTGCTAAAAGAGAGGCATTGTATCTTGCCCAATCAGTAAACTGCCTAACCTTGCTTTCGTGTATTGAGTTTGGCACATTCTTCACATCTGCACGTGTATAACCCATGGTCACGCCTATTGTTTGATAATCAAAGACGGTCATATTTACTTTTGATTGCAAGTCCCATGAGCTATTATTGTCATAATTTCTCACTTTACCATTTTCAAAAGGTGTAGGAGTAAAATCTTTGGAAAGCATAAAACCATCAGTATGATTATAAGAATAGTTCACCCAAAAATCCCAATTCTGAAAGTCATGTGCTAATACTGCCTTAGTATTGTGAGTATTATTTCTTTTCACAACAGTGCTAAGTTTTAGCCAGTCATCGCTCGAAGGCTTTTTAGTAATATAATTTACGGCACCGCCCATACTATTAAATCCATATAAAGAGGAAACAGGTCCCTTGACCATTTGCACTTCTTCCACGTCAAACAGCGGAATTTCTTGCAAATTAACATTACCAAAGTAGCCTCCATTGAGGGTTCTACCATCGACCATTATTTTCACATCTTTTTTCTGAAATGCCCTTATTCTTAGGTTTGATTCACCTTTTGCACCAATTGTGACAGCAACCCCTGTCACCCCCTTCATAGTGTCATAAAAGTTTATTTCACCTGCGATATTTTCTTTATTCAAATTCTTCACCGTGATTGTACCAATAGATTCTTGTGGCTCTTTAGCGATCACTCGTATTCCATCAAGGCGATAATACTTACGTGTTGCTGTGCTATCTTTTTCAGCAGCAAACAAGCCACACACAGCTATGATCATGATAATAATAGTAAATGCCCTTCTCATCATATACCATCCTTTTTTACATTTATTTTTTCAAAGTCTATAATATTAGCTGTTAATTCTCTAAATTGCTCAACTCTATGGCTGCTTATCAAAGCCGATCCGCCGCCTTGCAAATGTGTGCTCAATGCTTCGATAAAAAACTCTTTTCTCTTATCATCAACACCCTCTAAGGGTTCATCAAGTATCCACAGTTGTCTCTTTATCAATTCAAGATAAATAAAAAACAAGCATTTCTGCTCACCAAAACTCAATTTCCACAAGAGCTCTTCTCTCTTTTGATAAAGCGAGTATTTATCTAATAACTTATAAAATAGCTCGATCTGTTCACCACTATTCCACAACAAAAAATCACGTTCAGGGTTCAATCCAATAAAATTATGATGAGGGTTTTGCTTCAAAATATGCAATAGCGCAAAATATGCTGTATCATCTAATTTACTCGAGTTCTTCTCATTAACATATATTTCGCCAGACAAAGGTTGGTAATGCCTTGACAGTATCTCGCAGAGGGTAGTCTTACCGCTTCCACTTTTACCCGTGATTACGAGCAATTCCCCTTTGGCTATTGAACATGAAAATTTATCAAGAATAATTTTCTCTTGATTATATGCAAAGGTCAGCTTTTCAATGTTTAACATATTACTCAAAGTCTATAGTATACTGATAATCTAAAGGAAAATTAGTGTGGTCTGACAGCATAATAATACGCCCTTCTTGCCTTTTCTTTTTTAAAACCTCAGCAAAGATCTCTGAGTGGTGCAGAGACAAGCCCGAGAAAGGCTCATCGAGTAACCAAATATCTGGGTCATTAACAAAAAGAGAAATAAAGCAAATCATTTTCTTTTGTCCCCACGATAGCTCGCTTGTTTTTGAAGACTCATTAATGGGTAAACCAAACAACTGTAAATAATCCAATATTTGTTTATCTTTTTGTTCTGTTTTTCGCTGAGTATAAAGCAACTGACAATTTAGTTCTTCAAAGGCACCAGTAAAAGAAATCTGGCATTCAGGATCTTGAAAGACGATATTCATTGTTTCAATACGCTCCAAGACACTCATTTGATGCAAATCAAATCCCTTATAGAATACTTTGCCTTCGAGATCACCTCCCAAATATTGACAAATAAACCCACTTAAACTATAAATAAATGTGCTTTTACCTGCACCATTTGCGCCCTTTAGCTTGACTATAGATCCTGGATTTATCTCAAGATTTAGGTCCCGAAACACATAATCAGAGTCGGCATGATACTTATATGAGTAGTTTTGAATCTGCAACATTTTCTATTTAAATTCAATAGAAACAACATTCTTAATCCAACGATTACGAAAAGCACTGTCTTTTACCACGGCACGAAAATAATTCTTTTTCGTATCACTAACGATTATTAGTCCTGCTTTTTCAAACTCTTTTGCTTTTAGTACAAGACTCATACCCTCAATGGATTTAATAGTGACAGTTTTGGCTTTATCTGCTTTCGTAAATTCGACCAACTGTTTAAAAGAGACAAAAGGATCAGCTGTCTTTTTTACTTTAAATGTCTCTTTGCTCATCTCGACAAAAGCAGTTTCTGTCAAAGTTTTTTCTGTTCCATTGCCAATGACTTTGAGAATAGTATTAGCAGCATTTAGTGTTGCAAAGGTAAACAGTGTTATAATCGCTATTAAATTAATCTTTTTCAACATATTTTACAACTCCCACGATATCTTCAGCTTTAACAGATCCATGCGTCCCCCCCTGGTTTAAATAAGAATGTGCTCCATGATCTGAGAATATTATTACTCGCCCAACAAAAGTATCTATCAACTTTTGTGTATAATCAAAGATAACTTTTAATTGATTCATTGATTCTTGACTATAAGGTCCATATTCATGATTCATATCATCAACACTATGAAAATGTACGAGAATAAAGAGCTTTTTCTCATCTTGAATATATTTCATAGCAGAGTCGAATATCTCATCGTCTATTGTGCCATTATCATTTTCATCAACATTGAGTAAGACCGCTGTTGGTGAGGTATAATAGCATTTTTCTTCTTCAATAATCACGCCATTAAGAAAGGCTTTATCTGGATATATTTGTCCAGGAGAATCTTCTGGCAAGTATTCGCCCGTGCCCAAGGTATAATATGCATATTTTGTTTTGGAAGGATAGACGCTCCGTGTCGGTAAATACTTCATTTCTGCCAGATCCAGATTATTGACAGCACAGTAGTTTTCTAAAAGATGCCAACCTAAACCATCAATAAAAATCGCCATAGTCCTATCATTTTTGAGGCTATCTAATGTCTTATGATAAATATCTTTCAAACCTATTTCTGGATAGTCTGACCAAACAGCCAAAACCACATCTTCCCCACTTTGAAAATGTGTCATTTTGAATTCAAGTGCTTTGTCCAAAATTCTTTCAGCGCCTGCTTTTGATATATATAACTGCTCTTTTTCAGTGTCTTGAATGTGCTCCATATTCCATGAAGCTGCAATTTGGTATTTATCTGCATAAAACCCATTTTTCTCTTGTACGCCAAGCAGTTCAGACTGAGCAATAATAAAGTCAAATGGCTTAATATAATCTTCTTGATAAACACCATTCATTACAGAAAGTGCATAATCTGAAGTCTGACAATTCAAAGCAAAAAAAGCAATACCTTTGATACTACAAACAGCTGGCAATACTTTTGATGTGAAATCAACTTTACCTTTATTTTTCTTCCAGCTCAGATGAGCAAGACTATTTACATCGACCAATGCTGCGACATTATTATCACCGCTAATCAAGACTTGTTCACAAGAAAGATCTTTCGCCAAATTAATAAGCTCTTTCATTGATTTAACATCTGTTCCAGGCTTCACATCGCCATAAACGGGTATAGCACAAAGTGGTAAGACTACGATCAGAAATATTACTAAATGCAAAAACCTCTTCATTATTGGATCACAACCTTTTTAATCTTTTTAGTTTTATCTACATATTCAAATGTGATTTTCTTATCTACATCTAAAGAGAATATTTCTCTAATTTGCTTTGCATCAAGCTTTTCAATGTCATCATCAAATAATAAAACAGTGTCATCAAAAGTTATTTTACGTAGGCTTTTGGGCCACATACCAGCTGGCATTGTGGGGCTTTTTATATCGATGGAATTGTCATCATTCTTGATTAAAACCGCCTTTTTGACAAACTTATGGTATTCAAGTTCTTGAGTAAAGCCATCTTTAGTCACTAATTGGACTGGTCTTCTCACTGTATTTACCATGATCTCTTTCATATCTTTAAAGTAGTAGCCTTTGCATTTTGTAAAAGGCTTTGGCTCATCATAAAGAGCTATTTTACCCTGGATATAACTAAATGGATAAATCGTCTTTATCATTGGATATTGAACTAAGTGCACTGTTTTAATTGTTTCTAAATCAGACACCCAAAACATATCTCTTCGTGTTTCACTAACTATTCTCAAGTTATTATCTTTTTGGACTTTACCATTCCTTTTCGTTGCCAAAATAGGTTTAAACTCTTTCACTTCATCGAGAGTATACTTAACTTGATAATTATCGTCTGAATTAATCTCCAAGCATTCATATTCTGCGACATTATAAAAGTTTAATATTTCTTCTAAGGAAAATCCTTCCCATTCATCATCAGTTACAACGCCTCTCTTATCACGATGGGTATTGAACTTTACCACATCTAAGTGAGAAATATCTTCCAGCTTGATTGTTTGGTCTTCTTTTCCTTCAGCAATCAGAGATATGCCATTTAAAGCAACAGCAAATATCATAATAATAATAAATAAAATCTTTTTCATCTACACAACCTTTATTATTTTTAGTTTCTTTATTTCTATAAAAATGCCCCAAGCTAATAACCCGCCTAATACAGCAGAAACGAGAGCTGCAGAAAGAGAGATTAGGAGAGGAATCGTGGGCATACGAAATATAACTAATGCTATTAGCAATGCTCCCACCATATTAGCAGCGATGCAATGGATAATAGCAGCAATGATGTTTCTTTTATTATACAGCAAAGCAATAAGCTCTACAGCAAGACCAGGCAAGCCATACGATATAATAGAAAAAACACCGTGATTTCCAAAGTAGCCCAAAAATAAGACGACCAAAGCTTGAGTTGCAGCAGCCAATAATGCAGAGCCCTTTTTAGGAACTAATAGCTTTGCTAAGACTATCCACGACATATAAATACCTCCAGCGATTGACCCTCCAGGTATCATCAAAGGAGATGAGATAATATGGACTAAAGGGGTAACAATCGGCTTGATAGCCAAGCCGATTGCGCCCATTATTGCGATTATTAATAATTCATTTAAATTAAACTTATCCATTATTCTGCTGGAATTAATTTAATCTGCATTAACTTCTTAAATTTCTTTTGTGAGTTGCTCATATCGTCGTTAAATGTTGGGAAGATAGTTGTCTTTGAATCTTTTAACCAATAACCATCTTGAATTTGTTCCCAAGTATAACTAACAGCGAATTCATCACTTGCCATAAATTCATAAGTATAGTTTGCAGGTGTTTCTGTTACAAACGTAGAGATAAATGATTTAAGCTCTATACCCGCTTCTTGTGCATCATTATGGTTTGCAACTTGTTGTGTTTCAAGAGCATTTAATTCAAATAATACTTTGTCGCCATTAGGCTTAATTACTTGAACAGCTCTGTACAATTTGATTTTGTCTAAATACTTCACATTATAAGCATTAACTGGTGGGTTTTCAAAGAATACTCTATGAGCATTTTCTGGCAATAGGTATCCTTCCTTAAAAAGACTCCAGAAGATGTCATCATCACCATTTTTTCTTGATGAGATGCCATCGGATCCCACTGGCTCATAAGCAAATAAACTTCTTGTGTCATCAGCTTTGTTATTTCCGACTAATTCGTCAGTCATTGCTTTAGTAATAAAATAAGTCAATGGAATACCAGGGGTTGGTGCGCCGCTGTATTCGATATCAACAATAACTGAATCTGGATATTCGGTACCTTCTGCTGGTAAATCAAATACATAATCAGCGGTTAAAGCCATCGCTGGTGGGTTGCCCACTATTGGGGTTGTTGGGTCTGTTGGGTTTTTGTCATCTTTCTCGCTACATGCTGTGAATAAGAGCATTAAAATAGCGAATAATACGAGTAAGTGCGTTTTTTTCATTTACATCCTCCTGTTTTCTTTTATGAAGAGGCGCAGGATTTTCCTTTGCCTACCTTTCCAAACGCGGGAGGCTAATCAGTTTCCAGATTAACCTTATCGGTGTAAAATCATGCCCTGCGGTTTAGATATTTACACTCGGCAGTATCATCAATAAAATATATATATCTTTTAATGTCAAGCAAAAAAGCATATTATTACAAATAATAAACTTAATTCAATTATTTTTACACCCCTATTTTACTAATAATTATCATATTACACTTGGTAATCGGTATTTGTTTGAAATGCGTAAAGACAATTAATAAAAACAAAAAACTATTGCCAAAATTTAAATACAGATTATATTATAATGATAGTCGTGTTTACAAGGTAAAAAGACATTTAAAAATTTCAATAGGTTCCCTTTCCATGTCCTTTATATTACCTTTCATTCTCCAAGATAGCAAGGGGAATCAAAAGGGAATCCCAAGAGAAAGAAAACAGATTTTTGACAGTTTATTTATAATACGGAGGTAAATTGAGAGTTTATTTAACGGGGGATCATAAGTTTCCCAAGCGCATTGGTGAGAGTATCGTTGCATACTATGCCCATAATAATGTGGTAATCTTAAGAAAGACAGTTAAGAGGGCATTGCTGCCACAAAATATTAATATCAAAAATAATCAGCAGTATCTTTGTGCGCTGTGGCAAGGGATGGATTTGCATGTAAAGTCATTATTTGCTGATTATGTAGTGGGTTATAAGGCAGATTCCAGGCAAAAAAGGACGCAAGGGATATCCTCTTTTAGTATGTTTATTTACTTTATTTATCGATTACAAAGGCGTTTTGGTATATTAATCAAGAATATGAGCATTGAGTATATTATGAATATTTTGAGGGAGTATAATAGTTTGAGAAAGCTCATGAAAGCCTCGCTTCTTTACCAATTAACATCGCGTCTTGCCAAGCAAAATGTGCGTTTTATAGCAGTTTATAAGCAAATACAGGATGTTCTAAGCAACAAAAATACAAAAGGCGAAATGGAAAATGCTTCTCCATTGAAATATGATATTTTAATAAATACAGTGAAAGTTGATAAGCTTGAATAATAGAGAAAAAACATAGTAAAAAAACCATATTATTAGAGCGTTTCTTAAGTTTTTCATCTTTTTTCTATAAAAAAGCCCAAATATTGTTTGTTATTTTCAGTGATAATTCATTTTTTATGATTAATCTATTTTTATGTTATAAATACATTTAACTAATTATGATCAAAATAATAATCACAAAATAAAGAAAAGTGCTTGACAGCAAACATATGCTTTCATAATTTGGCAGTTATATAGAGTGAAAGAAGCAAAAGACTTTTGTTTTTAAAAAGTCAATTGTCATGGGCCTGTAACTCAGCGGTAGAGTACCTGCCTTTTAAGCAGGGAGTCGATGATTCGAATTCATCCAGGCTCACCATTTTAATGCGACCCCTTCGTCTAGGGGTTAGGACTCCAGATTTTCATTCTGGCAACAGGGGTTCGAATCCCCTAGGGGTCGCCAATTAAATCTTACTGCCATAGTTAAGAATTTATTAATAGTTTTTAATTATGGCATTTTTTGAATGCGACCCCTTCGTCTAGGGGTTAGGACTCCAGATTTTCATTCTGGCAACAGGGGTTCGAATCCCCTAGGGGTCGCCAACAGCTTCTTTTAATCACATGACCCATTCGTCTAGTGGCCTAGGACTCCAGATTCTCATTCTGGCAACAGGGGTTCAATTCCCCTATGGGTTACCAATTTTAAAGCAGGTGTAAACCTGCTTTTTTTATTTAACAACCCACCTTTGGTCCTCGCTTCGCTGCGGGTTAGGTGCTTTCACATTCGTGAAAGGTTTTTTTAAAGGTAGCCAGAAGCGATGCATGCGACTTCGTCGCTGGCTGACGAGCAAAGCTCGCCCCTACATTAAATATGAAATGTGTTTTTTAGGTAATATATTGAAAAATAATGATAAAAAACTTGACATTAATAATGAATTCTATATTTTAAAAGTAGCAGTTTTATTTGAAGAGGACAAAAAAGATGGAAAATGATAAGAACTCAAACAAGTGGATTTATGCAGCAGCTGAGAAAGGTGATTTAGAAGCACAGCTACATCTTGCAGAAATGTACGATCTTGGTAATGGTGTTGTCCAGGATTACCAGGAGGCTCTAAAATGGTATATGATAGCAGCAAAGCAAGGCTCTTCCGAAGCACAGTATGGTATAGCAAAAATGTATGATGAGGGAAAAGGTGTTACAGCAGACTTTAAGAAGGCGGTAAAGTGGTATAAAAAAGCTGCTAAACAAAATCATGCAGAGGCATTATATAATCTTGCTTGGATGTATCATTTTGGGGATGGGGTCAAAAAAGATAGTAAGTATGCAAATAAGCTTTTAAATTTAGCTGCAGAACAAAAACACGGTAAGGCACAACATTATCTGGAGAAATATGGTGAATTTAATGAGCAAACTGACAACATAAGAGTTAGTAAGTCTATAAAATCCATGTCAGCCTCAGACAGAGCGAAAACCTTAGATAAAATAAAAAAGAGTATAGAAGAAAATGAAAGCATAACAAAGTTTAACTATTTTAAAAGAGAAAGTATCTTGGAAAATGTATTAAAGGGAGATGTAAAGGCTCAATATAGACTTGCCTTGATGTATAAACTCGGCAGAGATGTGGAAAAAAACATGGATTATGCAATCAAACTATTGACATTATCTGCAGATGAAGGGTATTTGCAATCACAGTTTAAACTTGCTTATATTTATGAGCATGGAGACGGCGTGAAAGTTAACTATCCAAAGGCAGAACATTATTACAAGTTAGCTTCTGCACAAGGGCATGCTATTGCACAATACAATCTTGCTCTTATGTATGTGCAAGCAATAGGAGTAGTTAAAGATTATAAAGAGGCCTTTAATTTATTTGAAAAATCAGCGAGTCAAGGCTTTGCCAAGGCACAGTACAATCTTGGTCTCATGTATTATTATGAGATGGGTGTAGAAAAGGACCTTGAAAAGGCCTATTTTTGGTTGCTTCTTAGCTCTGCAAACGGCTATGATGAGGGACAAGAGATAATTTCATATATTGAGAAAATGCTCAATAAAAATCAATTATTAAAGATTCAAGCAAAAGCTAAAAATTCATATGAAGTAATCCAATAAAAAAAAACGATTATTAATCTATTAATATTGACTTTTATGTTGACATAATTTTAAATCTTTTTATATTGTAATAGATAATGGAGGATAAATAATGTATAAAATAAATGTTAGCTCATCTTTTTCAGCAGCTCATAAATTGAATAACTATCCAGGGCTCTGCAAAAATTTACATGGACATAATTGGAAAGTAAGAATACAGATTAATTGCATTAAAGTCGATAATCTTGGCATGGCTATTGATTTTGGTATCGCAAAAAAGCATTTGAGCGAGCTCATGGCAATGTTTGATCATCAATATTTAAACGATCTTGACTGTTTTAAAGATATTAATCCAACGTCAGAAAACATCGCACGCGTCATTTTTAATGAGTTAAAAAAATCTTTTTATTCTGATGAATCCAAAATCAGCGAAGTCGAAGTTTGGGAATCTGATCATTCATCTATCATCTACATTGAAGACTAATGATAAGAATAGTAGGCTCTCAATTTATTACAAGTGCTGTTAATCAGCCTGATTTCCCTGAAACACCATTTAAAGAAATTGCCTTTGCGGGCAAATCAAATGTAGGTAAATCGTCTATGATTAACACAATTACAAATAGAAAACTTTTAGCCAAAGTCAGCTCAACGCCAGGTAAGACAAGACTTGTGAACTTCTTTGATATCCAATGTAAATATGCAGAAAGCCCTGAAACAGCTGAAATGGATATACACTTTACCTTAGTTGACTTGCCTGGATATGGTTATGCAAAAGTCTCAAAGAGTGAGCGTGAATCATGGCAGAAAATGATTGAAAACTATCTTAGTAAAAGAGAACAGCTTGCAGGCTTGGTATTGCTCGTTGATATTAGGCATAAAGCAGACCCAAAAGATATTGCGATGATAGAATATGCAAAATCTTTGAATATACCATTTGTCATTGTAGCAACAAAGTCAGACAAGCTTCCTTCCACAAAAGTTGCGACTTATCTAAAAAACTTACGTTCAGATCTACATATTCATAGCAATGAAATCCTTCCCTTTTCATCATTATTAAAAAAGGGGACAAATGAGTTGTACAAATGGATTGAATCAAGATTGATTATCCAAGAAGTAAGCGGGAAAATCATTATTCACGATTTATGAGGGTAATATTATGATAGAAAAAATAAAAAAACCACAACAAATAAAAGAATTACAGTACCATGAGCTGATGGAATTAGCAAAAGATGTCCGTAAAAGAATAATAGAAGTAACATCCAAAAATGGCGGGCATATAGCGCCAAGCTTGGGTGCAACTGATTTTATCATTGCCTTATTGAAAGTCTTTGATCCTCTTGAAGATCGTATAGTCTTTGATGTTGGGCATCAATCCTATGCATATAAAATACTGACGGAGCGTAATGATCGGTTTGATACATTACGAACTTATGAAGGCATTTCTGGGTTTAATAATATCTTTGAAAGTCCTTATGATGCCTTTGGTGTTGGACATAGTAGTACTTCGATATCAGCTGCTCTGGGCATTTGTGTTGCCAAAAATATGCAAAAGCAAAAAGGACATAGCATTGCCGTTATTGGTGATGGTGCTCTCACTGGAGGTATGGCATTTGAAGCATTAAACCATGCGGGGCATTTACAAAAGAATTTTATTGTAATATTAAATGATAATGAAATGTCTATATCTAAAAATGTGGGTGCTTTACAAAATCACCTCACAGAAATGGTCACCAGTAAGACTTATAACTATCTTAAAAAGCAAGTGTGGAATAAATCAGCTGTCTTGCCTACCAATCTTAGACGTGTATTCCTCTCAGGTGCACAAAGAATTGAAGAGAGTATGATAAATATTCTTGTGCCAAATATCTTTTTTGAAGATTTGAATTTTAAGTATGTCGGACCAATCGATGGTCATAATATTCCCCGCCTGATACGCATCTTTAATAGGGTGAAGTATAATATGGAAGGTCCTATTTTGATCCATCTTTTAACTAAAAAAGGTAAAGGGTTTTCATTTGCTGAAAAACAAGTATCAAAGTTTCATGGCATTGGACCATTTGACTTAAAAACAGGTAATGTCAGCTCAAACAATAAGCAAAGCTGGTCTGAAATCTTTGGCAATAAGCTTGTTGCACTGGCAAGTAAGAATAAAAAGATCATCGCTATCACTGCGGCAATGACCGATGGAACAGGATTAACTGCTTTTTCTGATAAATATCCAGAACGCTTTTTTGATGTTGGTATAGCTGAGCAACATGCAGTGACTTTTGCTGGAGGCTTGGCAATACAGGGTATGAAGCCATTTGTGGCTATTTATTCGACCTTTATGCAAAGGGCACTTGACCAAGTTATTCATGATATTGCGCTACAAAAACTGCCAGTTGTCTTCTGTTTAGATCGTGCAGGAATAGTGGGAGAAGATGGCGCAACTCACCATGGGGTATTTGATTTGTCGATGATGCAATTTATTCCAAATATGACAATTATAGCTCCATACTGTATTGAAGAGCTTGAGCAAGCACTGGAATTTGCTGAAAGTTATAATGACGGACCTGTTATTATTCGCTACCCAAGAGGCATTGCGCCAAGCGACCCTGATTATCAAAAGATAGAGTATGGCAAATCACAGACCATAATAAAAGGTAGCAAACTCAATATTATCGGTATTGGTGAAGGAGTAAATACAGCGAAAAAGCTTGCTGAAATGATAGAAGAAGCTTATAAATTTGTACCAACTGTAATAAACCTCAGCTTTGTTAAGCCTCTTGATATGGGCTTGATTTTGGATTTAATTAAGGATAAAGTACCTGTTATTACAATCGAAGAAAATGTTTTAAGGGGTGGCATTGGCGAGCATATTTCCATGCTGCTAAACAATCATAATGTCAGCGTATATCCATTTGCTTTGCCAGATGAGTTTATCCCACATGGTGACTCTAAGATATTAAAAGACAAAACAATTCTCACACCTGAAGCGATCTTTGCAGCAATAAACAAGAAGAAAATAATTGAATTATAAAAATAAACTTGACATTAATCTTTGAATTTATAATATGGGATAATTATAATGTGTTAATTACTAAAGGAGGTATTTTATGAAATTAACAAAAATAGTAACAGCATTATTAGTTGTTGGCAGCTTATTTCTCATTGCGTGTGGTGGTCCTGGTGGCTCTTCAATGCCAAAGCAAGTCTTTCAACCAGACTGGTATGGCACAGTAACACAAAATGACACTTATATTTTCTGCTATGGTAATGGAGAAAAGGTTAGCCAAAATATGTCTGAACAAGCTGCTTATGCAAATGCAATGGCTGAAGCTGCAAACTATGTTGAAGCTCATGTAAAATCTATGACAAAAAACTTTATGTCTGAAGCTGGAGTTGATAATCCAGAAATAGTCGCTTTAACAGAACAAGCTACAAAAGTTATTGCAAGCCAAAAGTTTAATGGCACTTCAATTCAAAAACGCCAGACTTTCACAGTAGAAAATGGACGCTATAAGACTTTCGTTCAAATAGCTATTCCAAAAGCAGATGTAAACAAAGCTACTGTTGATCGCATTAAAAAGGAAGAAGCACTCTATAATAGATTTAGAGCTTCTCAATCATTCGAAGAATTAGACAAAGAAGTTAATAACTACTAAAATTAATCAAATTTACTTAGCTGAGTTGTAAACCAACTCAGCTTTTTTATATATTAAAATAACTAAAAAAAAGAGGCAAGCTATTACGGCTTGCCTCTTATATAAAATTTAAATTTTTATTCGGCTTCTTTCTTGTTGAGGCTAATCCCTCGTTCAGAGTTTTTAATAAAGTCGATAAAAATCTTTTGTTCTGGGCTTGGGTTTTCTATTTTTGCAGCTTCTTCGAGGGCTTGGCTTACGTTCATATTTGCACGATAGAATAAGCGGTAAACTTTTTTAAGACCTTCTATAGTCTCTTCAGTAAAGCCCCTGCGCATTAAGCCAACACTATTCAAACCAACCACTTTATAATCCATGCCTTGTCCACGAGTATAGGGTGGAATATCTTTCTTGATACCAGATGTGCCGCCAATAAAAGCATGTGTCCCAATCTTTACAAACTGATGAGCAGCTGATAAGCCACCTATAGTGACGAAATCGTGAACATGTACATGACCAGCCAAGTTCACTGCATTTGCCATGATTACATTGTTACCAATTTGGCAGTTATGAGCGACATGAGCATAAGCCATAATCAGGCAATTATTGCCAATTACTGTATCTTCGTCCATAGTTGCTGAAGCATGAATTGTCACACACTCTCTAATTTGATTATTATTGCCAATTTTCGTACGAGTTGGTTCACCATTATACTTCAAGTCTTGGCACACAATACCAACACAGCAAAAAGGGAAAAACTTATTATTATCACCAATTGTGATATGCCCCTCAATTACAACATGAGAGATCAACTCATTATTGTCACCAAGTACTGCATGCTCGCCTATGGTACAATATGGTCCGATTTTATTGTTTTTACCCAGTTTTGCATTGGGATGAATAATTGCTGTTGGATGAATGTTTTGCATACAAACCCCTATATTATTTTTTTACAACTTTTGCTAAGAAATCACCTTCGCATACTTTTTCATCTCCGACATAAGCATCACCATGCATTTTTGTGATAAAAGTTTTCATAGAAATAGCTTTTAATTCAAAACGCAGAGTATCGCCAGGGAGTACAGGTTTTCTGAACTTTACATTGTCTATAGAAGCAAAATATGCGACATATTCCTCTGGATTGGACATCGTATTGAGAAGCATAATGCCCCCTGTTTGTGCCATTGCTTCGACAATTAAAACGCCTGGCATAACTGGATGATCAGGGAAATGCCCTTGGAAGAATGGTTCATTCATTGTGACATTCTTCATACCTGTAATGCTTTCTCCTGGTACGAAGTCTGTAATTTTGTCGACGAGCAAGAAAGGATAACGGTGAGGCAATATTTTCATAATAGCATTAATATCAAAGACTATATCAGTAGTCTTCTTTTTTTGATAAATCTTTTGTAGTTCTTGTTTTTTGAGGATTTGTTTGAGCTTTTTAACTAATTCCACATTTGTTTTGTGACCAGATCTTGCGGCAAGGATATGTCCTTTAATTGGCATGCCTAATAAAGAGATATCGCCAATTAGATCGACAACTTTGTGACGGACAAACTCATTGTAAAATCTGAGTTCAGTGGTATTTAATAATAAGCCATTTTCGCTCACTTTGATATCGCCTTGATAGTTGAATATCTTTTTAAGTTTTTCCAATTCTTCAATATCTTTTTCAGGATCTGCAACGACCAGGGCATTGTCAAGTGAACCGCCCTTGATCAGCCCTGCTTCTCTAAGTGCAAGAATTTCATGTAAGAAACAGAAAGTCCTTGCAGGAGCGAAGTCATCTTCAAAGACGTCAAGCGATGGCAGCCAGGTATACTGTGTGCCGAGATTCTTATGTTGATAGTCAACCATAAAGGTGATTTTAAGTTCATTGGAAGGCACGATTACTATATCTACATTGTCATCAGGCGCAGAAAAGGAGATAGGTTCTGTTAATTCAAAATATTCTCTTTCTTCTTCCTGTTCGACAATTCCAGCTTCTTTTAGTAGCTTTAAGAATACAGAAGCAGAGCCGTCTGCGACGGGTACTTCAGGTCCATTTACTTCGCATCTAATATTATCAATTTTTAGTCCTTTTACTGCAGCAAGCACATGCTCGACAGTAGAGACAAAAATCTTTTTACTCACCCCGAGAGTAGTGCCTCTTGAAATATCCATTACATTATCAATGTCAGCTGGAATCTCTGGATTGTCTGGTAAATCGGTACGGATGAATACAACGCCTGAGCGTGAATCTGCAGGCTTGAATGTGATAGTTGTAATTTCACCATGATGCAATCCGACCCCAGTATAAGAAATTTCATTTGCTATTGTTTTTTTAAATTCTTTCATTTTTTCTCTCTCATTAATCGTTTTATATATTTTGTTACTTCAGGTAAATCTTTTAGGCAAGCAGATACTTTTAATTGTTGTTGCACAGGCAATACAGGTGTGCCAAAGTACTTTCCTTTACTGAGTGATGATACGACCCCAGATTGTGCACCAACCATAGTTTCATCCTCAATATGTAAATGCCCAGCAACACCAACTTGACCAGCAAGATATACGGTTTTTCCAATAGAAGAATTACCTGCTAAGCCAACCTGAGCGCACAGAATGCTATTTTCATCGACTGTACAATTATGACCAACTTGGACTAAGTTGTCAATTTTTGTGCCCTTTTTAATTGTTGTAGTACCGATAGTTGCACGGTCAATACATGAGCAAGCGCCAATTTCTACAGAGTCCTCGATAATGACATTTCCAACTTGAGGGATCTTAACTTGTTGACCATTCATCAATGCAAAGCCAAAACCATCTGCCCCGATCACTGCTCCAGAGTGAATAATCACTTTATTGCCTATTTCACAATCATGATAAATAGTTACATTTGGATAGATTTGACAATTTGTACCAATTTTGGCATTCTCTTTAATGACGGTATTTGCTTCGATGACAGTATTATCTCCCACTTTGCAATTATCTTCAATAACGACATTATGCCCAATAGAAACATTTTGTCCAATAGAGGCAGTAGAGGAAATGCGTGCAGTTTGCTCGATGATATTTTTTTTGTTTTTTGCCTCAATCTGAAGCCATATTGTTACCAAAGTCATAAAAGTAAGATATGGTTTTTCAACAGTCAACAGCAATGATTCTGTAAGCAAATCACAATCTTTTGAGACTATTATTAAGCCTGCTTTTGAGCCTTCTGCTTGTTTTTTATACTTTTCATTTTCATAAAAGCAGATAGATTTATCATTTGCTTCATTTAATTCAGCGACATTATTAAAGGTGATGTTTTTGATGTCTGTGGGAATATCTAGTTTTAAAAAATGACAAATATCAGCAAAACTGACTTCACTTTTAAAAAACTTCATAAGCTATTCCGTTTTATTCATTTCATTAATAATTTGCTCAGTAAGATCAAGTCTTGGTTGAGCCCAGATAATACCAGCGCTTGATGCATCGAATATCATCGCATAATTTTCTTCAACAGCGATTCTTTCGATAATCACTCTCAGCTTTGTCATAATTGGTTGAAGTAGCTCCGCATTTCTTGATTGTGCTCTACCATTATCACCAAAGATGCTTTCAACTATCTCTTTTCTTGCATTCTTTTTCTCTTCGATTTTGTCTTCTGCTTGTTTTTTGCCGCTTGCAGATAGAGTAAGCTTCTTTGTATTAAAGTCACTTTCTAATCTCTGAATCTCTGCATCTAAATCATCAATTTGCCTCATCCAGCCTTCTCTGTCTTTTTGAAATAAGCTTTGAGCCTCTTTAGTGTCTTTTGATTCCATCATAATTCTTTCACTATCAATGTATGCAACTTTTACATTTTGAGCAAATAAAGCTCCCATAACAAAAAGAATAAAGGTGGTTAATACAATGATTTTTTTCATATTGTCTCCATTTAGCATATTATTTTATTAATTAATACCATTATTTATAATTGTTAGATTGAGTCAATGAAAAAATTGATTTGACAAAATATAATAAATCTTTTAATGGTAAAAATGATCATGGTAAAGAAGGTATAGACTATTGAATCAAAAAAACTTAGCAATTAGAGTGCTACACATCGATACGGGGCAAGGTTGGAGAGGTGGACAACAACAGGCTTTTTACCTACATAGTATGCTGTCTGAAAAACAAATAAAATCAATAATGATCTGCCAACCAGACTCAGAAATGGCAAAAAGATGCAAAACTGAAAGTTTGCCTTATATTGCAGTCAAAATGAGAAATGAGCTTGATTTATTGGCTGTATTAAAAATCATAAAACTCGTAAGAAAAGAACAGATTAACATTATTCATTGCCACTGTGCACACTCTCTATCGCTGGGGATCATCTGCAAAACCTTTTTAAGAAAGATTATATTGATCGCATCAAGAAGAGTAGATTTTGCTATCAAACAAAATATACCGAGCAAATTTAAATATAATACCAAACTTGTTGATAAAATTGTCTGTATTTCTCAAAATATTCATGACATCATGATCGCATCTGGTATCGATAAAAATAAACTAATAGTGATTCATAGCGGCGTGGATACAGATAGATATAAGGACTTGAGCGATGCTCATACTCCCCCTGAATTGGCAGAATATATTCCCACAAAAAAGATTGTCGGTACAATTGCTGCGCTAACAGGACATAAAGATTATCCAACATTGCTGCGGGCTATACGTTTGATTGCAGAAGAGAGAGATGACTTTGTTTTTGTTGCATTGGGCGATGGTAAAGATAGAGATAAGATATTGGCATTGCGTGATGAATTGGGTTTGATAGGTAAGATTATTTTTACAGGTTATCGACGCAATGTAAAAGACTATTTAGCGCACTTTGATTATTTTGTTCTTGCCTCAAAAAAAGAGGGGCTCGGGACTTCTGTATTAGATGCCATGTCCGCAAATGTCCCCATTATTGCCTGTGCCTCTGGAGGTATTCCTGAAATGATCAAGCATGAGATAAATGGTTTACTGGCAGAAAAGCTAAATCCAGAAGACTTGGCTCAAAAAATCATTTATGCCTTAGATCATCCAGAGCAAATGAAGGTTTTTGCAGAAAAGTCGCTGCCAGTATTAGACAGTTTTTCAAGAGAAAACACTGTAAATAAAAATCTTGAACTCTATAGAAAACTATTATTCAAGAGGGAAAACGGTGAAATGACAGAGTAAATAATAGTTATTTTTGTAAAAAGACAAAAAAAAGCTTGCCATAATATACATAAAAGTAAAAATAGTCCTAAAAATAATATTATAAAGAGGTTGCAATGAAAAAACTACTCTTACTTGGTGATGAAGCGTTTGCTCAAGGTGCCTTAGATGCTGGGATTTCTGGCGCTTATGGTTACCCAGGTACACCTTCAACTGAAATAATCGAGTACATTCAGAAAAATCCCTTAGCAAAAGAAAGAAATGTACATCGCGAATGGTCTGCAAATGAAAAGACAGCAATGGAAACCGCACTTGGTATGTCATATGCAGGCAAAAGAGCAATTGTTACAATGAAACACGTAGGGCTTAATGTTGCTGCAGACCCATATGTCAACTCAGCTTTCACAGGTGCAAATGGCGGTCTCTTGGTAACAGTTGCCGATGACCCTTCAATGCACTCATCTCAGAATGAGCAAGATTCCAGATTTTTTGCAAAATTTGCTTTATTACCTGCATTAGAGCCATCAAATCAGCAAGAAGCATATGACATGGCACATTATGGCTTAGAACTTTCTGAAAAATATGCACTGCCTGTAATGATTCGCTTTGTGACAAGACTTTCACACTCAAGATCTGGCGTTGCTCGTCAAGAAGTCAAAGCAGAAAATGCACTCAAATTGCCAGAAGATAAGAATCAATTTGTCTTATTGCCAGCAATTGCAAGAAGAAAGTTTAAAACACTTTTAGCTAAACAAGCAGATTTAGAAAAAGAGTCCGAAAACAGTCCATTTAATCAATATATCGATGGTAAAGACAAGTCTTTAGGCATTATAGCATGTGGACTTGCTCACAATTATTTGATGGAAAACTTTACCGACAAAGAGTGCTCGCACCCTATTTTAAAAATATCTCAATATCCAATCCCTCGCAAAATGGTTGAAAAAATAAGCATGGAATGCGATACTCTTTTAGTACTTGAAGATGGCGCACCATTAGTTGAAGAAATGCTAAAAGGATACTTAGGCAATGCACTAAAAGTAAAAGGACGCCTCGATGGTACAGTTCCAAGAGATGGCGAACTCAATCCAAATAGCGTGGCAAAAGCTTTGGGCTTTAAAGAAACAGAATTGCTTGAAATACCAGAAATCGTCGCTCCTCGACCACCCGCATTATGTGTTGCTTGCCCTCATATAGACTCTTATAATGCTTTAAATGAAGCACTTTCAACATATGAAAAGGGTCATGTTTTCGCTGATATTGGCTGCTATACTTTAGGATTTTTACCACCTTATCAAGCAATTAATAGTTGTGTTGATATGGGCGCATCAATCACTATGGCAAAAGGCGCTGCAGATGCAGGACTTTACCCAGCTGTTGGTGTAATTGGTGATTCAACCTTTACCCACTCAGGAATTACAGGTTTATTAGACTGCGTCAATGAAAAGTCAAATGTTGTCATTATCATCTTAGACAATCATGTGGCAGCAATGACAGGCGGTCAAGAGTCTTCTGCATTTGGTAGAATCGAACAGATCTGCCTTGGACTGGGTGTAGAACGTGAGCATATTAGAACTGTTGTACCATTGAAGAAAAACCATGAAGAGCTTGTCAAAGTGTATAGAGAAGAACTGGCTTATAATGGCGTATCAGTAATCGTCCCTCGTCGTGAATGTGTACAAACAATGGCGAAGAGAAACAGAAGCGGGAGAGAATAATGAAATTAGATATCATTTTAGCAGGAGTTGGCGGACAAGGAATCTTGTCTATTGCAGCAATCATCGGCACAGCAGCATTAAAAAATGGTTATTATTTAAAACAAGCTGAAGTTCACGGTATGAGCCAAAGAGGCGGGGATGTGCAATCACACTTACGCATTTCAGATAAGCCTATTCACTCAGATCTAATCCCTATGGGCGAATGCGATATGATCCTTTCAGTAGAACCTATGGAATCTCTTAGATATTTACCATACCTATCAAATAAAGGCTGGGTAGTTACTAATAGTAAGCCATTTATTAATATTCCAAACTACCCCGAACTTGATTCTGTCTTAGCAGAAATCAAAAAGCTAAAAAACAATATTTGCATCAATGCAGATGATATTGCCAAAGAGATGGGCGCAGCACGCTCAATGAATATGGTAATGCTCGGTGCTGCAGCGGCATCTATGGATATCAAAGTCGAAGACCTACAAGATGCAATCAAAGAAATATTCGAAAGAAAAGGCGAAAAGATCGTCGAAATGAACCTCAATGCTTTTAAGAAAGGTCTTGAGTTTTCAAAAGCTAATAAGTAAAGATTTAACTCAGTCCTCATAATGGGGGTTGAGCTTTTTTTGTTAATATATTTGCTGATTTAATTGGCATTAATTTTATAACTCAGCCTCCCAAACGGAGGCTGAGTTTTTTTGTAGGTGCTCGTTTCTCAGTTATGATTACCTATCATATAAGTCGAGGGTGTTGCATAGTCAACTATATTTTCTCAAGAAATCTATTTAAAAAAAGGCATAAAATTAATGTAAATATCTCTTGACAAATAAGTTAGGAGGTTTATATTGGTACTTAATCAACCACAAGGAGATAAGAAATGAATAGAAATGATATGACTTTTGCAGATATAGAGATTAG
>JAKPKU010000108.1 GCA_029553545.1 Candidatus Cloacimonadota bacterium
TTTGTAATACATTATTCAAAATTTCTATGTGGCAATGGATAAAAAACGATGAATGCAGTTTAAAGGTGCAATTTTTAGGTTTTTTTGTTTTATGCCGTAAGCATCAATTTAAAAAGCAATTTTGAGCATCAGACTCACGACCGTCTCCACGTGCATTGTCACCATTCTGGACCGAACCTTTCTAACGTTGTGACTTCAATTTTGGGCATGTCTAATTCAAGATTAATAGTTATTTTTGCTTAACATATTCCCTGATACAGGTTGCAAGACCTTTAACTTATATAATACAAAGTATTATATAAAAGTTGCATTTTTGGCCTTAAAAGCATATCACGGTCGCATCAAAATGCAAAGTGTTTTTAGAGTTTATTTTATGCCTCGTTGACCAATAGTTTGTATTCTTTATCAGAATCTATTAACTCTACAATTTCAATTTCTTTGAACTCGTTTTTGATACTTTCAAGATTATCCTTATTGATGCGACAACCGGTATAAATTCTTTTGATTTTCGGCATCTTTAAAAAACACATATTGTCCTTAGTCCAGACCGTATCATTATCGATGTCTTTTGTAGATCGTAATGTTCTATACTCAGACTCGTATTGCCATTCTCTAGACTTTGATAGCAATACTTTTGAAATCGTTTTTATAATGAGTGGATTATCTTTGCTTATCTCTTCACCAATGTAATCATAGCCAAGGACAATTGCTGTGATGGTTTTTAAATCAAGTTGCTTTCGATTTTTGTCATATTCAACCTTTTTAAAATCGTTACCCTCTACTTCAAATTCGATGCAGACTCCCTTATGTTTATCACCATAATGTGACCACAAAAGAATGGAGTCATATGAGGTACTGAAACAAGAGATAAGAAGCATCTCTTTTATTTCATTAACTGCTGATTTTATTTTCTTTAAAAAGAGGGCTTTGTTTTTTTCTAACTCGCCTAAGAAGTTTTTATCTTTTTCCGAGTATTTCTTGAAAGCTATTTTCATCATTCCGTCAAAACCCGGCATTTTGTCATAGCATGGGTGTTTCTTCATCAATTTATTAAACAATTTAAGTTCCCATCTTACCCACAGAAGGCCAAAAGGAATTTTAATTTTTTTGTTTAATATGATTTTTGAGAATTCTTTGAATAAATAGTAATTTACTATTCTTTTAAAGCATTCTTCTTCGTCTTCTTTTGTTGGAGAAATAACGCAGTCAAATGGATCGTTATATTCGATGGGATTATTCAAAAGAACACTATTGTTTTTAAGCGTTTTAATTGCGTTCTCTGCACTTAGATATTTATAAATCTTCATCTTCAATATGCTCCATAGCTATTAGCAAATCATCCATTAAAGAAACCAAATAATAAAACAAGGTTAAACAAGTGCCATAGTCGGTTTTTTCATAGGCATCATCTTGTCCATGCATAATATTATTTCTGATATTGAGACCTGGTCTATCCATCTCATCACCGCGAAAATTAACTTCCTTAATCAGATAAAACTCTAAGTGATACTTTAAGCCTTCCGAAACATCTTCTAATTGGAAAGGGGCTTTGAAAAAATCAGCCAATGTTGCTTTCGATGTATCAAAATACATTTCATCTTTCACTTCTTTTAAGGCGATGTTTCTAAGTATCTTCTCTATCGTAGAACATAAAGCTAATGAATTGTTGAAGACCAGAGCTTTTGCATATGGACTATCAAACTGCTCTTGGCGAGCCAAATCCATCATCGCAAGAAAACAATCGACCTCACCAGTTATTTCCTTCTCTATGTTAATTAGGTTAGAAAAGTATTTCTCTTGAACCTGAAGAGTGACGTTATACATATAATTAACAAAATCACCAACAAGGTCTTTGTCATTAAACAGCAAATTAATGATTCGCATTCTAATCCAAAGATTAAGTTGCATCGAATCTTGCTTGTAATATGGGTATCTTTTGCTTCTATTTCTTGATATATCGTTAAAAACTTCTGAAAGAGGATTATTTTTGTTTGTTACATTTAATATGTAATCAAGTGCGTTTTCTATTTTGCCATCTTTGTTTTTATTATGAGTTATCTGAATGAACCTATACTCGTCTTTGCTACTCTTCAAAATATCCATTGCTGGAGTTAAATCGTAAGGTCCTGATTTGTGATTAACACCATGCTTTTTAATAAAATTATCAAGGGTTTCTTGTATCCTCTTTTTCAAAGCAACATACTCATTTGCGCATTTTAATTTATATAAAACAGCTAACTTACCATATTCTTGAATAAAGGATTGGACTTGGATGATGTCTTGGCTGTCTTCTGTCAAATTCATTGCTTTGACAGCATTTAAAGTACGTTCGCAGATAAAAGTCGCTTGTTCTTTCAAAAAGGAATAGCCTTTATTATTGGCATTCAATAAAAATCTCAAATATATTTGATCATCAAACAATCTCGTGTCGTGCAAATCTTTAAACAGATATTCGAAGTCGTTTTTGTTCTTTGAGTAATAATTTGCACAAGCTTCAAAATGGCTCAGAACATGGGGAGCAAAATTTGTTTCGAGATAACGAAAGACTGTTTTATCAATTCCACGACAATATCTTCCGTAGCAAAGGTCTAGTACATAATAGAAGAAGTCAACCCATTCTAGTTTTTCGTGGTTTTGCTCGTTAAAAACATCGCTATATTTCTTATTAATATAATTAACGAACGCTGAATCAGACGGTTTCAAAATATCTGATAATTTTTGAATTCTCTCCTTAAGATCGCCTGAGATATTGTATTTACAAATGTCGTTACTCATTTGCATAAATGAAATGCACCATAAAAAACAATAAGCGTCTTCTATCGTATCAACTGTCTTTCCTATGCTTGGAGCAACAGATTCTAAATAATCAATGTTTTCACAGACTTGCTTTACAAAGAATCCGCCAGCAAAATCATTACTGCCGTAGTATTTAATATCTTTAATGAAGATTTCGTTGCCCATAGCATGATTAGTCAATATTATCAGCCCACAATTCACATTGAGAAATGACTGTCTGCATAGCGTCTTCTAAATCTTCTGGTGGGTATTTATGCTTTTTCAATAATCTCTTAACAAGCATTTTCATTGCAGCACGAGCAGATTGACGTTTTTGCCAATCGATTGTTTTATTTTTTCTTAAAGCTTCAGTTAACTCTTTAGTGATTGCCACCAATTCTTCATTTGAATAGAAATCAAAAATAGCTTGTGGCTTGGTTAAGGCATCATAGAACGCCATTTCTTCTTCGGTTAATCCTAGCTCATCACCTTCTGCTTTTGCTTTTTGAATGTCTCTCGCGAGATTCATCAATTCTTCTATAACTTCTTCGTTGGTCAATAGTCCGTTTAGATATTTATTTACTAATGCCTGTAATATTTCACTAAACTTATAGGATTTAACAACATTAGTTCTCTTATAGAGTCTAACTTGATCCTCAATTAATCTTCTAATTACCTCAACAGCAAGATTCTTTTCTTTTAATTTAGACACTTCTTCAAGGAATTTTGGGTCGAATAAATTGAAGTCCATTTCTACATCAGCAAAAAGATTAATCACACCTTCGCTCTTGATGCTCTGCTTCAGTAGTTCGTTTATTCTTTCATTTATTTCGTTGAGAGAAAGTCTTTTGCCTCTTCCTGCATTAGTTAATCTATTAATTAATACTCGAACAGCTTCAAAGAATGCAGCTTCTAATCTTTCATCATAAGTAGCAATTGATGAGCAGAGCTGTAAAGCTTGATGACACATTAAAGATTCTTTTAAGAACGTTTCTTTTGCTTCTGTTTGATTTGGTCCAACCAAGAAGTTGACGGCACCAGAAATGGTTCTCGCTCTTTCTAAATCTGAATTAGATTTAAAGCCAGAATAATCAAATCCATAGATTAAATCTCTGCAGATATCCAATTTTTCTTGGAATTTTGGATAAGCAACTTTAGCAACGTCGGTATCACCATATTTCTTTTGGTCACGCGAAGTATATTCTTTCATCGCGGCTTTCAATGCTGAAGCAATACCTACATAATCAACAATTAAGCCACCTTCTTTATCACCGAAGACACGATTAACTCTAGCAATAGCTTGCATTAAATTGTGACCTTTCATTGGCTTATAAACATACATTGTCGCTAATGATGGTACATCAAAACCTGTAAGCCACATATCAACAACAATGGCAATCTTTAATTCAGAATCGTTGTCTTTGAACTTAATGGCGAGTTCATCTCTATGGGCTTTGTTGCCGATGATTTCCCTCCAATCTTCTGGGTCATCATTAGATGAAGTCATAACAACCGCCACTTTATTTTTCCAAGAGGGCCTCATTTCTTCTGTGATGAGTTTATAAATTTTTAGAGCAATTGGACGAGAATAGGCAACAATCATAGCTTTTCCAGTCAATAAATGTTGTCTATTGCTTTCGTAATGGTCGATGATATCACTTACTAAAGAACGCAATGTGTTTTCATGTCCTAAAATAGAATCTAATTGTCCCAGTTTTCTCTTAGACTGTTCAACCACCACTTCATCAGCCTCTTCAGCAAGAGCGTCATATTCAGCATCAAGTTTTCTTAATGATTCTTCGTTTAAATTCAATTTAACGACTCTAGATTCATAGTAGACCGGGCGAGTCGCTCCATCTTCTACTGATTGAGTCATGTCATAAACATCGATGTAATCACCAAACACTTCTCTTGTGGACCTATCCTTTTGAGATATTGGTGTCCCAGTAAATCCTATATATGTTGCGTTAGGTAGTGAATTTCTAATCTTACGAGCTGTTCCCATTACGGTTTTTGCTACTTCTTCACCATCTTCGTTTTCTTCTATTCTAATCTTCTCGGATAAGCCATATTGTCCTCTATGAGCTTCATCTGCAAGAACGATGATATTTCTTCTCTCTGAAAGAGCTTCGTGGCTCTCTTCGAACTTTTGCATGGTTGTAAAGATGATGCCGTTAGCTTGTCTACCTTCTAACCAATCATGTAAACCGATAGTTGGATTCTTGCTACCTCTATTGGCTTCGATATCCTTTTGAGACAATCTTCTCTTATCTGCTTGAACAGGTGTTTGTCTTAAAAAGTCCTTACAATGTAAGAATTGTGAGAATAATTGATCGTCAAGATCATTTCTATCGGTAATTACTACGATGGTTGGAGAATTGAGTGCTTCTTGTAATAAATGAGCATAGAACACCATTGATAGTGATTTACCACTACCTTGTGTATGCCAGAAAACACCACCCTTACCATCAGTAATCATGGCTTTTTGAGTTGAGGCAATAGCTTTCTTAACTGCAAAGTATTGATGGTATCCAGCTAGAATCTTTTTCTTTTCTGTTCCTTCATTAGAGAAACAAATAAAGTTCTTTAGGATATCTAAGAATCTAACTTGCTCAAACATACCTTCAAAGAAGGTGTCAAATTGAGCGAATTGAGTATTCTCATAATTTCCATCTATTGTTTTCCATTCCATGTAGCGGTCTTCACCACTTGTGATAGTTCCTGCTTTAGATGTGAGATGATCGCTCATCACACAAATAGCGTTATATATAAACATGGATGGGATTTCCTGCATGTAGTTTCTAATTTGCCTATAAGCTTCAGAGACGTCTGTTTCGCTTCTGCTCGGGGACTTGAATTCCACTAGCACTAATGGGAAGCCATTCACGAATAAAAGAATATCTGGTCGTTTCTCGCTGTTTTCAATAAATGTCCATTGGTTAGCAACGATAAAAGAATTCTTTTTAGGCGTTTTATAATCGATTAAATATGCAATAGCTGAACGATCTTCACCATTCTCATTCCACTTAACAGGGACTCCATTTTGAAGATAATCCATAAAGGTCTCGTTCTTTTGAACCAATGAACCATTTTCAAAATTAGTTACTTTGTAAAATGCATCGTTTAAAGCATCTTGTGGTAAATATGGATTGAGTCGTTTGATTGCTTCTTTAACGGCAGATTCGATAATTGGACTACGAAAATCATGCTCCGCTTCGGGACCATACATGTGGAGATATTCTAGTTTCTCGAATAACTCAATTATTGAATTTTCATAATCTTGTTCTGTAAAAGGCATAATTACTCCTCTATTTTAATAGATGATACATCTAATTCGCCAGACATTAACCTTGGCATAATAAGCTCATAAATAGCTGTCAGTGTTTTGTTTTCGTGAATTAAATTACGCTTTTTTTCTTCGGCAATAATATAGAAATCATTAAATGACTCAACAGATTCTCTTGGAGGATAAGCAATTTCTATTAAACCAAAATCGGTATAATTCATGCTCTGCCTTACAGAGCCAGATGATCTCACGATTGCTTGTTTTTTAAAATAAGATGATTTTATAAAATACTTAAAATAATACTCGTAGCCTTTTTCAACCTTGAAAGCTACATACACAGGACTCACACAGCCAACAAAATCAAATTCGTTCATCCCTATTGAACCAATATTCACTCTTGCTGGATTATAAGCAAATTGGAGAGGCTCAACTCTAATATATTTGCCAATATCTTTACTAAAAACCTGTTTTGTAAAATAACTCTCAGAAAGAACCAGTTCACCAGAATTTACAGCAGAAAGAACTTTGACATTTTCTTTGCCTACTTTATCTCTAAGACTATCAGTAACATCAGAAAGTTTAGCTTTTTTCCAATTGTAAGGAAGTTCTTCGTCAGGAGAATAAGGAAACAGCCCTTTGAAATAAGTTTTAATAGTTTCTTCTAAGAGATTAATCTCTTCGTTATTACTGTCAATTTTTGCATAAATATTTGTTAAAACAGAAAGAATCTTCCTCTGATCATCTAAAGATGGCAAATTAATCTCTATAGGAGCCAACTCAGTAGAAAACGTAATTTGTGGAAAGGTACCTGAACGTGTTTCTGCTAAATGCTGTAAATATGAAAGAATGTTAGACGACGTTATTAAATGAAAAAGAAATTTTGGCTCAATTAACGATTTGTTTGGTCTTAAAACCATTAATTTAGTAGAAGCAATATAACGTTCGGTGTCATCGAAATCGATATAAGCAAATCTTCTGTTGGCCGGCCTTATTTCAGAAAACAAAATATCGTCTTTTTGAAATGTTTTCTTAAATTGACCTTTTAGATTTTTGTTAGGAACTAACTCCTTGCTGATAACTTTTCCATCATAAACGTCAGAGGTATTAATTAAGATAACCTCTGCATCATTTCTAGAATAAGAAATCGAAACCGATTCACACAAGTCGCCAACATGAAACAATCTATTGCTAGAACTCATATCCTAATTCCCTTAATTTTTCAGCTAGTTTTTGATCCAGTTCTTTGTTTTTCTTTATACAAACACCTAAATCGTTAACTAGTGTTTTCATTTTTTCTTCAAATGGCACCTCTTCTGTTTCTTCTTCATCAATGCCAACATATCTTCCAGGAGTCAGTATGCAATCTTGCTGTTCTATTTCTTTCAAAGATCGAACAGAACAAAAACCATTTATGTCAGATAAAGTGCCTTCGACATATTTTTCATATGTTGATGCAATTATATTGATTTCGTCATCAGTAAATGCTCTATGGGTTCTATCGGCCATATAGCCCATTTTTCTCGCATCAATAAATAACACTTTTCCTTTATTCTTCTTGTTATTATTGAAAAACCATAGTGCAACAGGAATTCCAACGCTATAAAACATTTGTGTCGGTAAAGAAACAATGCACTCAACCTTATCATCCATGACAATATTTCTTCTGATATCGCCTTCTCCACCATTTAAACTAGAAAGGGCCCCATTAGCTAAAACTAGACCGATTTTTCCATTGGGAGCCAAATGAAACAACATATGCTGTATCCAAGCAAAGTTAGCATTACTTGATGGTGGTAAACCATATCTCCATCTTCTATCATTTTTCAAACTTTCTTGTCCCCAAGGATGATAATTAAATGGCGGATTAGCCATTATAAAATCTGCTTTTAAGTTAGGGTGTAAATCATGTGCAAATGTATCATCGTGATATGGTCCAAAATCAGCATCAATACCACGTATCGCCATATTAATTTTTGCCATTTTCCATGTGTCAGCGTTAGCCTCTTGTCCATAAACTGATAAATGACCTCTTCTGCCACCATGAGCCTCTAAGAATTTTTCAGATTGAACGAACATGCCACCAGAACCACAGCAAGGATCATAAACACGGCAATCTTCAAACGGTTTCAAAATAGAAACAATAATTTTAACAATCGATGCAGGAGTATAGAATTCACCACCACCTACACCTTCTTTTTCGGCAAATTGAGCTATGCAATACTCATAAGTTCTACCTAATAAATCTTTAGATTCCTCAGTATCGTCCATATGAATTTCGTTCGTAAATAAGTCAACAACATCACCTAAAACACGTTTGTCCAAATCAGGGTTTCCATAATTTTTAGGTAAGACATTTTTAAGAACGGGATTTTCTCCTTCAATGGTTTTCATTGCGTTGTCGATGACCGATCCTATTTCAGGCGTATGAGCAGCGGAAGCGATAACATCCCATCTAGCTTCCTTTGGCACAAAGAAGACGTTTTCTTCTGCGTAGGCATCACGATCATCCTCAAAGCCATCGCCTTCTTCGACAAGTTGTTTGTATTTCTTTTCAAAAACACAGGAAATGTATCTTAAAAAGATAAGTCCAATAATAACTTTTCTGTATTCAGCAGCTGGAATGTGCCCCCAAAGAACGCAAGCAGCATCCCAAATTTGCTTTTCAAAGCCTAAATTAGCATTGCTTTTATCATTTCCCATATCTCTTCCAACCTTATATTCACGAGGCTTTTTCTACAAAAGCCATTAGTCATATACGATGATATCACAACTAATGCTTCTTAACTATTTATATTTAAGAAATGACAACTGCTGTCAGTTTCCAAAGTAATTGCAATTTAATATGCATTAACCCTGAAAATAGCATACTTGTATAATTTTCTTAAGCCGCGTCTTCGTGGAAAGGAGAATTATGTACTTTAAACATTTAACATTCGAAGACCGAGTTAAAT
>JAKPKU010000180.1 GCA_029553545.1 Candidatus Cloacimonadota bacterium
TCGATTTGGTAAAACCCTTGCTAGTTACGACTTAGCCAAACGACTAGGGGCTAACAAAGTGCTTATTGTAACCAACAGACCTGCCATCGCCAACTCTTGGTTTGATGATTTTGAAATGTTTGTTGACGGATATAATTTTATATCAGAGACTTCTTCATTAAAGAATAGAGCTACCCTTACAAGAGAGCAGCATATTGCTATAAAACCCATCAAACCTCTTATTACATTTCTTTCTTTGCAAGATCTAAAAGGCTCTAAATACTTTGGAGGGAATTACAATAAATTACGCTGGGTGGCAGATTTAGAGTGGGACCTATTAATTATTGACGAAGCACACGAAGGAGTAGATACAGGAAGAACAGATGCCGCTTTTGATGTTATTAAACGTAAACACACACTTCATCTATCGGGAACTCCATTCAAGGCATTGGCTAATGAGAAATTTCCCAAAGAAGCCATATACAATTGGACTTATTTAGATGAGCAAAAAATCAAACAGATAGAGCTTGAAGAAGGCGAAATAGGAGAGCATACTAATTTACCCGACCTAAAGCTGTTTACTTATCGTATTTCCCAAATGATTACAGATGAAGTAAATGAGGGGATTGAAATTGATAATGAAACGCGTGATTATGCTTTTGATTTGAATGAGTTTTTTAGAGCGGAAAACAAAAGATTTGTTCACGAAGATGACGTAAAGGAGTTTTTAAGGAATCTTTCAACAAACAAAAAATATCCTTTCTCCACACCAGAACTTAGGGATGAACTAAAACACACATTTTGGTATGTAGGCAATAGAGTTGATTCTGTAAAAGCGTTGGAAAAACTACTCAAAGAAGACCCTATTTTCCAAGATTACAAAGTAATTGTTGCAGCAGGTGATGGAAGAAGTTTTGAAGAAGAAGAAAATGATTTTAAAGGAAATGAGTCTTCTTTTCAAAAAGTAAAAACAGCTATTGCTGAAAATGATAAAACCATTACCTTATCTTGTGGTCAATTAACCACTGGGGTTACTGTTAAAGAATGG
>JAKPKU010000186.1 GCA_029553545.1 Candidatus Cloacimonadota bacterium
ATTGTTGTACTTTTGCGCTGCAGCATATTTTATCTTATTTGATTAATAAAGCAAAGTTATTGAATTTCAATAACATAACAAAATAAATATGCTGCTTTTTATCTCATCTTCAATTATTTATTGAACTTGCGAAAGTTAAGTGCTTAATATCCCATTAACATTAAGAGCCAACTTCCTGAAATACTTCTTTATAAACGGCGGACTGTTCGTTGATATTGATATTTCAACAAGCAGCCCAGTTGACAATCAGACCGGCATTGGTGCGCTCTTAGGCATTTCAGTGAAATATGACTTTAAAAATGGGATATCGGTCTTTGGAAATCCCTATACAAAACTTCATTCCCTCATCCCTTTTTCTGACACAAAGTATCATCAAAGGATACTGGAAACCGGGATAAGAATTGGAATCACCTGTGACCTGAGAAAGAAATAAATACGAAGTAGCACATTTGGCTATGCCCTACCCACAAGCTCACCTTTCAGCAATATCAAAAAGCCATTTTCTGCCAGCCCACGAAAAAGAATATTATCCTGGCTTTATCACTTATTTTTCATACCATTTACAAATGACTGATTATTAGCGCTTTATCATTTCTGCGACATCTTTTTGGGTGTCGCAAACAAAAGTCATCTAAATTTGCAACATGTATGTACGCAAAAAGCCAAATAGATCAGGTAGCACAAGCGTTGTTGTGGTCGAAAAACGCAACGGCAAGATTCATTATCTCAAAACCATTGGTGTGAGTTCTGACCCTATCGAAATAGATGATTTCTATAAACAAGGTAAAAGATGGGTCTCAGAGCAGACAGTTAAACGAGATATGTTCTTAGATCAAGTTCGCCAAGAAGAAGAAAAGCTCGTTGTAGAAGGGCTTTTAAATAAAATTGAGCACATATTGATCAATAGTACCCAGTTGATCTTAAATCCTGTTTATCAAAATATTGGTTTTGATAAAATAAACGAAGATGTTCTAAAGCATTTGGTTGTATCGCGCATCTGTCAACCACAAAGTAAAGTTGTCACATCAGATTATTTGAAATCCTATTTTGACGAGAATGTTGATTTGAACAAGATTTATCGTTATTTAGACAAACTTTCCG
>JAKPKU010000191.1 GCA_029553545.1 Candidatus Cloacimonadota bacterium
CCTAAAATATATTGATGAGCACTTAATACTTTATCCATTTCATGTCGAATATCTTGCATTATTGGCTCATATTGAGCATTTAAATCTAATAATTGTACTTTCAAAACTTCCTCCTTATTAATATAAAAAACTATCTACTCAATATAATAATTGTTGAAATCACCGATACGACAGTGCTCAAAGGTATAAGATAAGCCACTGATATAGCTCGTGTTGATTCAGGCACAAATATCGTATCTCCTTGGTTGATGGCTTGCCCTTTATACTTGTTTCTTTTGCCATTTTTGTCAATAATAACAAAAGAAGTACGGGATGCATCTTTTGTAAACCCACTAGCAAGTCCAACATAATGAATGGGGTTTTGTATACCATTATAAGCATATCTGCCTGGTTTTGCAACACTTCCTACTACATAAACAAACACATCATCTTGAGATATTATCAACTTATCACTATTTCTAACTGTCTCACTTGAAGACACTTGCTTTGTTTTTCCATCACGAACTAAAGTGAACTTATCATAATTTGAGTTTGGATATTTAAGGCTCATCATATTAATCACTTTGGAGATGGGGGTATCGCTTTCTAAAACAATCGATTCTACGTAGTTAATTGTGTCATTATTCGTATAAACCCTCAAGCTTTCACTATCAAAAGCAAACTTTGCTACAATGATATCATTATGAAAGATTAAGGGGTTGTGGGATTGCTCGCCTTCGGCTAAAAACTTGGATAGATCACACTTTATCTCTTTCTCGTTTCGTTTGATTGTTATTTCATTTGAGGCTTTTCCGTTCAATCCTCCAGCCATCCTCAATGCCTGATACAAAGAGAGCTGTTCTTTACTATAATATTCTCCTGCACGATTAACCGCTCCAGAGACAGAAAATCTGAAAGGAGCTATTTGCATTAACACTGTTTGAATATTTTGCTTTTTGGTAAACATCCCAAGTCTTTCATTTATGTCTATATATGCCTGTGACAGAGTTTTGCCTGCTACTCTAACAGTATCTGCTATTGGAAAAAGATTGATTTCTCCTGTAGGCAAAACCGCTATTTTTAAGCTTAGTGTATCAGGTACAACTGTCTGCAATAAAAAGACATCATTTGCTTTTACTACATATTCTTCTGGGTTAATATAATAATCAGAAAATAGAAGAGCAATTTTTAGACTTAAGATCAACAATAAAAATATAAGCTTTTTAGCTTGCATAGTACTTTATAACTCTTTCAATGATATTTTCGAGATTAAATTTAGGAGAATAGTTAATATATTCTTTTATCTTGGTCAAATCAGGGATCCTCCGCCTCATATCTTCAAAACCTTCCTCATAGGCTTCGCTATATGGAATATACTCGATCTTAGACTTAGAGTTTGTCATTTGCTTGATTTTAATTGCCAAGTCTTCTATTTTAATTTCTTCAGTATTTCCAATATTAAAGGTTTGACCTTCAGCTTTAGGCTCATTAATCAAAGTAATCATGCCATTAATAACATCGCAAACATCACCAAAACAACGCGATTGCTTACCATCACCAAAAATTGTAATTGGATGACCTAAGAGAGCCGCCTTGACAAATTTGGGTAATACCATGCCGTATTGACCTGTTTGACGGGGTCCAACCGTATTAAAGCAACGAACAATCACAACAGGTAATTTTTTCTCTCTATAATAAGCTAAAGCAAAAAACTCATCAATTGCTTTGGAGCATGAATAACCCCATCTTGAAATGCTTGTTGCGCCCAAGATTCTGTCATCATCTTCTGAAAAAGGAACCTTGTCACTCTTTCCATATATTTCACTTGTAGAGGTGATTAATACTTTTTTCTTATATTTGTTTGCATGTTCCAAGACTATTTCTGTGCCGACAATATTCGTTTGCAAAGAGCGAAGAGGATTGTCAATTATATATTTTACCCCAACAGCAGCGGCAAGATGAAAAATCTGATCGCAATCGCTTATCAATGTTTCCATTAACCTGCTGTCTAAAATTGTGCCTATTACATATTTAAAATTTGGATGAGACTGTAAATGAGCAATATTTGAAAAACGTCCTGTAGACAAATTATCAATAATTGTTACATAATGCCCCTGATTTAAAAGTTCTTCTGATAAATGGGAACCAATAAATCCCGCACCACCTGTTATTAAAATTCTCATTTTTCCCTCATTTCTTCGCTTCCTTAATTATAAATATAATATTATATATTTTTATCTAAACTATAATTGCAAAATAATATAATTAGTATAACAAAAAATAGATTGTAAAATTTTGTCAACTAAATTCTTCATATTTTAAAAATAACCAAATAAAAGCATTATTCTTTATTGATGTATAATTATTAACTGTACTATTAGAGGGTGTTGAATAAAGCCGTTATATTGACAATAAAAGCATTCATAAAGTTCAGATTTTGATTTTCATTTTTAGAGAGGTCGTAATTATTCAAAAATAACAAAAAAGGATAAGAAAAAATGTCTTTTTACAATAATA
>JAKPKU010000238.1 GCA_029553545.1 Candidatus Cloacimonadota bacterium
GAGAGAAATGATATAATCGGTAGTGTTGAGATTGGAAAGCAAGCAGATTTGATCTTCTTAAAAATACCATCATATCGCTTTATCCCATATCACTTTGGTTCAAATAATGTTTCAAAAGTTATGAAAAAAGGGCATTTAGTATACAGTGATTAGAAAAATAGCCTATTTCACTGTGTTAAACCACAGCTTTATTATTTCCTAACGGAGAACTTATTTCTACCTTTTCCATTTAAAACAGATCTTTTTATCTATTGAGGATAATCATTAAATTAATAAACAGGTATAAATGAAGAAACAAATAATTGCAATTGATTTACATGGTACTTTATTAAATGAAGAATGGTTGCTACCACAATCCCAGCAAGAAGAATTCTATTTGGTTTTTGATAAGCTGAAGAACGATTGCGACTTCTATATTTGCACAGGAAATGATTATTCTTTTTTAACAAGATACTTGTCAGAAGAGTTTTTAAGTTGCTTTCAGGGCTTTGTCTTGGAGACAGGCGCTGTATCGTGGCAAGCAGGCGTAGAAAAGGTATTGATTGATATTGATTTAATCGACAAGATTAAGAGCTTAGAGAGTGATTTAAAACGAGAGGACTTTCGGTTCATCCATTATTTTGCTACCAGAAAAGCCAGTGTCAGCATGTTTACTCACACAGAAAAAAGGGGCACAGCGCCAATACAGCATGTTCACCAAATTCAAGCCTTTATGCAGCATCACCCACTTGAAGAACATTTTAAAATAACTTATTCGAATGTCGCAATCGATATTATTCCCAAGCAAGTAAACAAGTATACTGGAGCTCTACAAATGGCTCAGGGAAGAAAGATTATAAGCTTATTAGACTCAATGAATGATTATGATTTGGCAATTAATTCAGACTTATGTTTTCTGCCAGCAAATAGCTCAAAAGAGCTGCTGGCAAGTATAGAATATAAATCAATTGATGAATATGACCAGAAGACTGGTGTGTACTTGTGTAAAAATAGCTTTAGTGAAGGTGTATTAGAAGCACTGAAGTTATTGAGTTTATGAAAACTAATTGGAGATTTTTATGAAAAAACCTGAATTATTATTACCCGCTGGCAATGCAGATATGGCAATGTGTGCCTTTGAGGGTGGTGCTGATGCTGTATATGCTGGCATTCAAAAGTTTAATGCAAGACAAAGGGCAAAGAACTTTTCTAAAAATGAAATGTACTCTATGATTGATTATGCCCATCAAAATAATAAAAAAGTTTATATCACTTTAAATACTTTATTAAAAAACAGCGAGACTTTTGACTTTGCTGACTTGCTCGAAGAAATAGTCGAGATGAACCCTGATGCGATAATAATTCAAGATTGGGGTGTGTATTATCTTGTTAAAAAATACTTAAAAGACATCAATATTCATGCAAGTACACAAATGGGTGTCCATAATAGTATTGGTAGTGAAGATAGCGAGAAACGAGGCTTTGAGCGTGTTGTATTAGCAAGAGAACTGACCTTTCATGAATTGGAAACTATAGCTCAGCAAAAGAAGACTCAGCTTGAGCTCTTTGTGCATGGATCGCTCTGTTACTCTATGTCTGGTCACTGTCTATTTAGTAGCTATCTGGGCGGGATGAGTGCGAACCGTGGTCTTTGTAAACAGCCATGTCGTCGTCAGTTTTCTGTTAGTAAAGAGCAGCACTATCTGTTTAGTTTAAAGGATTTACAGTTGATTGACTATATTCCTCAGATCATGAATCTGGGCATTGAGAGCTTGAAGATTGAAGGGAGAATGAAGTCAGCAGACTATGTTTATAATACCGCACGTGCTTATAGGTTGGCGATTGATGACCATAGTCGTATTGAAGAAGCAAAGTCTATTTTAAACTATGATTTGGCTCGCGATAAAACCTCTTATTTTCTGGGTGAAGATGTGCACGATGTCTTCTCTTCTCCAACTGTTGGAGGCTATTTAGGTAAGATTGAAGAAGTGCGATCAATGGGTAATCAAGAGCTCAGAATAAGCTTAAAAAGCGAGATGAGCTTTCATGACTATGCTAAGATAAGAATTGTAGCAAGTGATGATGACGATACTGATTTGATTGAGATTAAGAGCATGCTCAATGAGGAGTTAAACCATATTGAAAAGGCAGAGATTGGTGCCTTTGTGCATATAGCTTTCAAGGCGAAACAAGATCAGAAGATTAATAAAGATAATGATGTTTATTTGGTGTCTGACTTTAAACTGAATCAATGTAAGGCATTGACTATCAAGAAGTTTAATTATCAATCTAATCACCGAGTGAAGAATATGCTAAAGAAAGACCACGAAAGGTATAAAAACCAATCTGTAAACGACGAACATTATATCAGATTGGATAACCCACTATGGCTTGATATTGTGCAAAAAGAGGACTTTAGCAAGCTGATAGTTGCCTTCACACGTCGGATGTGGCAAGAGAAATCAGACTTTATTGATAAGTTAAAAGCCTTTAAAAATGATATTATTATTGACTTGCCACTCTATATTGCTGAGGAGAATATTGAGTTTTATCGTGCCATGATTAAAGAGCGCTATGATGAGGGTTTTAGGCACTTTTCAATAAGTCAGATTAATCAATTAGGCTTGCTTGAGGGCTTGAAAAATGTGAGAGTAATGGCTAATGAGAATATTTATACCTTGAATGACATGAGTATTAATTTTGTTTATGAGAACGGTATTGACAGGTTTATCTATCCCTTTGAAAATGATTTTGATAATCTCTTTACGGGCAAGGATCGTAGTGGAATTATCCCCCTCTTCTTTTATCCCAAGCTATTCTTCTCACGCATGCCAGTGAATACTAAGAGTAATGCATTCTTTGCAGATATTAAATATGTTTATAGCAAGTATATTAAAGATGGATTGACGAATGTCGTATCGAAAAAGCCTGTCTCCATCTATCATTTCTACGATAAAGTTTACAAAAAAGGTTTTAAGAGATTTATGACTGACTTATCGTTCTGTGAGCCGTCTAACAAGCTTTATAATGAAATATTGCAGGGTTATTATAATCATGATAAACTGCCTAATAGCAGTTCATTTAACTTTAAGAAAGGCTTGTGGTAGGTGAATTAAGATGCAGTGGATAAACATTTTAGCTAATAGCCTTCAAGTACAAGCATGGCAAGTGCAGAACACTATTGATCTGATTGCCGATGATAAGACTATCCCTTTTATTGCTCGTTATAGAAAAGAGAAAACAGGAGAGCTGAACGAGATACAGATAAGAGAAATATTTGATGAGTATAATACCCAAAACAAGCTGACAGAGCGAAAGAAAGAGATATTACAGAGTCTTGAAAACCAGCAAGTATTGACTGAAGAATTGAAGAAAGCTGTCGAGCATGCTGAGTCGATGAAGAGTCTTGAAGAGATATATTTGCCCTACAAGAAGAAGCAGAAGACAAGGGCGGATGTGGCTGTAGAAAAGGGGTTGAAGCCAGTGTCAGAATGGCTTTTGACTACTAAGATAAAGAATGATGACTTTGTAAAGAAATATATTAATCAAGAGTTTGAGCTGTATAATATTGATGATGTCTTGCTTAATAGCTGTGATATTCTGGCAGAAGAGTTATCTTATAATACTGATATTAGAGACTTTGTAAGAGAGAACCTGTTGAGAAATGGGATCATTGAAACAAAGAAAAATGATAAAGTTGATGATGAACGAGAAGTATATAAAGGTTATTATGACAATAGCTTTAAAGTATTTTCTATACCAGAATGGCGAGTTTTGGCTATCAACCGCGCAGAGAAAGAGAAAAAGATCAAGATTAAATTGGTGCTTGACTGGAACAGGTTTAATCCATTTTTAGAGAGAAAGACTGGAGAGATTGAGCTTGAGGGCTTGGTACTAATGCTGATGAAGATAGCAAAGATAAGGGACTCTCACCCATATTTTGAGCTGTTAAATTCAATGACCAAAGATAGCCTGAAACGCTTAATACTGCCAGCAATAGAGAGGGAGATAAGAGCTGATCTGACTGAAAGAGCTGAGAATAGATCTATCTCTATCTTTCAAAGTAATTTGAGACATTTACTACTCACCCCTCCACTAAAAAAGAAGAGTATTTTAGCAATCGACCCAGGGTATAGAACTGGATGCAAAGTGGCTGTAATTGACGAGAACGGGGTGTTTTTAGATAATACAAATATCTATCCTACACCACCATTTAAGAAGATAGTTGAGGCGGGTCAAATATTGCAAAAGCTTGTGAGCAAATACTCAGTAAAACTGATTGCAATTGGTAATGGGACTGCTTCTCGTGAGACAGAAGACTTTGTTAGTGATTTTCTCAAAGACTATCCTGAGCTGAAATATATTATCGTATCTGAAGCTGGAGCTTCTGTATATTCAGCGTCAGAAGCTGGACT
>JAKPKU010000034.1 GCA_029553545.1 Candidatus Cloacimonadota bacterium
TCTGGAGAAAGAAGTGGATATTTATATGGGCACTTTTTCCAAGTCCTTGGCAAGCTTAGGCGGTTTTATGGCTGCAGACGAAAAAATCATTGACTATGTACGCCATAATTCCAGACCGTTCATTTTCTCGGCATCCATGACCCCTTCCGGTTGTGCGGTCGCATTGGCTGCTCTGAGACATTTAAGAGCTCATCCCGAGTTGCCGAAACAACTGACCGATATAGCGAGCTATTTCAGAAAGCGGTTGAAAGAAGAAGGTATAAAGACGCGTGATTCGCTTACACCCATCATACCCATCTACACTTATGAGATGATAACCACATTGACGATTGCAAAAGAATTATATGACGAAGGCGTATATGTAAACTGCTCGCTTCCGCCGGCAACCGCTCCCAATGAGTGTCTGTTGAGAACCAGCCTTATGGCTACTCATACAAAAGAACTTATAGACGAGGCGGTTATGAGCATAAAAAAAGTACTGGGAAGGTATAATCTGTAATGGAAACAAAGGTAGCCGTAATAACCGGTGCAAGCAGCGGTATCGGTCTTGCGACAGCTTTGAAACTGTCTGATAAAGGGTACACTGTGTACAACCTCAGCAGAAGGAATTTTGCACATGACCGGATAAGGCATGTGACCTGTGATGTCTCTTCGGCCTCATCGGTAAACAATGCAATGGCACAGGTGGTAAAGCAATGCGGTAAAATCAGTCTTCTTGTGACAAGTGCCGGTTTCGGTGTTGCGGGAGCCGTGGAATTTATTTCCGATGAAGATGCAAAAAAACAGATGGATGTAAACTATTTCGGCACAGTAAATGCCGTTAAAGCGGTTATTCCGTACATGAGAAATTACAGGTCCGGAAAGATAATATGCATATCATCGGTAGCGGCAGCCATCCCTATCCCCTTTCAGACATATTACTCGGTATCAAAATCCGCAATAAACGCATTTGTCTCCGCTCTGGCTCATGAGATAAAGCCTTTCGGAATATCCGTATGTGCAATAATGCCGGGCGATATAAAGACGGGTTTCACATCCGCAAGAAACACCGACCTGACCGGTAATGAAATATACGGCGGCAGGATAAAAAAGTCCGTTGCGGTAATGGAAAAGGATGAAATGAACGGTTTACCGCCGGATGTTGTAGCCGATTTCATAGTCAAACTCGCAAAGAGAAGAAAATTCAAGCAGATTTACACGGTCGGATTTGTATATAAACTGTTTGTCCTGTTATCCAAAATACTGCCTCAGAGAATAGTAAGTGCAATAATATACATGCTGTATGCGAAATAGTTTATAAAAATCATTAGACTAGAAAAATTAAAGTGCTGAATAACATTACTCCTTGCTATATCATTCAAGAGTCAAGTAGTGTTGCCGATAAAAAAATCATGTACAATTTTACATATTCATTTATGTAGAGAATATTCTAATTAAACAATGAATAATCATTCAACCATTGTGCAGTTGCCAATTGCTAAACATTGATTATTTATATTTCATAATCCAGAAATAATACTGTAATAGATATGTCACTAATAATTACCTTTTATTTGTTGTTTTCTGCATCATTACGAGTGATTTTATAGTATGCTAAAACCTCTTTTATCTCCTTGTCATCACTTAAACCATCACATTCCTTGAACTTGTTTAAGGCAATAATAGATTTAACAATTTCAAGCTTACTCGGAGTTAGAGCTTTAAATTTTGTCCACCATTCGTTTGACAAATCACAATCTTGTTTTGTTGTAGAAGTGTACCTATCAACAAGACGAGTACGAAGATTAGCATCATAAATTCTTCTGTATATAATAAATGTTTCAGGCATCCAAAGAATCTTCATAAATTCATCAACATCACGACCAAATGCTTCTTCAAAAAAATCAATACCACGACCAATCTTGCCTTTAGTTGAGTTGAGAACTGCTTGTACTGCACGGATGAATTTTCTATTCCAGTGCTTTCCTATATAATCACGGTTTTTAAAAAATTTTTTACCATTTATCGGATGGTACTTCATCGGAAAAGAATAAATATTTGCATTGAGTTCTTCACACAAATCAACATTCATCCTCAAACGTAAATACAGTTCCTCCGGCTTGTCCTCAAAATTATATAGAAGATAATTTGAAAGATTTCGAATACCACTTTTAACCGCTATGCGAATTGATTTTTCATATATATCTCTTAAATTCCAGTGGTCGAAGGCTATACGCAATGGTTGAATATTCACCTCTGCTAATTTTTTCATATTCTCTTCTGTAACTAAACGAGAGTCAATTCCTTGATTGAAATCTACAATTCGTTTTCTTAAAGACTTTTTATGTATTTTTTCATACAATGGACGAACATATCCATCTAATCCCAGTATATCCTCTTTTGAGGCAGTATAATGATAAAGACAATGTGCTTCTTCTAATCTTAAATACAATTCTGTCCTTTCCTCATTGTTCTTTAATCTATCCATTAATTCTCTATAGATTAAGATTGCCTTACGAATGTATGCTCGTTCATTGTACGAAATTCTAAGATTATTGATCATCACTTCATACTCATTTGGTGGTATAAAAGTAGCACCAACTTCAAACCCACAATCTCTTATTTCGTCAATAATCTGATTGTAACACTTTGAAGCCAGGATGTTGTTATCTAGTAGAAGAAGATCCTTTCTAGCACCAAATTGCTTATCCGTATGCTGAATATGTTTCTTAAGTCCTATATAATCCTGATACTGTGGTTCAAGTTTTGGTACTGCACAGAATTTGCATTTATTTACACATCCTCTTGTCGTATAAGCAAGATAAGCATCGTTTGCAGGATAAATATAGTCTATTTCGTAGAGAATTGAGTAATCAAGAGGAAGCTCATCAATTATTAAATCATTATCTGAATCAATATCCCCGGGATTATTGAGTAGTCCGACAAAAGGCTTAATACCCGTTGCTTCATATACTTCTTCAGAAAGAAGCGATGACATAATACCACCAACCATAACATCCTCAGGTCTCTTGCAAAGTTTCTTTGCAAAATTAATGGTGTCAACTGTTATATCCCAATGGAATGTGAAGAGTGTAGTAATACCAACCTTATCAAATCTTGGTTTTGTAAAATATTCTTTTTCTCTAAACTTTTTACGATAATCCTTTAAAATCTTTAGCACAAATTCATCCTCAAATACAGAATCAGATTCAAGAATTGAGTTTCTGCCGTATCTTATAAATTCAAAGAGTTTAGGATAATAGTCTTTCCAAAATACTTCACAGAAAACAATGGAAAGATGGTTTATTAAGTCATTACAAATCAATTCTACCGCCAAAGACATCATATCACCCTTATAAAATCGAACATCATCACCAACCATACGATAATAAGTCGCTAATTTCATTAGTCCCATTGGCGGGTATTTATTTTTATAATTAGGTTCAATAAGTAAAACTTTTCTATTCATCTGGCTATTATCTCATCTCGTCCTTTATCTTGGCAATTATTTTATCTGCAATATCTCTTGGAGCAATATCAGTGATAATAGACAAAATCTTACTTACAATTTTACGTTCATTTTTTGATAATTTAGACATACTGCTTGTAACAAATGCCTTTTTTTTATTGGCGTCATCAACATCAAACTTCGTTGTCTCAGCTTTCTTTTTGTCTGCTTCATATTTTTCCCCTATTCTTTTTCTAACTTCAGAGAAAGCAGATGTTCCATTTTCATCATTGAGTTTATTTAAACGTTTACGAGCATCTTCAGCATTTTTTCTTGCCTTATCAATATCAAATTGAAACTTTTGCCGTTCTTCATCATTTATAAAGCCTTGCTCTCTTTCCTTTATATGAAATTCATCTACTTTATTAAGATACTCTTCCTGTTTCTTATAGTCATTTTTTACACGATTTGCATCATAATATAATTTGTGCAATACATCATAAAAGTATTCTCTTAATAAATCTTCAAGTAAAACACGAGTTGTATTTTCGTTGAAGTAATCACGTTGCGAGTTAGGAATGAGCTCACAGCTTACTGCAAAAACCTCTCCCACAAAATAATAATTTCCACGAGTTTCTTTGAAGAGTGATTGCAAGGTATTATCATATCCAATTTGAATGTTAGCACTACGCAAACGCAAGCCACGCATATTATTCACGCTTGGTATTTGTTTCTCAAATCGCGACAAGCCTATCCACATCCATGCAATTAAATGGCCCGATATGTCTCGGAAATCTTTAAACTCTAATCGAGAAATTTCATCATAGTTTTTGAAATGAGGAGTATTTCCCTCCTTAAGTTTTGTGGTATATTCTTTGAATATTTGAGTTCCATTTACTCTTATACAATACTCGTCAATCTTATAGTCCATTGATTCTGCATAATCGTAAATCGTCTTGCGTAGAATGAAAGTATTTTTGTAAGGAACAGGGGCAACAAAACTAAGGTACTCGCAAACCTTTGACTTAGTTAATAGATCTTTGTTCTCTTTGTTGATATCAAGTAACTCAACTTCAAAATAATGCTCCTCCTTTTTTTCAGATTCAGTCGAATACGCTATTATGGCATCCCAAACTTCGTTAAGGGTATATTTCTTTTTTTCAGCAAGCATTGCACGCATCTTCTGAGCATCGCAAATCATAATGGATTTTATATTTTCTCCAAGATAACTAGTTGTAAATTTTAATGTTTTACAATATGCTAAACCACAGAGACGACCGATGCCTCGAAAACCCTTATCTTTACCAATTTCTTTATTGCTATTGGCAATATCACCAACACTAGAAATGAAGTCATTTGCCTTAACACCGGTAGCATTATCTTTGATACTTATATAACGATCTTCAATGTTCGTATATATGTCGATAATCTCCTCGCCTTCAGAAAGAATACCTAATCGGATAGCTTCGTCGATTTGATCACATGCATTTTGTATGTATTCTCTGTAGATAACCTTGGAGTCCGAATACATGCCTGTTGTAAGTATATCAAGTATGTTTTTACCTACTATCATTGTATTGATTACCTCACTTTTATTTAAATTGTTTGTAAATTGGTTTTGGGAACTTGATATTAAGCAATGAGCGAAAAACTGGGTTTTGAATAATATACTCACCCTGCTTTAAACGTGTCATCATAGTCTTGTAGACAGGTGGTATGCTCTTATAATCGCCTTTTGCTACTTCAATTGAGTTAGTACGACCATAAGCATGAGTAGAACAATTTCCGGTAACTCTATCATGAATAGAACTTCTAAACTGTTCTGCTGCGAAAAGAACTACACCAAGAGAACGACCTCTCTCTGCAACATCAAGAACCTGACGCAGAATAGGTGAATTTTTGGGCATTTCGCTAGAAGCATATTTATTCAGCTCGTCAATAAAAATCACAATTCTTGAAGGTGGAGCTACACCATCTTCACCATTATACTGTCCTAACTGCAAATCGTATATAGTTCTTATAGTATCACCAAACACATAAGCCTGCTTATCCTCAGATAGTTTTGCAATATCAATGACATGAACCTCATTTTTCTTTATTTTTTTAATTGCATCGCCAATACGGGTTTCACCTTCGTCTTCACGTATATCTCTTGCAAAAATCTTGTTATCTGTAATGCTTTTATTAATTATACGATAGAACTTTCTCCAGCTTTGTACAGAAATTTCTTTATCTTTAGTAGTGGTTTCAGCAGAATTCTTTTCCTTTACAACTTCAAGGAACTCTTGCCAATCACTAATTTGATTAAACTTACCCTGACCAGACATAATATAGCTTATAATAGACTCCATTGTTTGAGTTGAATCGTCTATATTTGCAAACATTAAATCAAGGTTATCCTTATCATATTTATATATATATTTGAATTTTTTGGCTTTTTTCTTTTTGATGTTATCCTCGACTTCTTGAGGTGTCATGTAAGTATTCCAATGACGCGTATTCGGTATAGAGTAAGGATAGTAATACTGAACATTCTTAAACGGTTCAGTAGATAAGCCTAAAGCCCTGTATTTCGCATGTGTTTCATTACGAGCTTGCTCAGGATTGCGTTCATCATAAAAATCATTTAACTGGTCAATTGCAAGAAGATCCTTGCCTTTCACATTAAACAATACAAATGCGACACTATCTTCATCTTCGTCTTCTTTGCTCTTCTTCATGTAACTATCTTGGATGGCTTTGAGTAAAAACATTGCATATGAAGTTTTTGCAGCAAGCCCAGAAATACCTGAAATATTCAAGTGAGCACCTTCTGGTCCAATAATGAACTTAGAATTGAGATTCACAGGCAAAGTAACCTTTTCACAATCCTTTGTTCCTTCATACATTTCAAGATAACCGCAAACAAGAGGGTTGCGAATATCGTCTAAACCAAGAGCATAATTGATTTCCTTCGCAGTAGCAAGCATAACTTTTACATTATTCTGGAGAGGAATATATATGTTTTTAGTATTACATATAACTTTAGCAGTAACATAATTCATTCCTACACGCAGAGTATTCTCTTCAGCACTTACATCACCAAAGTCACTTGAGATATAATTGGTAAGAAAACTTGCAGCATCGGTAATGTGGGCAATATCCTCAACAACTCCGTATGAAACTGAATCGTTTACATGCTCCACTTTCACAATATCAAACGGATTTAAGATAAGTTTTGAATCCGTCCAAAATGTAAAATCATCAATGGTTGTTGGTTTCTTTTCTGTTGCCACTATGCGCCCTATAACAGTATTAGCCATTCTATTTATCCTCCTCAAAATAGATGTAAAAACATTTCTGTACTTATATATTTACTTTTCACATACGATTCCGTCAAAAAAACGGGATACAAGTGATTAGCCCAACGCCGGTCCGTACCATAACAGGTAGGATTACGTTCATTTATAATGTTAGCAGAGATAACATCAATAACATCGCTGTCAATTCCATAATCAATTTCATTATCCAACATTATTTTTTCAACTTTTACAACACCATCAAATGGCGTTTGCGTTCTGAATTTATCACGCAAACGAATGTACCAAACTCCAAACTGAATATCGCCCAAAAACTCTCTGTTCTCATATCGTGCTACTGGTGTTCTATGTAGTACAGGCAGGTTAGCAATGTAGTTTGAGTTAGGTTTTCCAGTATAATCGAGACAACTCGCAGGATTAAAGGATTTTGAAACACCAATTACCCAATGATAATTAGACTTTATTTTCTGCAAAGTTCTCAAGTCTTCACGACCGGATTTCATATCTTTATATTCTAGGGAACCGTCCTTCAATAAATATGAATCCTGTCCTAACCTCTTGTCCTTTACCAGTTCAGCAACCATTCGTTTTTCTGCCTCAATCATATAATCTTGTATGGCAGCAATAGCTAAATTATCAAGTTTAACTTCAGACGAACCAATCTTAGAAGTAGAATAAGGAATAATAGCAGAAAAATGTAGATTTAATCTCTTTAACTCTTCACTATTATTAAGTTTCTCAGTTTGAGCAGCAAAGTATGCTGCATCATTCCAACCATCAGCATTTGCTTTATCTGGAAGCGCTAACACTAATTCACGATAGAAACGTTCCTTTCTCATACACTTTTGCTCACGACTGCAACATCCTATTCCAATTTGTCCAGCAACAACAGGAAAAACTTGATTATTATATGCTATATCATCAACCTTAAAAACACGACGTGACCCGTCAAGGAAGTATTTAAGTAATGGTTTGTCTCCAATCTTTTGTAGTTGGTCTGCTAAAGGCTTCAAATCAATGGGATTCTTGGAAATATTAGTTTCTCCAGATTCCTTCCATTTAATCGTTTTATTTGAATCATCATCGTAATTGATTGAGGGCAAACCAATGGAATCATAACTATACTTGTATGTACGATAGCTTTTTCCCTTAGTTTGCTTCTCTATAATCTCCATTATCTTAGCCATCTCTATCTCCTTATTATATCAATTCAATACGGCTATAGTTTAAATAAATCCTCATATGGAACAAGTGTCACATTACCCATCTTTTCGGCATAGTCATGACAGCCTTTTGTAAATCCTGTTTTCGCAAACAGATAAAAGTGCTTTTTTTCATAGTCAAATAGGTTACTGCGCTCTATCAGTGTCTCCAGCACACCTACATCTGTTCTT
>JAKPKU010000251.1 GCA_029553545.1 Candidatus Cloacimonadota bacterium
GTTGTGGGTACGTTTAAAAAAAACTGCCGTTTTTTTTAAACAATACCCGCAGCGAAGCAAAAACTCCCTCCAATTTCACATAGTGAAATTACCTACAGCAAAACAAAAATCAATTGATTTTTTACCTAACCTTCGACGCAGTCGAAGTACCTAACCTCTGACGCAGTCAGAGTACCTAACCTTTACGAAGTAAAGTACCTCACCCGCAGCGAAGCGAGGACCAAAAGTTGTTTGTTCAAAAAAAAATCATCCATAAACCCGCTTGTAGTAGGCATCTGCTGATTTGACTGAAAATAGTTTTCAAAAAACACCGTTTTGTAAGCCCTATATATATAGAGGGTGTTGTTTTTTTTCATAATTCACAATGCATAATGTATAATTGCTCTAACACAAGCGAAGAGCAAGAAATATCGTAATGCATTATAGTTCATTCAAGTTTTTTTGCAGGTATGCTAACTTTCTTTAAAAATATTATTGACATCTGCATAAAACTATTTATTATATTATTATACTAATTAATTATGGAGGAAGCATGAAAGCTATTGAAATTAAAAAAGGTGTTTATTGGGTTGGGGTAATAGATTGGGATTTACGTAACTTTCATGGTTATATGACGCAGCGTGGTTCAACTTACAATGCTTATTTAATCATAGATGAGAAAATAACCCTGATTGATAATGTAAAGCACTATCTTTTTAATGAGATGATTGAGCGAATTGCATCTGTAATCGACCCTGAAAAGATCGATTATATCGTACAAAACCACATCGAAATGGATCACTCGAGTTCATTACCAATGTTATTGAATGTATGTCCAAATGCAAAGATTTATACCAGCCCCAATGGCGAGAAAGGCTTGAAACTACATTATAAAAAAGACTGGAATTATCATGCAGTAAAATCTGGTGAAACTCTCTCTCTTGGCAAGCGTACACTGACATTTGTGCATACACCAATGGTACACTGGCCTGATAATATGGTGACCTATTGCCCTGAAGAAAAAATACTGTTTTCCAATGATGCTTTTGGTCAACATATCGCATCTTCTGAGCGTTTTGACGATGAATATCCTATCAATATCATTCTCGAAGAAGCACGTAAATATTATGGCAATATCGTTTTACCATATGGTGAGCAAGTCCAAAAAGCGCTGGCAATTGTAGGAGGACTTGACTTCGATACCATCTGTAATAGTCACGGTATTATCTGGCGTAAACATATCAAAGAGATAATCGCAGAATATGTAAAGTGGTCTTCTAATGAGGCGGAAGAAAGGGCTGTCATTGTATATGATACTATGTGGGACTCTACCAAGAAGATGGCATTGGCTGTTCGTGAAGCATTTGAAGCTCTCGATATACCCGTGCACATGATGAATTTGCAATCAAACCATATCTCAGATATCATGACAGAGCTCATCACTGCCAAGTATATCTGCGTTGGCTCACCTACTTTGAATAATGGCATCTTGCCTTCAGTTTCTGCTTTCTTGACCTATATGAAAGGGCTTGCGCCTAAAAACAGAATAGGGCTTGCTTTTGGCTCTTATGGCTGGGGCGGACAGGCTGTCGGCATTGTCGAAGGTATCTTAAAAGAATGCGGATTTGAATTATTACCATCATTTAGACTTCAATATGTTCCATCAGGAGATGATTTGAACAAAATTACTGACTCATTAATCAAAGAAATAGAAAAATAATTCGCTTTTTAGCAAAAACGTATTATATTTATACTATGAATTAAAATGGAGGAAACAATGATACCAGAAAAAATGAATGAAGCAATGAATGAACAGATTGCAAAAGAATTTTATGCAGAATATTTATACTTAGCTATGGCTGTAAAATTTGCTGAAAAAAGCTTAGACGGATTTGCTAATTGGTTTTTCAAACAAGCAGAAGAAGAACACGTGCATGCTATGAAATTCGTCAACTTTATCCTCGAACGCGGTGGCTCTGTAAAGGTGCCTGCTATACCAGAACCAAAACTTGAAGCAGTTGAATATATTGACTTCTTTAAAGCAGCACTTCAACATGAGATTTTTGTAACAAATTCAATCAATGATTTGATGGATTTAGCGATAAAAATCAATGACCATGCATCAAAGAGCATCTTACAATGGTTTGTCGATGAACAAATTGAAGAAGAAGAATCTGTGGGCAAGATTGTCGATCATTTAGAATTGATTGGCAATAGTAGAAACGGTATCTTTATGCTCGACAGACAATTAGGCGAAAGATAAAAAGCTCTTATTAGTTGCTAAAAGCCTAAAATATATAGCCCCACCCTATGTAACAACATGGGGTAGGGCTTTTTTAATATGATTGAACAAAAAAAAGCAAGCCCGAAAGCTTGCTTATATGTTATTAATTATCGAGGGAGAACGGTAATTTCATTTGAACAGGTGATTCGATAATGGAGTTGAGAGTATTTTCTATGTGATTTGGGATGTCTTCAATAGTGTATTTGCCTGACAATACTTTGAGAGCGACTTGTAAATCAAATTTCTCTTGCAATACAGCGTTTATCAAGTCTTTCTTTTGTGGATAAGAAGCAACTGAATAATCGGTAAGATTAACTAATTCAGCAGCCTTTAATATCGCATCATTGAGTGTGCCAACTTCATCAATAAGCTTGTGTGCCTTGGCATCAGGTGCACTCCAAACTTGCCCCTGTGCAATATCATCAACAGTATCGACATCTATGCCCCTACCTCGTGATACCACTGTTTTGAACTCAAGATATGTTCTATCTGTCATGTCTTGGAATGAGCTAAGCATGTTTGGATTGGTAGGCTTCCATGGCTCAAGCACATTAATAAACTTGCCATAACCTGCACTTTCAGACGATAAACCTATCTTTTTACCCAACTTATTAACATCTGGCAACATTGAAATTACGCCAATAGAGCCAGTAATAGTATAAGGGTCAGCATAAATATAATTAGCATTTGCTGAGATATAATAACCGCCTGAAGCAGCCACATCGCCCATCGAGACAATTACAGGCTTCACCTTTTTCAATTCTTCGATATAATAATTGATAATATCTGATTCCAAAGCTGAACCACCAGGGCTATTTACTCGAAGGACAACCGCTTTGATTGAATTGTCTTCTTTTACTTTACTGACAACTTCTTTCATGTTTTTGGAATTGATATTCATTGTGCCAATATTAGCTTTTACACTATTTATTTCGCCCATAGCATAGATCACAGCGATTTTCTGATTCTTCTGTTTAATCGGTGTAGCTTGGTATTTTGAGATAGAAACCATATGGTCTTTATCAATACCAATATTCTTTAACATTTGGTCTTCTTGAATAAGCCCATCAACCATTTTGAAGTTCAGTGCCTCGTCTTGAGCGATAAAGAGGTTTGCTCTATTTTCAAAAATATTGCGAACTGTCTCATCTTCGATATTTCTATTCTTGGCAAGATCGGCGCAAAGCTGAACATAAATATCCTCATACAAGCCCATCAAATTGTTTTTGAACTCTGCAGACATGTTATTTCTGGAGAATGATTCACCCGCAGCCTTGTATTTGCCTGCTCTGACAATATTCACTTCTATGCCCAATTTGCTCAACATATCTTTGTAAAAAGTGATACTTGAGCCTACACCTGTCAGATACACTCCTGCAGTAGCAGAGGGATTGAGATAGATTTCATCAGCAACCGTGCTCAAGATATAGTCCTTCTGACCAACGAAGTTTAAATAAGCATAGACCTTTTTGCCAGTTGTTTTAAACTCTGCCAATGCAAGCATTATCTCATGCAAAGACGCATAGCCAATTGAATAGTTATTTGGTTTTAAAATAATACATTTAATCTTTGGATCCGTAGCAGCAGAATTTATTTTTTCTATAATATCATGCGCTGAGATTGGGATTAAATTGAAGTGAGAATCTGTTAGATCTGAGTATTCAGGCACTAATTTGTCAATGTCTATGACGAGCGCTGAGTTGTTTTGCACCTTAACAGTTGCTTGTTGGCTGGTTTTCATTAAAGATCTTATACCAAAAACAAATACCAAAAACAGTAGCAAAATAGATGTGCCACAGCCTAATAAATACCATTTTGTTCTCATTTTATTTCTCCTTTATGCCAATATTTAATTCTTTTAGTTTTCTTGATAGATTGCTCTGCTGCAAGCCTAAAGCCTGAGCAGTTCGACTAACATTGTAGTCATGTATTTCGAATTGTTTACTGAAATATTTGTATTCAAACTCGTCTTTTTTATCTTGAAAGAGAGTGGTCGTGGTCCAGAAAGCGAGTTCGCAGTCTTTACTCTCCTCAGTAAGCGATAAGTCCTTCTCATTGATAATATTGCTATCACAGAGGATGTATAGGCGTTCGATCAAGTTTCTTAGTTCTCGAATATTTCCTTTGAACGCATGCGTCCTGAGCTTTTTTAAAGCACTGTCAGAAAACTCTTTGAGAGGAAGATTGAGCTCCGCAGCAAACTTATTGAAATAATACTTTGCCAAAAGAGGGATATCCTCTGTTCTATCACGCAAAGCTGGAGAGACAATAGGCACGACATTTAGGCGATAGAATAAGTCTTCACGAAACAAACCCTTTTCAATCATCTCTTCGAGGTTTTTATGGGTGGCGGCAATGATACGTACATCGATCTTGATAATATCATTGGAGCCCACTCTTTCAAACTCTCCTTCTTGCAATACGCGTAATATCTTTGCTTGAGCAGAGAGGCTCATGTCGCCGATCTCATCGAGGAAGAGAGTCCCCTTATCTGCCATTTCGAGCTTACCTTTTTTACCTTTGATAGCTCCCGTAAAGGCGCCTTTTTCATGTCCAAAAAGTTCACTTTCAACGAGCTCATTGGGAATAGCTGCAGAATTAAACTTTATAAATGCTGCATTGGAGCGAGTAGACTGGGCATGAATAGCATATGCCAAGAGCTCTTTACCTGTACCGCTTTCGCCGCGAATTAGCACACGTGAATTAGTCTTTGCCACCTTTTGCACAACTTGTAAAGCATCTTTGATAGCCTTACTTTCACCAATAATCTGATATTGCTCATTATAGTTTTCTTTTAGTGCTTGATACTCATTTTGCAAGGAGGTAAAATTGAGTGCATTATTCACTGTAAGCTTGATACGTGCGAGATTGAGAGGCTTTTCAATAAAGTCAAATGCACCATATTTCATTGCTTGCACCGCCTCTTTTATACCACTATGCCCTGAAATCATAATGACAAGCAGTTCTGGATGAGCCTCTTTTATTATCTTTAAAAAGTCAAGTCCATTACCATCTTTTAATTGCACATCCAAGAGCAGTAAATCTGGCAAGTTACTGTCTATTATCTTTTTACCTTCATCGAGAGAAGTGGCATATGTGCATTGATAGCCCTCATCTTCTAAGATATTTTTTAGGCTGATACAAATATTCTTTTCATCATCAATTATCGTTATTTTCAAGTATTTCCTCCAAGATTATCTCAATTTCTGTGCCTTTGCCAACTGCGCTTTTTACTCTAATATTCGTATGATTGGCGTCGCAAAGTCTCTTGACTAAGGCAAGCCCGAGCCCTGTACCTTTCGCTTTATTGGTAAAGTAGGGCTCAAATATGCGTGGTAAATCTTTGCTATCAATACCCTTGCCTTCATCTCTGATTGATAAAACAAGAAACGAGTGGCTTTTCTTTAGGCTGACCCAGATTCTACCTGACTCATTTGTTGATTCAATTGCATTTTGACTAACATTAGTAAGGATTTGATAAAAGTGTGTTTGATCGAACTTAATTCTCTTGTTTTCAAGCAAATCAAACTCTAATTGATAATCGTTTTGATATGGTTTTAATATATCAATGATAGCTTTTGCAGGGTCAAAGATAGTTGGATTGGGCGGTGTATCTTTAGCAAAAGCAGAGAAAGATTGTACGAGATTTTGCAAGTTACCGACTTCTTGATAAATAATATCTAAAGATTCATGAAAGATTTCATTAAACTTAACAGGGTCATTTTCATATTTCTCTTCTAATCTCTGCAAGGTCAGCTGAATAGGGGTAAGTGGGTTTTTGATTTCATGAGTCAAAATTCGCGATAAGTCTTTCCAAATCATTTCTTTTTGAGCAATTAAGAGCTTTTGTTGGATATTCTCAAGCTCGCGTGACATATCATTAAAAGAGTAGATGAGAGACTTGATCTCAGTCATCCCTTTGGGCGGTAAATAGACATTAAAATCCCCTTTTTTAATCTTATTTGTCGCCGTCTGTAGGTCATTGATAGGCTTGGTAATAATATAAAAGATAAAAATAAAGACAAAAATTGACAGTATCATGATAGTTAATAAGAGTAAAGAGGAGTAGATTTTAGTCTCATTTTGTAGCATTTTCAAGCCTGCCATAGACTGATTAAGCTTTTTCGAGAGATTTCCAATCAACTCTTGATCCTCTGGGGTATTGAAGACGATATCATTTAAGTCATTATTAAAGGTAATATTATTGATAATTCTTTCTTCTTCTCTTTGCATCTTAGTAAAAAACTGATTTAAAACAATCAAACTACCTGCGTATAAGACCACAAAAAGCCCTATAATCAAACTACGCATACTAAGTCTATACTTAAGCATTAGATCTGTACCTCTTTTTTAAGAATTGGCTTTTGAAGCTTCCATAACACCATTAAATCGAGCTCTTTATCGATTTCTTCCATGTAGA
>JAKPKU010000015.1 GCA_029553545.1 Candidatus Cloacimonadota bacterium
GTCGCAAAGAATCATATCAATACTTTTATCTGGAATATCCTTCATCTTTTCTAAACAATCACCGTGAATCAGTTGCATCATTTGTCACCCCTTTAGTTTATCCAACATTATGTCTACAATTTTTTCAATGTATTGCGATCCTTTTCTTTTCATTACCCATTTAAAATAATCTAATACAAACCAAGAAATTCCACCATCTAAATCTGTGTGGGTGCATAATATTGTTTTCATTTTTCTCCCAAATTAAAAATACTTTTCGCTTCTTCTATTCTTTTCTTGGCTATCTCAAAATACTTATCGTCTTTTTCGATGCCTATAAAGTTTCTGTTAGTATTTATACAAGCAACGCCTGTAGAACCAGAGCCCATACAGTTGTCAAGAACAGTTTCTCCTTCAAGCGTGTATGTCTTGATAAGGTATTCAAGTAACGGCACTGGTTTTTGGGTGGGATGCAATCTGCCAGTTCTTAGATTCCCAATTCCATATTCTTGAATAGAAACTGGGTAGTATTGATCGTTTTTATATTCGTCTACACCCTTTATTCCATCACCATTATTCAATTCAGATGTTTTTAGTCCCATTTTGCTTCTGAGCTTTCCAGTTGTTTTTTGCGGGTAATAAATACCAGAATTGAAAACGTGGATAAGCTCATGTATTTTAAGTGGTTGAATCTTTGCAAGGATTCCATTACCGGCGAGTTTTTTATTCCATACCCAATCATATTTATATTGCTTTATATTACTCATTCTCAAATGACTTGAAAACGGCTCACTACCAAACAGCACAATCGCCCCACGATCTTTAATAATTCGCTTGTACTGTTCCCATAAAGGTTCAAAAGGAATTATTACATCCCACTTGCAAGCAGTAGTCCCATAAGGCAAATCACAGAGGATCATATCAATACTTTTATCTGGAATATCTTTCATCTTTTCTAAACAATCACCGTGAATCAGTTGCATCTTTTCTCCTTAGTCGGCCATCCGCGTAACAAGCCTTAGCGGTTACACGGTTGGCAAGCCATCTAACATTTGCTTAACCTGCTTTAGTCAGGTTAAAGCGATTGTTAGATGTGGACA
>JAKPKU010000028.1 GCA_029553545.1 Candidatus Cloacimonadota bacterium
GAATCCAAAGTATCTTCAACTCCCCCAGACTCTAATTGTCCTTGTTCTCTTAAAGCATATTCTTTTAATTTCTTTGCGGACTCTTTCAATTTATTTAATTCTATTTTAAAGTTTTCAGGGTCTATGTCATATCCTATAACATTTCCGTTTTTGTCTGTCTTTGTCCAAGTTCCTATTTTAGATGCTGCTGCTTTTAATAAGTTCATTTCTCTATCTGATAAAGCACCAAATGTTGCACCTCTTGCCTTTGCAGAAACTAAAGCATCTAAAGCACTTGTTGAAATTAATTGCTCAACAGATGCTATAAAGTTCTTCTTTCCTGAGTCCCAATTCTCCCAAGGCTCAATATGTGCAAGTGGATTTGATGAAACTGCTTGCTTTAATGCTTTATTGTTTTTACTATCTAATAAGTCGTCAATTGTAGCCATAGTATTATCGTATCCTGAAAGGTCTTTTGCAACTCCTGCTGGTGCTTCCATAGTTCCAGTCTTCGCATAAACTCCCTTTGTCTTATTAAATATATTACCGTCTTTATCAAAAATATATTCGTCTTCTTTATCTTTTGGATAAACAATCCATACATTTTTAGTAGCGTTAAATAATCCACCGTCAACTGACATTAGTTTATCTTCAGGATTATTTAATTTGTATGCTTCTGCCTTTAATTTTAATGTTTCTGCTGCTATTTTTTCTTGTTCTAATGCTTCTTTTTGTGCTTGTTTTTCTGCTTCGGCATTTAAAGCGTCTTGTTCTTCTTTAGCTAACTTATAAGCATTTAATAAATCTGAACTATTAACATTCATACTTAATGCTAAGTTCTTAACTAAACTAGCGTCTGATAAATCAACATTATTCAATAATGCTTTACTTACAATTGAATTAATGTTCTCGGCTGTTCTTTCTTTCTTTGTAGTAAGATAATCTATAATCGCTTGAGGACTTCCATTATAAGCAGTCTTTTTAGCTAGTATTTCTTCATTGGCTGCCCTTCTAGCCTCTGCCATAAGTGCTGAAACTGCTGATTGTGTCGCAACATCAACTTGTTTTTGATAACCTTGTAATCTCTCTTCTTGAGCTGTCATAAGGTTTGATTTCTCTGCCGCACCTGATACTTGTCCTAACATTCCTGAACCTGCAAGTAATGCTCTTTGATTTCCCAATTCACCAGTTGACTGAATCCCTAATCTTCTAGCAATTTCTGCTTTTTGTTCTGCTGCCGCCTTATTTAAAGCGTCTATTTCTGATTGTATATTACTAATAGCCCTTGCTCTAATAGCAGGGTCGTCAATGTCTGGATTATAACTTGCCGAATCCTGAATCATTCTGTACTGAGTTTCTCTTGCTTTCTCTAATGCTATGTCGTCTTCTGATTTACTTCCAAAAACACTTGATATTGGAGTATCTTGTGTGTTTGTATTTGTATCTGCTGGTTTTCCCATTGAGTTAATATTTTTTGCTAACTCTTCTGGTATTTCGCCTATTACTTTTCCGTTGTATATTACTTTTGATGTTGTCATATTTTGTTTATTTTATGCTTCTGCTTCCCAAACATAATAAAAAGTTGGGTAATCAGAGTATCCCTGCGTTGCGGATACAGATAATGTTATATTGGTTTCATCTATAGAAGAAACAGTAATATTACAATAAGTAGCAGACGCATATGAATTACTTATAAATCCTATTGATGAACTTACACTTGCAAAATAGGTACTTCCATTGCTATCAAACCCATTATATACACAGTTGGAACTACTTGAGTTATAATA
>JAKPKU010000031.1 GCA_029553545.1 Candidatus Cloacimonadota bacterium
TTCATTTCTTATCTCCTTGTGGTTGATTAAGTACCAATATAAACCTCCTAACTTATTTGTCAAGAGATATTTACATTAATTTTATGCCTTTTTTTAAATAGATTTCTTGAGAAAATATAGTTGACTATGCAACACCCTCTTATTTTGTTCGATAAAGAGCTCTGCATAGCATAGAAAGATCAAAGAGAGGTTTTCCAGTTCATGCTTTTTTTTTATTGACATAGCATTAATCAAGCAAGCTTGTGCTTGAGGGTAATCTTTTTTTTGAAAATAGATGTGACCTAAGTCGAGGTATTTGTCTGCCAAGTGTTTACAGCTATTGATGTGTTTTTCGTGTTTAATTGAGATAAAGTAGTATTTTTCAGCTTGATCAAAATCTTGCATAGTCATGTATGCAAAGCCGATATTGCGAGTTGTGATTGCGAGCAAGTCGATAAATGAATTTTGTGAGCACACCTCATAGCTGATGAATAATGCTTTTAAAGCTTGGTCGTAATTGTTTAAGTAACTATAATTTGACCCGATCATACTATATGCTTCTGCATAGCTATACATGTCTTGTTTTTGTAAAGATAAGTCGCCCATTAGAATGCAATGCTTTATACTCTCTTCGTTGTATTTTAAGTCTTTTTCAATAATAGCAAGCCATTTATAGGCAATGATCATTCTATTGTAATCTTCTTTTATAATATTGTCTTCTATTAGCAAAATCAGAAGTTTGAAGGCATCGAAATATTTTTCAATCTTTACAAGCAAAATAGCAAGATTAAACCTTGTTTGAGTGTAAGCAATGACGTTTGCCGACTCTTTAAAGAGAGGCAAGCAAATTTCGTAGTGGTGTATTGCATTTTCATTTTTATTAAATCTATTGTATAAATCAGCTAAGGTAAGATGCAACTGTGCTTTTAGCTCAATGTCCGCAAGAGCATGCTCGATCTCTTCACAAGTGCTTTTGATATGATTGAAGTCTTTCTGGTCAGACACTCGTAGTAAGCAGAGGTTTAATAATAAATGCCATTTATTAGGTTGTTCGAGCTCAATTTTATTAAGGAGGTCAAGGCATTTGCTCTTGGTAGCCATTTTGTTTTCTTTTATATTTTTATACATATTGTCTAAAAACACTTGAATTTCTGTATAAATGCTTTTCATTTTTTACTTCTCCTCTTGCATTTTATGCTTTGCTAATCGCTTAGTGAAAGAGTTTATCGCCGCTTGCAAGTTATTGATATAATTATCACATATATTGATATTATTCTGTATAAGTTTACTTGTAATCAAGTCAAGGTTGCCCTGCAACAACATCAGCGGCTGGTTTAAATAGTGGTTGGCAGTTACAGCCATTGCCATTTTTCCTTTGATAGCTTCTACTTCTGCCGCTTTTTTTGCTTCCCGCTCAATGATATCCTTTTCAAACTGATTACTAATGTTTTTCATCTTTTTCAGTATTATCTGGTTTTCATTTATACTCAAATACTTTCTATAAAGATTTAGGTATTCATAAGCCTTTTCGTATAATTCTTTCTTTTCATATGCCTGATAATATACTTTGTAAATACGCATTAGGTAGGATGCATCGTCAATTTCAATTGCTTGGTCTAATACTTTTTGTACGCTCTGCAAAGCCTTGTCGTATTGAACAAAGTGATAATAAAATTCAGACAGAGATATATGTCCCTCAATAATGGCAAAAGGGCTATCAGTGTTTTTGGAAATCTCCAATCCGCTTTCGTAGTACTCTAAAGCTTTTGTATAATTGTTTTGTAACTTGTATATATCGGCAATATTGAGCAGGGTATTCGCATAATTAGTCGTGTATTTATAATTACTTGAAATATCTAAAGACTTTTTATAGTACTTTATTGCAGTATCATATTCCTTTTTATCAAAATACACTGCTCCAATATTATTTAGTGCATCTGATAGCTCGTCCACATAATTATGTTCGCGTGATATTTCCTCTGCCTTTTTATAGTAAAATAAAGACTGGTCAAGATTGCTCACATGAAACGTTCCTATTATATTTAAATTTGAAGCATAGTTCTGCCAATCACCCAAATCTAAGAGAATATTATTAGACTGCATCATTATTTCGACAGCTTTATCATAGTTCTCATTTTCTAATTCTATCTCGCTAAGCCATGCCAATATCTCAGCTTGTGATCGGAGAATATTATGCTCATTTGCTATTTTAAAGGCTTTTTGCAATTGCTTATATGAATTTACTACATCACCCCTTCTCAAATATGATGCACCAATACTCTTCAGAATATCGCATCTTAACGTATACTGATCAGTGCCAACAAGTTGATTTAGGGCTTTTAATTCAAAACTTATTGCTTCATCATATTGGCAAAATAGTTTTTTCACAAAAGCTTGGCTTTTAAAGACCGTCGCTTTTAGAGTAGCAGAATCTAAAGATTCAGCAATGGACATCGCCTCATCGAATAATATACTCGCTGTCTCAGATTTAGAAGTACCAGCTAAATAACGGGCTTTCAGCAAGAGTATTTCTGCTAATTGCTCTTGTAAACCCTGAGCCCTGCATTTATTTACTAATTGCTCTATTTGCTCAATGTCAGCTTTGTCAAAACTAATTCGCTTTTTTTTCAGTTTTACTATTTCTTTTTGTATATCATTCTCATGTTCTTCTTGATGCATAATTGCCTCCACTATGATTAACAAATGGAGACTTTTGATTTAGAAATTTACAAAAAAAGTGAGAATATAATACCCTAATTTAAGCTAAATCTGTACTTTTTTGTCAGAAATCTATGTATTTTGGAGCTTTTTTACCTCCCTTTTGTTGGTCTATCCAAAATTTGGACAGACCTCTCCTATGCACTAAGCAATA
>JAKPKU010000070.1 GCA_029553545.1 Candidatus Cloacimonadota bacterium
TTTGGTTATTTCATTGCTAAAAGAATAGCAATAGGTATCGGAATTGAATACCAATATGATTATATTAAATATGATAAACACATATATACCAAATCAATCGGAAACGAGATTGCTTTAAGTCCTTTCTTGAGATACTACACCGGCTTTGGATTGTTTGCTATTGCAGAATTTGGTTGCGGAAGATCAATCATTAATCTGATTGGTAATCCTATCCCAACTCAAATAGGTTTCTGGGGAGGTCCTAAAAAAATTAGCTACAAAATAGCAGGTTACTCAGCCGGAATTGGTTACTCGGTTGGACTTAACTCAAACCTGCGAATTGAGCCATTAATAAAGTACATAAATATTAAATACAATGAAGATTCTGAGAATGATAAAGATTTTAAAAGAAAAGGTCTTATATTAACCATCGGGTTTGCTTACTATTTCTGATTGATAATTAGTTAATAAAACAACTACGCACAATATGTCGGTATAGGTCATAGCTATCCTCGGAAGTACTCGAAACTTTGTGAACTTAAGATAATTTTGTATAACCCGAAAGGAAGGCTGCCTTTTATCCGCCACGTCCCATACCGCAGACCTTTGGTGGCAATTTTAGTAAAGACTCACAAAAAATGACAATAGAAATGGAGAAATTGGATGAATTAAGAAATGAGTTATCAATTAAATCAAAAAACGGGATTGATTTTATTTTAGCCGCAAGTGTAATTTGGCTGATAATTGCTTATTTATGGACACTTAAATTCAATGCTTATGACAGATCCATATTTGTGTTCATTGCAGGCGCACCACTTCTTCCGATGGCATTTTTCTTTTCCAAGATACTGAAGACTAATTGGAAAATCCCTAACAATCCTATACAACCATTAGGGCTTTGGTTAAATTTAGCCCAATTATTTTATTTTCCATTTTTGATCTTTACAATGATTAAAATGCCTGAGTACTTTATTATGGTTTATGCAATCATTACTGGCGCTCATCTTTTTCCTTATGGATGGTTTTATAAGACAAAATGGTATTCGATAATTTCCGGGATAATTGTTATAGGTGCTTTATTACTTGGTCTAAATTTGTCATTTGAAAAAATGTATTTTGTTGCACTTTTTACAAGTGCTTCGTTGATCATATTAACATCTTTTTTATATTTTGACACTATTAAAAAGCTGAAGCAGTGATTTATTCAAATAAAAACTGCCATCAACATGCGGCCATAAGACATTGGGGATTAAGTGGTAAGGCAAGCGCATCGCTCGCTGGTAAGTTTCTTATCGGTTGAGAAATAAGCAGCTACGCACTCCCCAACCTTTCATACCTCCAACCGTTAGCAATAAGCCAAAGAATAATCACCAAACTATGATCATTATGACAATTTTAAAATGATTATCTTTGAGTTATGATAATACGGGATCAAACATCGAAAAAGAAAAAGGATTTCTTGTTGTTATGTAAGTCACATAATATAAAATACTTATACGCATTTGGATCTTCAACTGATGACCGATTTGATCCAAAGAGAAGTGATATTGACTTACTTGTTGAAATTGATTGTTCCGATCCGATTGACCGGGGAGAAAAACTCTTATCACTCTGGGACTTATTTGAAAACTTCTTCAATCGAAAAGTAGATTTATTGACCGAATCATCAATCCGTAATCCTTATTTTAAAAAAAGTATAGAAGCAACAAAGGTTTTAATTTATGACGGATCAGGGAAATAAGTTATTATCTGATATTTTGCAGGCCATTGAATTAATCGAATCATTTGTCAAATGCAGGAAAAATAATTGGATTCAGGAATAGGCTGATCCATACTTACGATGCCGTTGATCCATCAATGATTTGGGCAATAATTAAAATCTATCTTTGACCTCTAAAAGATGAGGTAAATTCGAAAATTAAATAATAGCCTATTGCTAACAAACGGTATAGGTCATAGCTGTCCCCGGTAGCAGTCGAAGGTTTGTGAACTTAAGATATTTTGTATAATCCGAAAGGAAAGCTGCCTTTTATCCGCCACGCCCCTTCGGGCCCGGGAATAATCGGGCGTCAATTCCGGGCCCGTTGTTCTGAATGCCGTAATGTATCCGATAAATTTTATTAATTGCTTATGCTGTTCGGTCAAGTAATATTACTTACTTTCCTTATTTATCAAGTGTTCAGCATAAAACCTTAAAGATAAAGTATAACGTTAATAATCAGCATTATGTGCATAGTAACTTTATTAAAGTGCATAAGCAATATTTATTAAATACACTTGTAGCATATACTTTATGTATATACCTTTGTAGAATAATATTATTGCCATGAAAACAATATCATTAAAAATTGACGACTCGATCTACGGAGAAACTGAGAAAATTCTCTCCAAGCTAAAGAAACCAAGAAACAGGTATATAAATGAGGCTCTAGAATATTATAATAAAATACAGAGGCGTAAAATATTAGAATCAAAACTTAGGAAAGAATCCGCTCTGGTAAAAGACGAGTCCCTTTCTGTACTTAATGAATTTGAAGAGATAGATTATGCCAGTTCACAGATTTGAAATATGGGTTGCTGATTTAAACCCTCAAATAGGTACAGAACCAGGGAAGACAAGGCCTGTACTTGTAGTACAAACAAATCTTTTGACTAAGATACCTCACGCTTCAACGATAATATGTCCTCTGACGACGAACATTCAGAAAGAATCTGAAATCTTAAGAGTTCATATTAAAAAGGGTACCGCGAATCTTAATGAGGACTGCGATATAATGATTGATCAGGTGCGAGCGATTGATAACAAAAGATTAATTAAAAAGCTTGGGGAATTGCCTGAAAGTCTTTCCAATAAAGTCAAAGAAAACCTGGCAATCATTCTGGATTTAGATTAATGCACTCAGCACAACAGACCGGTATAATTCATTGGCTTGTCACAGTTTTTACGGTACCTCTTTAGCACGATGACAATAAAGAAGCTTTTAATAATCTCCCGAACATATTGTTGTCAATCCACAAGGCAAAAACTGCGCCAGTCCCTCCTAAGGTCGGGACACGCCAACAAAACATACCGCCGACCGGTAGCTGCAAGCGGAAGTCACGTAATATTATTCACAATGTATTACGTATATTAAAATAATTACGTATATTTGCAATAATTAAATTACGTAGAGATGGACACTAAACTTACACTCAATGTAGACAGCGAGTTAGTCAAGAAGGCCAAATTATACGCAAAAGATAAAGGGCGGAGCCTTTCAAATCTGGTTGAAACCTATTTTAAAGCTTTAACAGGTAGAAAAGCTATCAGTGATTATGAGTTGACTCCAAAAGTTAGATCACTACACGGCTCATTTAAAGTGCCTCAGAACTTTGATTACAAGAAAGAATTATCGGATCAACTGACCAATAAATACCTTTAGAATGGAAAATGTATTTATTGACACAGATGTCATTGTCGACTTCCTTACTGACAGAAAGCCCTTTTCACTTGAATCTGCCAAAATCTTTTCATTGATAGATCAAAAGAAAATCAAGGGTTGTGTTCCATCACTTTCATTCAGCAACTTATATTACGTTCTCAGGAAGTTTGGAACCCACAAAAAGGTTATCAGTACTCTTCAGGATTTATCTGAACTGGTAGATATACTGAAAGTTGATAGTGATATTGTCAAATCAGCGCTAACCTCGGATTTTAAAGACTTTGAGGATGCCATTCAATATTTTGCAGCTCAAGAACATAAAAACGTAGACTGTGTAATCACAAGAAATATTAAAGACTACAAGGATGGTTCTCTACCAGTCATGACGCCTGAAACGTTTCTAGTCACATTTGAAAACATTGCCACCAGCTAACAGGTCGGTATATGCAATTGCCGCTCCGTAGTGAGACAATTGAATAACTAAAGAGGAATAATCGGGCTTCAATGCTACGAAATATGACTGGCAAAAAATTAGTAGTGCCTAAGCGTACAGTCCCGGCCCGTTGTGCGTTATGCAGAATTGATGAGAAAAAAGATTAACAATTTAGTAATTGATATGCTTACAAATTACTTATTGTTCTCAGCAGTATTTCTTTTATTTACTTATATCGTATTTAGAGTTAAGTTTAAAAGGGATTATAAAAATGTTAAATGACTATCGGTAATGATAAATAATTTGATTATATTATTGGAAAATATTCGACATGAATTTAATCAAATTTGTTGAATCATTTCCTGATGAATCCTCATGCAGGATCAAACTTAAGGAATTCCGGGATAAACAAGGGGTCATCTGTAGAAAATGTGGTGGTACTGATCATTATTGGTTGCAAACAATTGAACAGTATCAGTGTAAGAAATGCAAAACCAGGACAACCTTAAGAAGCGGAACAGTAATG
>JAKPKU010000080.1 GCA_029553545.1 Candidatus Cloacimonadota bacterium
TATCGATTCAGAAATAGACAGTATTGTTGAGAAATTCTCAGATGAACCAGTAATAAAAGTTTTAAAATTATTAGATTGGTCACGAATTAATAAATTATCAAACAAAGCTAAATTAACAAATGTAGGGAAACATCGTATTCCCTATAGCCCAGTTTTGATGACAAAGATATTTTTACTTCAATCGATGTATGGCTATTCGGATGTTGCAATGGAAAAGCAGCTGCACTTTAATCTATTGTTTATGAAGTTTTGTGGGTTTACTACAACAGAGAGAGTTTTGAATTAGAAAACATATAATAAGAGGCGGTTGCATAGTACCCAAAATTGTTTATAAAAGAATAAAGCAGACTCATAAATAAAAACAACACCCTCTATATATAATGGCAGGACAAAACGGGGTTTTTCGAAAACTATTTTCACCTAAATCAGCAGATGCCTACTACGAGCGAGTTTAGAGGTGTTTTATTTCGAACTAACAGATATCATTAGTTGACTCTGGTCAATTACATTTCATCTTTCAGTTCTCAACTTTTGTATTCTTCAAATCAGAATATCTGAATTATGCATTAATCAACACCCTCATTCATGTAAAAAAGTACTGCTCAGAGTATCAGATAAGTATCGTCACTTTGTTTATGATTTCAAAAATGACATGATTACCCTGAATAGATTTTATTTTTACAGACTCTCAAAGATTTTAAAAATGGTTTATATAGGATATGCAAGTAGAAAAAGAAGAAAAGACAGCGTTAAAAATCCTGATCTAAGGCAAATTACACTTGAGTCATACGTTTTCGAAAATTTCGGGGTATGCTAACTATCATAAATATCACTTGACATAAAAGCCTATTTTTAAAATGTTAAAATTAATAATAATATTGTATTTGGAGGATGATTTATGCAGATAACAAAACTGCAAGAGATGCTTGAAGAGGCAAAGAAAAGACCAAAGAAAAGACTTGTTGTCGCTTATGCCAACGATTTACATACTATTGAGGCAGTTGATGAAGCAATTTCAATGGACATTGTGACTGCAACGTTGACAGGAGACGAAAACAATATAAAACGTCTTTGCGCTGAGGCAGGCATCGACCACACACGTTTTGAGATTATCCATGAGACAAGCGACATAGAAGCTGGCTTAAAGTGCTGTGATATGATAAACAAGGGTTATGGGAATATTATTATGAAGGGCACATTGAGTACAGATAATTATATGCGTTGTATATTAAATAAAGAGCGTGGCATCATGGTGGGCAAGTCTATTCTCACACACGTTTCGGTTATCGAACCAAACGGTTTTGGCAAATTGCTCATCGTTGGTGATGTGGCAGTTATTCCTCAACCTGATATAGCGCAAAAAGTAGCGATCGTCAAGCATCTTATTAGCACAGCTCACAGTCTGGGTAATGAAATGCCAAAAGTTGGTCTGCTCGCTGCAACAGAGAAGGTTAGCTACAAGATTCCATCATGTGTAGATGCAGCATTAATTGCCAAGATGGCAGATAGAGGCGAGATAAAAGGTGCATTAGTCGATGGACCTCTTGCGCTTGACGGTTTAATTGATAAAGAGTCCTGTGAAATTAAAGGCATAAAGAGCACTGTAGCAGGCGATGCTGACTGTATTTTATTTCCCAATATCGAATCAGGTAATGTTTTTTATAAGACATGTACAAAGCTTTTAAACTCAGAATTAGCGGCAAATGTGGTTGGGGCAAAAGTTCCTGCAATACTATCTTCACGTGGTGATTCAGCTTTAACAAAGCTATACTCCATTGCACTTGCTGCATTAACAAGCACAAATTAAAGGATATAAGATGTCAACTATTACACGCTTATCGCAATTGGTAGAGAGAGTCAAAAGCCTGCCAAAAAAACGCATTGCCATTGCAGTGGCAGAAGATCAAAACACCCTAACGGCAATTAATGAAGCAACCCAAATGGGCTTTATTCACCCAATAATGCTTGGAAATAAAGACAAAATAATCGCACTTTGTGAACATGAAAAGATAGATTATAGTAGGTTTGAGATTCTCCACTTTGAAAATGATATTGAGGCAACAAAAGAGGCTGTGCGTCTCGTTCGTGAGGGTATGGCTGATGTCTTGATGAAGGGTCTTGTCAATACCGACAAATTTCTCAAAGCTGTATTAGATAAAGAAAAGGGGCTTTTACCTCCCAAGACTGTCATGTCGTATGTTTGTGCGATAGAAGTGCCTAAATATAAGAAACTATTATTTGTCAGTGACACTGCTGTTTTGCCTTTTCCAGACCTCGATCAAAAGATTGCTATGGTAAAGTACGCAGTGAATATGGCAAATAAGTTTGGTATTGAAAAACCAAAAGTTGCCCTCTTAAGCGCTGCTGAAAAGGTATCTCCACATTTTCAAAGCACACTCGACTATGCTGCCATTTGCAAGATGGTAGAGAGAAAGCAATTACCAGACTGTACAATAGATGGACCTGTTGATTTATTCTTGGCTTGCGATCCTGAGAGCGTAGAGATAAAGGGTATTCCCACACCTCTTGCAGGCGAAGCTGACGTCTTAATTTGTCCATCAATTGAAGCATCAAATATCTTTTACAAAGGCTTAATGCTGTTTGCTGAGGGAGAATTAGCAGGACTAATTCAAGGAACTATCAAACCTGTAGTTGTAATGTCGCGCAGTGAAAGCGCTAAATCTAAACTATATTGCATCGCTTTATCATGCTTGATGAGCGAAGAATAGGAGACAAAAATGAGACTCGCAATCGGTTCTGACCATGCAGGCTTTGAAATGAAAGAAGCCATTAAAGCTTATTTAGACAAAATTAAAGTTGAGTACAAGGACTATGGCACATACACGTCGGACTCTATGGATTACCCTGATACGGGCAAGGCTGTGGCAAATGCTGTAGCAGACGGTCAAGAAGAGAAGGGCATCTTGATCTGCGGTAGTGGAATTGGCATGAGCATCGTAGCAAATAAAGTTAAGGGCATTCGTGCTGCACTCTGCTGTAGTGCTGAGATTGCACGTCTTTCTCGTGAGCACAATGACTCAAACATCCTTGTTTTAGCAGGTCGTTTTACCTCACGTGAAGATGCCAAAGAAATGGTAAAGGCATGGCTTGAAACGCCATTTAGCAATGATGCAAGACATATTAAAAGAATAGAAAAAATAGAAAAATAAAGGACAAGAGGATAATATGGAACACATTAAACAATTTGACCCAGAATTATATGCAGCAATGCATAATGAATTAAGACGCCAAGAAGAAAATCTTGAGCTAATAGCATCTGAAAATTATGTTTCAAGAGCTGTTCTTGAAGCTGCAGGCTCTGTACTCACAAACAAATATGCTGAAGGATACCCTTATCGTTGGAGCAAAAAGACAGGCAAAGTAAACTACAAACTTTATGGCAGATATTACGGCGGCTGTGAATATGTCGACGAAGCAGAAAAACTCGCTATTGAAAGAGCAAAAGAGTTATTTAGTGCAGAACATGCGAATGTGCAAGCTCACTCTGGTTCTCAAGCAAATATGGCTGCATATTTCTCTCTAATACAGCCTGGCGATACGGTGCTTAGTCTTGAACTTGCTCACGGTGGACACCTCACACACGGGCATCCACTTAGCTTCTCAGGTCAGTTTTACAACATTATCCATTATGGTGTAGACCCAACAAATGAGCAATTTGACTATGATAAAATCATGGAATTAGCTCAAAAGCATAAGCCTGCTATGTTGCTCACAGGTGCAAGTGCTTATCCACGCAAAATTGACTTTGCCAAGTTTAGAGAAATCGCAGATTCTGTTGGTGCAAAACTGATGGTCGACATGGCTCACATTGCTGGTTTAGTTGCTGCTGGCTTACATCAAAATCCTGTTCCTTATGCAGATATCGTCACCACAACTACTCATAAAACACTGAGAGGACCTCGTTCAGGGCTTATTTTATGTAAAGAAGAATATGCTCAGACTGTAGATTCAAAAGTGTTCCCTGGCATTCAAGGTGGACCACTCATGCATATTATCGCAGCAAAAGCTGTAGCTTTCAAAGAAGCCCTCAGTGAAGATTATAAAAAATACCAACAACAAGTTATCAATAATGCGGCTGCTTTGGCTAAAGAATTGCAGTTATTGGGCTTAAAACTCGTTTCTGGTGGTACAGATAATCACCTTATGCTCGTCAATCTTGGCACAGAAGAAGAAGGTGGTCCATCAGGCAAAAAGATGGAAGAGTCACTCGATATCGCTGGCATCACTGTTAATAAAAATACAGTGCCATTCGATACTCGCTCTCCATTCGTAGCTTCTGGCATCCGTATTGGAACACCTGCCGTCACAACTCGTGGCATGAAAGAGCCTGAAATGAAAGAAATAGCAAACTTCATTAAAATGGTTCACACTATGTACGCTCATGAAGAAAAGCTTGCAGAAATTAAGCAATCAGTACGCGATTTAACTGCAAAATTCCCTCTTTATAGAGATATGATTTAACTTAATAAAATTATAAAAAAAGCATCGAAAGGTGCTTTTTTTTATTGACTTCTATTTTTTATTATGTTATTGTTTAAAAAAAAACACTGGAGGTTATATAATGAATAAGAGTATTAGAAGTAAGATGGTCAAAAACTTTTCACTAAGTGTTTTTGTTATTTGTTTAATTTTATTCTCTTTTATTATTTACCAAGTATATAAGTCGCAAGAGAAATTGTCATATGATAATGGCACCACATATACAGAAAAGCTTAGCTGCCAGATATTAACTAATATTAACGAGAATTTTAATTATTTAAAAGCAATCAAGGTCACTGTAGAATCAGAATCAATAAAAGATAGAGCCACTTTGATCAACAACTTAAAAGCTTTAACTGTAAACAATAGAGTATTTCAAGGCTTGTTTATTCTTTTTGAACCTGATGGATTCGATGGACGAGATAGTGATTTCATTTATAGAGATGATTTATCATCAGATAATGAATTCGGAATGTTTGCTCCATGGTGGTATGAGGAAGATGGAGAATTTGTACTTGGAGCATCTGAAGCTGATTGGTTTGATGAAGACTATTATATTTCCACAAAAAGCAAAGATGACAAAAACATTGCTGAACCTTATATAGACCCAGATTTAGATATATTAATGACATCCTATACGTATCCGATACATCGAAACAATCAATTCTCTGGTATTGTTGGTGGTGATGTCACTCTTGAAGATCTTGATAAAACAATATCTGAGATCAAAATATTAAAAACAGGCTACGCCTTTTTGATTAGTAAAGAGGGAACCTTTGTATCTTTTCCAGAAAAAGATTTAATTGGGGAAAAGACTTTGAAAGAATACTCTGTTGAGAAGAATTGCCCTAAGCTCATCGCAATTTCTGATGAAATTCATGCTGGAAAAGCTGGCAGAATCCAATCAAAAGACCCAATTACTGGAAAGCAAGCATTCTTTTTCTATCAACCAATTGGCGACACAGAGTGGTCAGTAATTACTGTTATGCCAAAAAATGAAATGCTCGCAGACCTATATATATTGATTGTTGGTATGCTAATTATAGGGATAATCGCCATTTTTATCTTTATCTTTGTATCTTTAAAGCTTGCGCAGTCGATCACAAACCCTCTTATCAACACCACTAAAGCCTTAGAAAAATTGGCTCAAGGTGAAGGTGATCTAACTCAAAGAATGATTATTGAAAGCAAAGATGAAATTGGTGAAATGAACTCCTGGTTCAATAAATTCTTGGATAATATGCAAAAGATGATCAAAGACATAGTCATCATCAATCAAGCATTACTCAAAGAAGCTAACGACCTCAAACAGTCTGCAAATACAGTTAATGCCAGTGCAACTGAGATGAGCACACAAGTAGAAGTTGTATCAACTGCCTCCATTGAAATCTCTTCAAATGCCAATACTATTGCTTCTGCATCTGAGCAAGCTTCTACAAACGTTACGCATGTAGCCAATTCCTCAGAACAAATGTCTAATGATATAAATACTGTTGCCTCTGCTGCAGAACAGGCATCCACCAATGTTGAGCGAGTTGTCAAAGAGGTTAATCAGGTGAACAATAATATACAAGAGATATCTACTCAAATCGATGCTGTAGTACACAATGTTCAGTCTTCAGCAGCTGCAATTGAAGAGATGAGTACATCACTTGCAGAGGTAGCAAAAAACACGCACAAAGCAAGTGAGATCTCAAGTAAAGCAAATAAGCAAGCGGTTGACACAAGCGATTTAATGCAAAAACTGCAGTCTTCTTCTGCAGAAATTGGTAAAATTGTACAAGTGATCAATGACATTGCTGATCAAACAAATATGCTTGCACTCAATGCTACAATCGAAGCTGCCTCTGCAGGTGAAGCAGGTAAGGGCTTTGCAGTTGTGGCTAATGAAGTAAAAGAGTTGGCAAAACAAACAGGGGATGCAACAGGGCGCATAGCTTTCCAAATTGAAGATATTCAAAAAGCAACACAACAGGCAGCTGATTCTATTCAAAATGTCGCAAATGTCATCAATGAATTAAACTTGATCAATACCACAGTTGCAGCAAATGCAGAAGAACAATCTGTCACTGTCAATGAAATAGCAAAAAATATTGCCAATGCAGCAGACAGTTCCAAAAAGGTCGGTGAGTATAGCCGTGAAGTAAGCAAATCTGTAGAAGGCATCAGCAGAAATGTCACTGAGGCAGGGCACGGTGTGATCGAGATTGCAAAGAACTCAGCAAATGTGGCAAATGCTGCCAATGATGTGTCAAGAAATAGCGTAGATGCAGCCCAAGGAGTAGCTGATATAGCAAGAAATACTGTTGAGATCACTCACGGTATCAACGAAATAACAAGCAATTTGACAGGTATATCAGAAGCTGCTCAAAGCACAGCACACGAATCTGAAGAATTAAATGTTGCAGCCGAAGATCTAAAAAACTTATCTGACGAGCTAAACAAGATGGTCGGTAAATTTATCGTATAAACATCAATCCAATAAAGAGCCATGGTACTAACTATGGCTCTTTTTTATTTTTTATTCTTGACTGAGCCTGAAATAAAGAATAATGAAATATGAATAAAAAAAACAAGACCCTCTATATATATTGGGTTCACAAAACGGGGGTTTTTGAAAACTATTTTCACCTAAAACAGCAGATGCCTACTACAAGCGGGTTTGCAGGCAACTCTTTTTCACCGTACGACAACACACTGTTTTGGTCCTCGCTTCGCTGCGGGTTAGGTACTTTACTTCGTAAAGGTTAGGTACTTTCACTTCGTGAAAGGTTAGGTAAAAAATCTATCGATTTTTGTGAAGCTGTAGTTAATTTCACTGCGTGAAATTGGAGGAAGCTTTTGCTTCGCTGCGGGTATCGTTTAAAAAAATCGGCAGATTTTTTTAAACGTACCCACAACTATCCTTAGTTGTGCAGCGAAGCTAATGATTGCCATGACTACAATAATGTTCAATTGAAGTGGTATCAGCCCTCGTACCAACAACTATCCTTAGTTGTTATTTAAATTATCCAATTTCACGCAGTGAAATTACCTCACCCGCAGCGAAGCGAGGACCAACTCACTACCTTGTTCTCACAACGCGGAAGCCTGTCACGTCGTCATAATAGTCTGGGCTACAAAAGAAGCGAAGAGTTACACGGCAGTCTGTATCTTGGCTTTGCCAGCTACCGCCACGGATAACGCGGTCGGAGCCACTATCAGGACCTTTTGGGTCGTTCTTTGGGCTATTATGGTAATAATACAAGTCATACCAATCATAGCACCATTCCCACACATTTCCACTCATATCGTATATTCCTAACTCGTTAGGTGCTTTTGTGCCTACATAATGGGTTCTATGATCAGAATAATCCTCTTGCCGTTCGTTGTCTTCTGCACATTTATCATCTTCTGGCAATTCAAAATTTTCGTCGTATAACTCACGTTTATTATTATTAGACTTAAATGCGTACCATGCAACTTCATCAATTTTATTTGACCCTGAATATGTATAGCCTTTAGACTTCTTACCTCCGCGTGCTGCATATTCCCATTCAGCTTCTGTGGGCAAGCGGTAGCCATTGGCTGACCAATCACAAGTCACATTTTCCTCATCAATCGTATAAACAGGTGTCAAACCCGCTAATTCGCTCAGTTTATTACAAAATTCAACTGCTTCATACCAGGTAACTAATTCTACAGGAAGATTATCAAAAGTACCTGTAAATCTTGAAGGATTATAGCCCATCACCGCCCGCCATTCTTTTTGCATTATCTGGTGTTTGCAGATATAAAATGAAGAAATAGTTACCTGATGAGCAGGACTCTCAAACTCATCATCTCCTCCCATTTCAAATGTCCCGCCCTCAACTAAAACCATACTATCAGGCATCTTCTTTGCAAAACATGCTAAAGCCAGTAGTAGTGTAATAAGTAAAATAAAAATTATCATTTAATCCTCCTAATGTCTTTTAGTGTATCAATAATTAGCTTCGCTGCACAACTAAGGATAGTTGTGGGTACGTTTAAAAAAATCTACCGATTTTTTTAAAATACCCGCAGCGAAGCCAGATCCAACCCTCAATTTCACTTCGTGAAATTGGATACTGCGATCTATTATGTACTCGCAGTCAATAGCGCTTGGAGTACAATTAAGGCTAATTGTACATACAATTAGATACTCGTTAATGATAGAGAAGGAACTTATGCCTTCGCAGACAGCAAGTTTAGGGTCTGGTACGCGTCATTTGTCGTTAGAGACAAAAGCTTCGCTGCACAACTAAGGATAGTTGTGGGTACGTTAAAAAAAAATCTACCGATTTTTTTAAAATGCCCGCAGCGAAGCCAGATCCAACCCTCAATTTCACTGCGTGAAATTACCCTTCTGCTCAGTTCTCAGTTCTTTCGCACAACACGTAGCCCCAGATTCCAAAAGGTATTTTTAGGATCAGCACATTGGCGAAAAGCCACATGACAGAAGTAGCGACTGCTGCCCCAGCAACTGCCACGATTTACATGGTCGGAGCCACTATCAGGACCCTTCGGATCGTTCTTTGGGCTATTATGATAATATGATTCATCATATCTGTCCCAACACCATTCGCTCACATTACCAGTCATATCATAAATCCCCAATTCATTGGGTGCTTTTGTGCCAACATCATGAGTCTTTCTATCTGAGTTTCTATGGTACCAGGCAATATCGTCAAGATTGTTTGACCCTGAAAATTCATAACCTTTAGACTTCTTGCCGCCGCGTGCTGCATATTCCCATTCAGCTTCAGTAGGCAAGCGATAGCCATTGGCTGACCAATCACAAGTAATATCTGAACCATTGAACGTATAAGCAGGTGTCAAGCCCTCTTTTTCACTCAATTTATTACAAAACTCTACGGCATCGTACCAGCTAATTTTCTCTACAGGGAGATTATCACCTTTAAATTCTGATGGATTATCCCCCATCACCGCCTGCCACTCTTTTTGCGTCACTTGGTATTTGCCAATATAAAATGAAGAAACCGTTACCTGGTGAATAGGTTTTTCATTGCCCTCATCAGTATCAGCGTATTCGTCATATAAATCGTTTGCATCTCCCCCCATCTTAAATGTTCCGCCCTCAACCAAGATCATATTATCTGGTTCATTCTTTGTAAAACATACTAATGCCAGTAATAGCATGATAAGTAAAATAAAAATTATCATTTAATCCTCCAATCTTAAAGTTTTTTAGCGTGTCAATAATTAGCTTCGCTGCACAACTAAGGATAGTTGTGGGTACGTTTAAAAAAATCTACCGATTTTTTTAAACGTACCCGCAGCGAAGCTTGATCCAACCCTCAATTTCACTGCGTGAAATTACCAGCATCTCAGCTCTCAGATCTAATTACATTGTTCGCACCACACGAAAACCTAACTCGCTATTGTGTCTGTAGTATTCACTTTCGGAGCTGCGATAAACCACAAGGCAGTCAACGTAAGTATTATAACAGCTACCGCCACGGATAACACGCCCAGCCCCATTATCAGGTCCATTTGGATCGCTCTCTGGGCTCTCGCTATAGTATTCAGCTTCATACCTATCCCAACACCATTCAAACACATTACCGCTCATATCGTAAATGCCCAATTCATTAGGATCTTTTGTTCCTACATCATGAGTCTTCATATCAGAATTTCTCTGGTGCCATGCAACATCATCAACATTGTTTGAGCCAGAATAGTCATAGCCTTTCGACTCCTTGCCACCCCTGGCTGCATATTCCCATTCAGCTTCTGTAGGCAAGCGATAGCCATTGGCAGACCAGTCACAAGTGACATCTTCCTCATTGATCGTATAGGCAGGTGTCAATCCCTCTTTTTCACTGAGTTTATTGCAATATTCCACTACATCAAACCAGCTAACATTCCCTACGGGGAGATTATCACCTTTATTTTTTGAAGGATTATTTCCCATCACTGCCTGCCACTCTTTTTGCATTACTGGGTATTTGCCGATATAAAACGATGATAATGTTACAGAATGAAGGGGTTCTGAAGGTTCCAAAACATGAACATAATAATCACTTTTTTCAACATCATCCGTCCCCATCTCAAAAGTTCCGCCCTCAACCAAAACCATATTATCTGGCTCCTTCTTTGTAAAACATGTTAAAGCCAGTAATAACGTAATAAGTAAAATAAAAACTACCATTTAATCCTCCTAATGTCTTTTTGACTTGTTCTTTCTTCTTTTTTTTACCAATATGCTTATTCATTTTAATCTCCTTTTATTTTATTATAACATTGAGATAATTTTTCCTGTAATTTATTTTTAATAATATTCTCAAGTCAGAACTGATTTGGTCCTCGCTTCGCTGCGGGTGAGGGTCCTCACTTCGTTGCGGGTTAGGTGCTTTACTTCGTAAAGGTTAGGTACATTGCTTCGCAATGGTTAGGTACTTTCACTTCGTGAAAGGTTAGGTAAAAAATCTACCGATTTTTGTTTTGCTGTAGGTAATTTCACTTTGTGAAATTGGAATCATCGGATCTACTCAGTACTCGCAAGCAGTCAGTGGATTTGCCAGAGAAGGTGTAAAACAGCCAAGATAAAGATTAAAATTAGCTTCGCTGCACAACTAAGGATAGTTGTGGGTACGTTTAAAAAAACCTCCGCTTTTTTTAAACATACCCGCAGCGAAGCAATGTTCATCTCAGCTCTCAGTTCTCGTTTCACAACACACCTGTCCCCTTGACACTAAAAATACAGCTATTCTAATAAAAAATAACACCAATACTCTTGTCTTTTATTCAATTCAATAAAAAAAGCAAATCTTTTCATTGACAAAAGTATCGTACATAATTAAATTACACTAATATATTAAAAAATAGGATATAATATGAAAGAAAAAAGTAACTTTAGTATAATTGAGATTTTGAACATACTGGCACTTAGGAAAAAGATGATCTTTTGGGTCACTCTAATCATGAGTATTGCAATAGTAATTTTTAGTTTAGTAGTCACGCAAAAATGGACCTCGACAGTAGTCGTACAACCGCTCACCAGTTCATCAAGTTTGAATTTAGGTGGCTTAGGGAGCTCATTAATCAGTAGCTTAGCGGGTGGGCTTTCAGGCAGCTCAGAAAGCGAAGGGCAAAGGCTAATCGCTATCATAAATAGTCGTCCATTTCTTGAGAAATTTATAGATGAATTTGATCTAAGCACCTATTTTAAACTCAAGAAAAAGACTGATGACGTACACCGAATTAGAGACGCAACAATCAAGAAGATCAAGCAAGACATGCTCTCGGTCAGCTATAATCCAGAAACAGGCTTTTTAACTGTTAGTGTCGAAAGCAAAGATAGAGAATTATCTCCAAAAATGGCAAATTATATTGTCGAAGAGCTCGACAGATACAATAAATATGACAGGGTTACAAAAGCTAAAGAGTCAAGAATTACTCTTGAGAATAGGCTCATACAGATAAATAATGATATTGACTCTTTATTAGTAAAAATGAAAACCTTCCAGCAAAAAAACAATGTCTTAGATATCACTGAACAGACAAAATCGCTCGTTAATGAATATGTCAAACTCGAATCAGAAAGAGTCAAAAGAGAAATTAGTTATGATATTATTAAGTCAAGTATGAGCGATAATGACCCACGCCTTGAGAGTTTACAAGATGAAATAGCATCCATAAACAATGCTATTGGCAAGCTCGAGGGCACTAAAAAAGCTGGAAATAACAAGTATATCATTGCTTTGGATAATATTCCTGAGATCTTACAAGAGTACTTACCGATGCAGGCAAATGTCGAAGTCTATAAAAAAGTATATGAATTTATCTACCCACAGCTTGAATTGGCAAAACTGGAAGAATCGAGAGAGACAACTACGCTCAATACCATCGAAGAGGCTGTACCTGCTGGACTGAGAACATTCCCACGCCGTGGCATGCTTTGCATCACTGTTTTCTTTATTACAGTTGTCTCAATCTCTGTCTATGCCATCTTTTTACACAAGGCACAAGAATTCTTTGCTATAGAAGAAAACAAGAATAAGATACTGGAATTGAGGAAGAATCTCCTTGGAAAATAAGCACTCTCTTATTTTCATCTCTTATTGCTTATTAGTTCTGTTATTCTCTTATCTATTTGAGATAAGAACCATATACATTAGTGCATTAATTCTCATGCCAAGTGTATTTCTCTTATTTATTTCTGATATTGAAAACAATTTGCTTTACTTATTGACTCTGGCGATCTTCTTTTATCAATCTTTCCGCTATGAGCTTGTCTCTACCCTCAGTTTTGCTATCTTTTTCATCTTTCTTTTTCTTTTTCTCAATAATAGGGTTCACTTCAGAGGGATATCCAAAGGCATTAAAGTCTATGCTATAGCTTTTTTTATTTCTTTCATGATCTCTTTTATCTTTGCAAGATATAAAATGCTCAGCATTACCTGGCTTTTTGTAATAGGGCAATATATGGTTTTGTTTGTGATGCTGACTGCCAACTTTGATTTAGAGAAGATAAACAAACTCTTTATTAGTTTACTAATCCCCTTCGCTTTTTCACTGCTCGTAGGTTTTACTCAAATGATCAGTTATGGCTTTGATCAACGTATATACGGGCTATATAATAACTCAAATATCTATGGTGGCATGCTTACATTTTTTGTATTGCTCAGCATTTACCTTTACAATTGTTCCAAAAATACCCTCTTTAGAATGACAATGCTTGTCTTAATAATATTTGCTTCTATACAGATTATTTTCACTTATTCACGTGGCGCACAATTAGGTTTTATCGCCTCTTTAGGTGCATATATTGTGTTTAAAAACTTGAAAAGCAAGAAGAGACTCATTATGGCATTAATCGCCTTTATTATGATTTTTTTGATCATCATTACTGCTTTCCCAAGTATTTACACGCGCTTTTTAAACCTTGATGTAAAAAATGCCACTTTCTCCGAGCTCGACAGATTGAGTATTTGGCTATCTTCTGTGCAACTCTTTCAGCAAAAACCTATCTATGGCATTGGAGTCAACAATTTTCAAAACCTTTATAAAAAGTATCATTTAGCCAGCAAGATTTACCCCGACAGGGTTGTTACTCACTTGCACTCTCACAATCTCCTTCTCAATGTTTTATCAGCACAGGGCTTAATTGGCTTGATTACTTATTTCATATTCTTATGGTACTTTTTCAAATTACTATTGATTAACTTCCAGAAAAGAGATAATGATGAGGTTGATGCTTCTTCAGATCAGATAAATAAAGACTTTGAGCTCTGGGTATTCGTGCTCAGCTTTTTTGCTTATTATGTGGTTCATGGCATGTTTGATATTATCTGGACTGTATTTGGCAGGCACAGAATGCATCTTTACTTTTTCTTATGGCTTGCTTGTGTCAATTATTTGCTTTTGAAGAGAGAAAGGGTAAAATGAGAAAGCACTTTATGAAGTTCATGCAGCATTCTGTGATTTACGGAGTGAGCAATATCTTATCGCGGACAGTAACCTTTTTCTTATTACCGATTTATTTAGCGTATTTAACAGCAGCAGATTATGGAATCTTAGAGATTAGCAATACCTTCTTTTCATTATTATTAGTTGTTGTTCTCCTCAACATAGATTCAGGCTTATTTAAGCTCTTTTACGATAAAGATGTCGAATTTTCTCAAGAAGAAAAGGTCGGTACAGTTTTCTCCTTTTATTTTCTATATGGGCTCGGAATCTCAACTCTACTAATCTTTTTATCGCCTTATATATCAACGCTTATCTTTGGCTCAAAAGATTTTAGCTATATCACTATCTTGGTAGTCTTATCATCTTTCTTCCAAGGCTTGGTTCAACTCTATTTATCGATCTATCGAATGAAAGAAAAGCCTTTTATTTACTGTGCTTTCAATATTGCTTTAACAATACTGCTTGCGCTATTGAATATACTTTTCGTTGTTAAATTTCAAAGAAACTATCAAGGCGTGCGCGAAGCTTCTGTCATCGGCATCTTTTCGATTGCCTTTATTTTGTTTGCTCTAAATTATAAAATAAAGTTTAGAATAAACATACAAGCACTAAAAAGAGTACTCTTTCTCTCTATACCCTTGGCAGGTAGCGGCTTAGCAAGCTGGGCATTAAATCTCACTGACCGCTATATGCTCAGAGTACTTTTGCCAGTAGAGACTGCTTTCACCCAAATAGGCATCTATGGTTTATCTTCAAAATATGCCTCAATCATGCAAATCCTCATTGTCACCCCTTTCATGATGGCTTGGAGCACCTTGATGTTTACCTATCAGTATGAGGAGAATGCCAAAGAGATCTATGCACGCGTCTTAGACATATTTGTAGCAGGCAGCATAGTTTTATATCTCTTATCGAGCATCTTTAGCAAGTTTATCTTGAATTTACTCACCAGCAATCAAGACTTCTCCGAAGCCTTTACCATCGTGCCACTATTGTCTTTATCGTTTTTAAGCTATGGTTATTATATGGTCTTTACTGTAGGCGTTACATTGGTAGAAAAGACAAAGTACATGATGTACAGCAATATCTATGGTGCCATAGTGAATATAGGAATGAACTTCTTTCTTATCCCACTTCTTGGCTTTAAAGGGGCTGCTATCAGCAGTTTATCAGCCAATATTGTCAGAATCTCATACTTGTATTTTTTCAGTCAAAAACGATATTATATACCTTATAAGATATTTAGAAATGCCTTTATTGTCGCTATAGCTCTTATAAGTAGCAATCTTGGCTTATTTTATCTTGACAATAATCTACAAAAAGCATTACTATTCATTTTAACTGTTATTGTCATCATTACTGTCAGCCCTTTACCATTTTATAAGCTAATAAAACAGAGAATTGGAAAATGAAAAAGATAGTCTATATAAGCAAAAGTTCAATGAAATACGATTCAAGGGTAAAGAATATTGCCGCTTCTCTTTGTAAAGCAAATTATGATGTCACCGTCATTGCAGAAAAGAGGTTCAAAGACCTTTCATATAGCGAACAGAGAGAATATTTGATCAAGAGATTATTTACTATCTCAGGCTTATATGCTGTTGAAGAGGCTTTTTCATCAACCAAAAACACTGCAGCAAAGACTAAAAAAACATTAAAGTCATTGCTTAGAAACAATAAATTAAGAATATTGATCATTGTCTTCTTAAACAGAATTATCTGGAACAAACTCTGCCTTTTAGAGATTATAAAAAGAAAGCCCAACCTTATCATTGCTCGCGACCCAAATACGCTTTTTATTGCTCATTTGGCAAGCAGGCTACTCAAAATACCTCTATTCTACGATAGCCATGAGATCTGGAGTAGTTCAAATTTATACCTCAATTCTTCACGATTCATGCAGAGGTTTTGGGATAGAATAGAGAGCAAAATCACACCAAAGCTGGACTGTATTTTCATTACTACTGCCACCAAGAAGGAAATCATCGAGCAAAAATATAATCTTCAAGGGGTAACTGTACTGAGAAATACCTCGCCAATGTTTGAACTGGACGAGAAGAGAAAATACGACTTTCGTCAAGAATTTGATATACCAAGCACAAATAAAATCATCATCTATCATGGTCAGATCAGCAGAATCAGAGGCATCTATGACATAGTGGAGGCAATACGCTCTCTTAGCCACATCAGCCTCATCTTTATGGGCATGGGCACGGATGTTGCCGACTTAATGTATTATGTAAAAGATAAAAATATCAGCAATGTCTTCTTTAAAAAGGCTGTCCCTCCTGAAGAGGTAATACCGACAATTGCAGGCGCTGATATCGGCGTGCAGCCCTTTCACTATTCTGAAAATATTTACTCAGAGACCTCAATCAAACTCTTTGAGTGCATGATGGCTGAATTAGCGTGCATTGGTGTCTCGTTCCCAGAAATCAAGGCAGTAATAGAGGGCAAAAATATCGGTTTATGCTATGAATCAGGTAATATTGAGATGCTAAAAGAGAAGATAATTGCATTAACTACCGATGAAACACTCTTAGCGCAAGCTAAAGCAAATGCAAGAGAGTTTAAACATGAATATGCTTGGGAAACAGATGAAAAGGTGCTATTAGAGAGGGTTTATGCGAGTATTGGTAATTAGTTTCAACTTTGCACCCTACAATGTTACAGGCACTTTTAGAATACTAAAATTCGTTAAATATATGCCCGAGAATGGCATCACCCCTATTGTCATTACTGCAAATCAGGGTAATCATCACATAAATAATAAGCTCAATGAAGATATACCTAAAGACTGCAAGGTCTATCGTTTCAAAAGCTTATTCCCCGATGCACAAGAGACTTATAGCAAAAAAACTTATCTTTATAGTGGTAATAAAAAGAGCTTTACCAAAAGGCTAGTGAGAGTTATTAAAGACATATTTCTCTCGCCAGACGTACAAATCACTTGGGTATTATTTCACCTGTTCAAAATGTCACGTATTATTAAAAAAGAAAAAATAAACACTGTACTCATTACAGGGGCACCGTTCTCCCTCTTTGTAGCAGGATATTGGCTGAAAAAGCTCAATAGGATTAATTTAATATTAGACTACCGTGATTGTTGGCAAGAGGACTCAGGACAAAAGGCTCAAAGCCCCGTCAGGCAATATTTGAATAAAGTTTGGGAAACAAGAGTACTCAAAATTGCAGATGCCGTTATTGCAACCACTTCCACCATCTTGGAGGTGACCAGTAAAGGCTTCAATCTTCCACTCAAGAGAGTCATCCCCACGGGCTTTGATCCACAGGATTTCGCTAATATTAGTTCTCCAGTAGTAAAACATGATGCCAAATTTACCTTCTTTTACAGTGGCAATTTCAAGCCTGAGAGCCCTGTTTACAATCCTCATATAGTGCTAAAGTCCTTAGCAGAACTTGCTAAAGACACTGCCTTAAGATTTGTCGTCTGTGGACATGTTGACAACGAGATAAAGGCAGAATATGAAAGTAAATATCCCTTTATCGAGTTCAAAGGCTTTTTACCCAGAGCAGAATTATTTCAAATCGCTCAGCAAGCAGACGCCTTTATTCACTTTTACTACCCCAACAAGCTCGCTGACACAATCTCTTTCAAATTATTTGAATACAGTCAGTACAAAAAGCCAATCATCTCAATTAATACAAAAGACTCTGAAGTAGCGAGATTTATCCATCAGAGCAATATCGGCTTTGCCTGTGAAAACGATAATGACACAGATATCCAAACATGTTTTGCAAAGGTTTTACAAATGCAAATAGAAGATTTCCAAAACAATATCAAGCATGAAGCAATCGAAAATTACAATTTGAAAAACACGTGTCACCAGCTCTGTGAGCTAATAAAACAAGTTGAAGGAGTTAAAAGTCATGAGCAATAAAAAGGTTTTAATCAGTCATACTTTTGGTATTGGTGATATCATCATGGCAATTCCTATGCTCAAGTATCTAAGGCACACTTACCCAGACTATCAAATCGACCTCTTCACTACCAATAAGGCGGTTGCAAGCCTGATGCAGACACAGACTTATTTTAATAATATCTACTCTTCTGCGCGTTCACCTAAGTCACTTCTTGCTACTATTTTATTTTTGAGAAAAAGAAAATATGATTACTATATTGTCACGGCAGCGAGCAATGCCAGTAAACCAATCAAGCATGGGCTAATCAGCTGGTTAATCCATGCAAAGCAGCGTTTTGGTGAGTATGTAAATAAACCTATGCCGCTTTATACCAAAAACCAAAAATTCTCACAAGAGACACATAAAGTACAATCAAATATCAACTTAGCAAAGCTAATTAGCGAGCAAGCAATGCCTGAAGATCTGATATTCTACCCCGAGCTCACAATCGACAAAAAGACAGAAACATTCGGGCAAGAATGGTATCATATCAGAGAATTAAATCCAAAAAAGACTCTCATCTTCCATATCGGTTCCAGCAGTGGTGGCAAACATAGACGTTGGTCCCAAGAAAACTTTACTAAATTAATTCTTAGATTAAGACAAGACGGCTGGCAGACAGTTGTCGTCTCGGGTGAAGACGAGTTTGAAGAGTCACAATTAGTCGCCCAAGCCACTTCATCGAGCCTACTTTGCCACCAGACACTACTTGAAGTTTTTTCTGTTCTGAAGAGGGCTCATGCCTTTATCAATGCTGACTCAGGGCTTAGTCATTTGGCATCAGCGGCAAGTATCAAAATCTTCTCACTTTTTGGTCCTGGTGATGAACGCAAGACAGGTCCCTATGCTAAAGAATCTTATATTATCAGAAATACATCCAGCTCTTGCCAGCGTTGCCTTTACCCAAGCAAGCATTGCACAATGGAATGCATGCGCGGCTTGGGTGTAGATTATGTGTACCAGCAAATAAAGTCAAGATTACAAGAAAAGAGTAAGTAATGAAAATCTTATATATCAGTCAATACTGCTACCCTGAAGTAGGCGCCACTTCTAATCGTGTGATGGCAAATGCTCAAAGCCTCAAAGAAAATGGTCATGACATCACTATTTTAACAGAAATGCCCAATCACCCAAAAGGTATCATCTTTGACGATTATAAAGGCAAACTAATAGTCAAAGAGAAGGTTAAAGGGCTCGACATCATTAGATTATGGGTCTTTACCAGTCAGATTAAAAACTTCATTACTCGTCTTTTATTTTACACTTCTTTTTCTATCACAGGCTCAATCTATATGCTCTTTTCCAGAAAGAAATATGACCTCATCTATGTCACTTCTCCGCCGCTCTTTGTCGCTATAATTGGTCTATTTATCAAGTTTTTATCACCCAAGACAAAGATGATCTTCGAAGCACGCGATATGTGGCCCGATTCAGCTATCGACTTAGGAGAGTTAAAGAATAAATGGTTGATCAAGTTCAGCCTCAAGCTCGAGCAGGCAGCATATAAAAAGTCTATCGCAATCATCACAGTCACAGAAAACCTCAGAAATAAGATTAGTCAAAAAGGCTTTTCTTTAGATAAAATTTACGCATTACCAAACGGTACAGACCTGATCAATGATACAGACATAGCATATGAAAACCCCTATACTGTGAACAAAGATTCTTTTAAAGTCATCTATACGGGCAATCTCGGCATAGCACAAAACCTTACCACCATCGTAGAGGCAGCTGAAATACTCAAAGAGCAAGATATTACTTTTTATCTAATAGGGGCAGGACCTGAAGAACGTAAACTCAAAGGCATTGTCAATGAAAAGCAGCTTACAAATGTAATCTTCACAGGCATTGTGCCCAAAGACGATATCCCTGCCTATTATCGTCACGCCCAGTGCAGCATAGTCCCCTTGAGAAAGATTGCTCTTTTCGAATCTGCTATCCCCTCAAAAATATTCGATAGCATGGCGCTTGGTTTGCCCGTGCTTGTCGGCGTTGATGGAGAGGCACAAGAGGTAATTAAGAGATCTCAGGCAGGCTTGAACTTTGAGCCAGAAAATGCGCAATCACTCAGTGAAGCCATTATGCAGCTCAAAAATAACAGGGAGATACTTGCTCAATTTAGCCATAATGGAATTGAATTTGTCAAGCAAAACTACGACCGTAGTGTCTTGGCACAAAAGATAGAAGATATAATAAACAAACATATTAATGATTAAAACAACAAGTAAAAGGATATTAAAATGAGGAAAACATTATTCATCTCGATGCAGTTCCATCCTGTAGAAGGTGGAGTAGAAACATTCTTGCTCGAAGTAGCAAAGGCTTGGAATCATGGTGACGTTGAAGTCTGGTGCAGAAAACACCCAAATACCCCTGACGAACAAAAGAGTCCCCTCTTCATCAAGAGGTTTAACTGGGGTTTTGGCACACACAAAGAAAGCTCAAGAAGTTTCATCCCCTTCTTATGCTCAGCAAAGCATAAATTATCTTACCTCAAGTTTGCCTGCTTATTATTTATCAATAGGGTCATGATTAAAAATTGTATGCCCTTTATTTTCGAGTCATTTCCAGACTTTGCTAATTTATACAAGGAAAATAAGAATATCTCAATTCAATGCTCTATGCCCATTTACACAGGCGTTATTGGGCTCTTTTATAAATTAATCTTCGACGTGCCTTTAGTTGTTTATGCGCACGGATCAGAGCTCATCTATCACTCACGCAAAAAGAATCAGGATCTAATGCAACGTTATGTACTCAAAAAAGCAGATCTCATTATCAGTAATAGTCAATACACGACGGATCTACTGGTCAGTAAAGGCGCTGATAGAAATAAAATATTTAAAACATTACTCGGTGCCAATACCAGAATGTTTTTCCCAAAAGACACACAAGCAGCTATTAAAGAGAGATTTGATATACCTCAAGAGCATAAAATCTTGCTCACTGTCTCGCATCTTGTCCCTCGTAAGGGCATGGACATGGTCATCAATGCCTTACCGGACATTCTAAAAAGTGTGCCAAATCTGACCTACCTTATTGGTGGACGCGGCGAATATCTCGAAACCCTTCAGAAGCTCGTTGATAAGCTAAACTTACATGATCATGTCAAATTCTTAGGCTTTGTAAAAGACCAAGAGATCAATGATATTTTCAATGCTGCAGACATCTTTATCATGCCTAATAGAATCGAAGACTATGATGTAGAAGGCTTTGGCATTGTCTTTGCCGACGCTGCGGCATGCGGTAAGGCAACAATTGCCGGCAATACAGGCGGTGCTGTGGATGCTATTGTTGACAGAGAGACAGGCTTTTTGGTAGATCCCACATCCTGTAAAGATATCATTGATAAGACTGTCACGCTATTAAAAGATGATGATCTCCGTAATGAGATGGGTAGAAATGGCTATGAAAGAGTGCAAAAAGAGCTCAATTGGGATGCTGTCAGAGCCAAAATCTATGCACAAATGCAAGAATTAGAAAAGAAATGAATAATAAGAAAAGGGTACTCTTTATCATTACGCGCCTCACAATAGGAGGTGCGGCAGCTTACCTGATTCAAACTGCCAAATACCTTGAAGAGCATGGTTATGAATGCCATATTATGACAGGTTCAATCGAAGAACATGACCTTGAAATGATAAAGTTTCACCAAGATTATACCATCAAACCACTATATCTCAAAGAATTACAAAGGGCGATAAACCCCTGGAGAGACTTATTGGCAATACTCAAGCTACGTAAAATAATCAAAGAATTACAGCCTGATATTGTCCACACACACACTTCAAAAGCAGGCATGATCGGGCGCATAACTGCATGGCTTTGCCGTGTACCAAGAATATATCATACTTACCATGGGCTGGTATTTCAAGGGCATTTCGGCAAAACTCTTTCCAAAGTATCTGTCTTCATCGAGAGATTAATGGCAATAATCAGCACGAAAGTCATCTCCATCTCCCCCATTCTCACCCAAGAATTACTCCGACTGAGGGTATGCAAGGCTGAAAAGATTATTGATATTCCTTTAGGTTTTGACTTAATTATGCCAGCTGAGCCTAAGTCTTTACGGCAACTGTATCAGATACCAGACGACAAAATTATTGTCGCAGCTATAGGAAGATTTGCCAAAGTAAAGAATCACGAACTATTTATTGATATTGCAGAGAGAGTCTGCCAACGATCAAAAGGCATTCAATTTCTCATGATTGGCGATGGTGAGCGACGCGAAGAGCTACAAGAATTGATCAATAAGCGCAACTTGCAAGCTGATATCATCATCACAGGCTTTTTTAATGACCTCTATAATTACTATCCAGAAGTTGATATCAATCTTCTGACCTCACTCAATGAAGGTACACCCGTGACGATCATCGAATCATTTTTCTTTAATATTCTCGTGCTCAGTAGTGCTGTGGGCGGTGTTCCTGACATGATAAGAGACGGGTATAATGGATTTTTATTTGACTTAAGCGACACCGAAGGCTATGTAAATCGCATTCTGGACTTTGCGCAAAATAGAGAAAAATACCAGCAAATTCTCAGCAATGGACAGAGAGTTTTTCAAGAAAAATATACCTTAAATGTTGCCAGTGAAAAGCTAATCAAACTCTTTGAATCAGTTAAATGAGTGCGATTCCCCTGCAGCAAGCCCAAAGGGAAATCCATCAACGCTAAAACCAAGCACAAATTCAGTAAACTCACCCTTTTCATAGCTGATCTTTGAATACAAGCCTGGTCTTATCCCCTTAAAGTCATATAAACCTGGATAGATATTTGTTTTCATCTTCACCACATCTTTATTCAAGGAAAAGTGATTGCTGACTAATAAAGAGTTTTGATAATCATAAAAGAATCCAAGAGCATAATCTATGGTCGAGACTTTGGGCTTATAATGCCCGTCAATATACTGCGTTTCAATCTTATTTACCACACGCCCTGCACCGATAGAAAAAGCCCTATCATCGTCGAGTTTTTTACTCATACCCGCCAAAAAATCCATCCCCCAATAGCAAAACAGCGCATATTCATTATTAAAGCTATACTTGCCCACATACTGCTCACCAGCGTTTTCAACATTGTCATTAAAGGGATTATACATCGGCTGTAAAGACCAGTCATTTATAACCAAAGTCTCTGTAAAAAACTCATTTACACTATCAAAAGAGAAGAGAATAAAGCCCAAATTATTATAAAACCAAACATCAGCAATGGGATCTGTGCGCACACGTGGCGTCCCTCCCTGTTCGAGCACCTCATTAAAAAGCTGATATGACACAGAGGTCAATAAGCCCAGCGTCTTTGGATATGGATAGCCATGATAATCATACCATTCAGAAACCTTTACGAATCTCATGCCTTCGCCAATCGTATGAATAGGCAAGTTTGGCATGAAGTTCAACTTCTCCCCTTTCAAATCGACATTGGGAAACTCTTGAGATAAAAAGTGGCTCCAGCCCTCATCTTCAATATACTTAAAGGGGCGTGCTAAGCCTCTAAACAAGAGCTTTTGCCCATTATAATAGTGCTGATAAGTGAGCTTTTTATTGTGTGCCCCATTACGTAAAATATCAAAACCACCATTTAAAGACATGCTGAGGGGATTAAAATAAGCCTCCGAACCAATCTTGATCTCTGGCTTATAGTAATAGTACTCTTGGGCGTTTAAAGCGCTAAACACAATCAATAATAACAGGATTATACAAATATTCTTCACTAAATCTCCATTTAATAATATCAGCTAAACATATTTCACACTGTCTTTTTGTCAATGGAAAAATCTATAAAAAGAAATGAAAGAAGATTAAATGAAAATAAAAAAAAACCTTTTCTCATTTTCTTTGAAAAAACTATTGCCTAAAACAAAAATCTAATTATATTATTAAGATAGTTGTGTTTATTAAAACAAATTCCCCTTAATATTCTTGTAAATGCTCTTTGGATGCCTCTTTGATGTCCTTTATCAACCCGTAAGTTCTCCAAGATAGCAAGAGGAATGTCAAGGGAATGGCTTCTTGGTCCTCGCTTCGCTGCGGGTGAGGGTCCTCACTTCGTTGCGGGTTAGGTACTTTACTTCGTAAAGGTTAGGTACTTCGACTTCGTCGAAGGTTAGGTAAAAAATCAGCTGATTTTTGTTTTTTTAAAGGTAATTTCACTTCGTGAAATTGAGGGTTTGAATCTATAATGTGCTCGTAAGCAGTCAGTGGTTTGCCTGTGAAAGCGCCGTGTCAAAGGTAAATCAGAAAAAAAGGAGAGGAAAATGAAAGTATATTTAACAGGTGATCATAAATTTCCTAAGCGTATTGGGGAAAGTATCTTGGCATATTATGCTAATAATAATGTGGTAATTCTACGTAAGCCTGTGAAGAGGGCGATATTGCCGCAAAATATTGCGATCAAGAACAATCAGCCCTATCTCTGCGCTTTATGGCAGGAGATGTCTTTGCAAACAAAGGCTTTATTTGCTGATTATGCGAAGTTTTATAAGATAGATACCAGGCAAAAGAGGACGCAAGGCGTGTCTGCCTTTAGTATGTTTATTTACTTTGTTTATCGTGCCCAAAAGCGTTATAGTGTATTGCTCAAGAATATGACTGTAGATTTTATTAATAGTATTTTTTGTGAATTTAATAGCTTAAATAAGTTGATGAAACAATCGCTCTTGTATATGCTATCGACTAAATTGCCAACGAGATACAGGCACATTGTTAAGCAAAAAATGATCTTGCCCGAAGAGGAGAAAAAAGCAAGAGTTCAGTTAGATACAAAAGACGACACTCCCGCTGATAGAACGTATCTTGAGGAAATAGAAGCGATCAGCGATGAGTGACCTTTGATGATTGACCGTGAGTGCAAGCTGGGCGAGTGATTATTGATGCAGAATCAACTCTAAAATTGCGTAAAGTATTATGCAAATAACAATAGGCTCACCGCCATTAGTATCATACCAGAGATTAGTCCGTAGATTGCCAAGTGGTGTTCGCCATACTTTTCTGCAGTAGGCAAGAGTTCATCAAGTGAGATATAGACCATAATTCCAGCAACGATGGCAAAAACGATACCGAAGACAGATGGCGTAAAGAATTTTAGGAGTATGAAGTAGCCAATAAGCGCACCGAAGACTTCTGCTAAGCCTGATAAAAAAGATAGGCAAAATGCTTTTCTTTTGCTCCCCGTGGCATAGTAAACAGGCACAGAGACAGCTATACCTTCAGGGATATTATGTATGGCTATTGCTACTGCGATACTTACGCCAAGAGTTGGTTCTTGTAAGCCGCCGATAAAAGTTGCCAAGCCTTCTGGGAAGTTATGTATAGCAATTGCCAATGCAGAAAACATACCCATGCGGAGGAGGTTTTTCTTTTTGATAGTTTCTTCGCTCACCTGCATGTCTTCGACATCTTTTAATTCATGAGAGTTTTCTTCTGAGGGAACCAGTTTGTCGATCAGGGCTATGATTGCTATACCAGCGAAAAAGGAAATAACAGTAATCCAATAGCCGAGCTTGTCGCCATGAATCTCCGCTAAAGAGACTCTTGCCTTGGGAAATATTTCTATCATTGAAACGTAAATCATCACACCAGCTGAAAAGCCGAGTGAAATTGATAAAAAGCGATGATTAAACTCTTTGGCAAAAAAAGCAATAGCACTTCCAATACCAGTGGATAAACCTGCAAAAAGGGTGAGCATAAAAGCAAATAATACATTTTCTAAAGGCATAAAAGCATCTCCTCATATTTTAAACTATTAATAAATTATATGTTAAAAGACAAGAAAAAGCAAATATTTTATTTGCTCAATTGTATCTAAGAGTCCGAGCCTGAGCGTCAAGGCAGGATGATGAGTAAAAAAAAGCAAGAGATAAGATAAAAATATTAGCAAAAAAAGATTGACGTAATATTCGTTTTTGTATTATGTTATATATTAATGAGGTAAATTATGAAAAGATGTGATTTAATATTAGATAATGCATTAATTGTTACATTAGACGAGCAGGAGAGAATTTTAAGCGGGCATGCGGTCGTGATAAAGGATAATAAGATTGTGGATATTCTCAAATCCGAGCATGCTAAAAGCGTATATGAAGCTCAAGAAATTTATGACTTGAAGGACAAACTGCTTTTGCCTGGTTTTATTAATATGCATACGCATATACCAATGTCTTATTTCAAGGGCTTAGCAGACGATTTGCCTTTGCAGACATGGTTGGAGAAATACATTTGGCCCAATGAAGCAAAGCATATTTCAAAAGACTTTATCTATGATGCATCTTTGCATGGCATAGCTGAATTGATAAAAAATGGGATCACGCAGTTTAATGATATGTATTTTATAGCAGAGCAAACTGCAAAAGCCTGCATAAATAGTGGCATGAGGGCGACAATAGGCGATACTGGTATTGACTTTCCAATGGGCGATTTTCATTTGCCTGAGAGATCATTTGAGCATATTCATGGCTTGAGACAAGAGTTTAGTGAGCATGAGACAATTAACTTTTCTTTGGCACCGCATGCAATTTATACCTGTTCAAAAAAGACTTTGGAGAAATGCAGAGATATTGCCCAAGAGGAGAAAGCGCTGATTAATATTCACCTGTCAGAGACGGAGTTTGAGGTTGATCAGTGTATCAAAGAACATGGTATGCGTCCCGTAGAATACCTCGATAAAATTGGTCTATTAAGCGACAGATTGATCATTGCCCATGGCGTACATATCAATGAAAAAGAGATGGAACTACTTAAAAGGCATAATGTTAGCGTTTGCATTAATACAAAGAGTAATCTTAAGCTTGCTTCAGGTTTTTCTCCTATCAAAAAATATCTTGAATATGGGATAAATCTTTGTATGGGAACAGACAGTGTAGCGAGCAATAATAATTTGAGCTTTTTTGATGAGATGAGTATAACAGCAAAGCTTCATAAAGCATTGAATCAAGATCCGACTATTTTACCAGCAAAAGAAATGCTCAAGATGGCGACAATTAACGGGGCGAAGGCGCTTGGTGCAAAAGACAAGTTTGGTTCAATTGAAATAGGAAAAATAGCCGATCTTATTACTCTTGACACGGCATCAATCGAGTGTCAGCCTTTTTATGACCCCTATTCGCTAATCGTCTATACAATGGGCAATTCAGCAGTTTCAGATGTGATGATAAATGGTAAATTTGTATTAAAAGCAAAACAATTGTTGACAATAAATGAACTTGAAATTATTGTAAAAGCAAAAGAATATAAGAGTAAGCTCGAGGTTTTGAATGGAAGTTTTTAAAAGAGAATTAATCTATCTGCAAGAAGACATTATCAGTAAGGGACATTGCATCGCCACTATGGCAGAATACTTATATGAAAACGAGAAAATAGCAGACCTAAATGTCTTTTTAGAGGCAGTTTTTGAAAGAGAAGAAATCATGTCAACTGGCATTGGTAGAGGGATTGCGATACCTCACGGGCGCAGTTCAGTAGTCAAGGAATTATCATGTGTCTTAATGACTTTGAAGAATGAGATTGATTTTGATTCTATTGACGGCGTGCCTGTTAAAATAGTTTTTATGCTCTGTGTACCAGAAGATGTTCATTCAGAGTACACTCAATTATTAAGCAAGATCTCAAAATATATGCATGATGAATACCTCAAAAATGCACTTTTAACCAGCGACTCAGTCGATGAGGTTTATCAATTAATAAAAGGAATTGAAAATGAAATTTAAAAGAAATATTATACTGATTATTACACTTTTACTCTGTATGCAGTTATTTGCCACACATAAAAATGCTGGGACCGCAGGCTTTCAATTTCTCAAGATGCATTATTCTGCACGTGCTTTAGGTATGGCTAATGCCTTTACAGCAGCGAAGGATGATGTTGATTTGGTGTACTTTAACCCTGCAGGTTTGGCAAAGCGTAATTCCAGTGCTATGAAATCAAATTATATCAATTATGTTGACGATATGAATGGAGGGTCTTTTGCATTTGTAATGCCTTATACAGAGCAAATGAAGGCAGCTATTTTTGCACAATACCTCAATTCAGGTTCAATGCAGAGGACGATTATTGCCGATGATGGATCTTATGCCTTTGATGGCGAGTTTTCAGCGTCAGAAATGGTAATAGGTGTATCTTTGGCGCAGACAGTGCATGAAATGCTTGATTTGGGTGTAAATGTGAAATATATGCTTGAGAACCTCGATGATGAATCTGCATCTGCAGCAGTAATAGACTTAGGGCTGATTCATCAAACACAAAATGAAAACCTGGTGATAGGTGCCAGTATTCGCAATATTGGTTTGCAGCTCAGCTATTTCACAGAAGAAAAAATAAAAGAAAAAATGCCGACAGTGCTCGCTATCGGTGCGAATTATACATTTAATGAAAAACTGTGCGGTAGCCTTGATCTTGTTAGACCACTCGACAACGATGTTTATGCTAAACTTGGCATAGAATATGAAGTTGTGCCAATAATGTCTATCAGGGCAGGCTTTGATAGCCGTTCTAGTGACTATCGAGCGGGCGGAACTTTTGATGCAATGTCTGGTCTCTCTGCAGGCTTTGGCATTCGCTATAAGAGATATATTCTTGATTATGGCGTCGCTTCAATGGGTGATTTGGGTTGGAACAATCAAATATCAATTGGCTATAGCTTATGATTTTACCCCGAAGAATTAAGTTACTATATTTTGTACTCATCTTGGCAGCTTTGCTTTTTCTCAATGCCTGTACATCAGCGGTAATTTATTCTAATGCTGTTGGAACATCCCAAAAACAAAAGCCATCCACACTCAAAACTGGCTGGCAAGAGATGACAGTTAGCTTTTATGGTGATGACTTTCATGGAAATATTACAGCAAATGGCGAAGTATTTGACATGAATAAGATGACAGCAGCCCATAAGACACTTGACTTTGGAACAACTCTTATCGTTTGGGATGAGGAAACAGACAAGAAAATCACGGTAAGAATCAATGATAGAGGACCGTTTATCGCAGGTAGAGACTTGGATCTATCAAAGGGCGCAGCAAGAGAATTGGGGATTATAGGCGCTGGAGTAAAAAAAGTAAAAGTGAAGATTGCTGATTAGCACACTATTGCTTTTTACTGAATATCCTTTTCTATGCAAGCTTGCCAGGCAAAGCCTTTTCTACAATTAAAAAGAGCACACGACCACCGATTGCGCCTGATAAAACTTGGATGATATTAAAATTGAGATCAGCCAAGGCAGCGGGCAAGCCCATACCAGGAATGAAGAGCTCGGCAAGAAAGTAGACAGCAAGCATCGCAATTGCACCAAAGGCTAAAAAGAGTGGGTTTCTCCTGACAAAAACGCCTGCAAGAAATGCCTCTAAGCCCTTTGCTACAAAGGTAATAGGGATAAAGATAAAGTAACCGCCAATGAGGTCAGCAATAGCAGAGCCAATACCACCTGCTAAGGCTCCACGTGTCTTGCCCAAATATAAGCCACAGAAGACAACAGCAATATCACCAAAGTTGAGATAGCCGCCTGATACAGGGATTGGGATTCTGATTAAAAAGGTGCTGGCTGCTACTACTCCAGCAAGGATAAGCATTAAATAGTTCTTCATTTTTTATTATTTCCTTTCTTAAATAATTCAAATTGATGTGCTGCCCAAAAGAGCCAGACCATGAGGTTTCTGATGGTGAGTGCAATTATTAGAGGGCTTTTTTTTACAAAGATTTGATAATCTTTGAAGCTCTTGAATGTGTCAGGCAGCTCGCCCATCATTTCCATAGCCTTCTTATTCTGCATCATCTGTTCCTTGGCAACTTGAAATGAGCGCATTAAAAAGCAAAGTTGATGACCTAATCTTCCATACTTCAAAAACTCGATCGGTGAGACTATTTCGATAAAGCTTAAGCCGCTAAAGAAGACTGCTAAGACGCGAATTGGATAGATAAGTAAGTATAAAATGGTGTACTTTGTTTCTGTAAGTTCAATTGTTGGGCTGATATTCCAATTATTAAGCACAAAAACAAGGGCAAAAATGCCATAAAAAACAAGCCCGATAAGCCAGAGCTTCAAGACAAAGGTGAGGCTCTTCCATGAGCTGACCTTGTAGTACAACAGTGCTAAGAGGAGGGTGATAGACAATAAGTAAATCGAATAGGGAGCTATATAGGTTTCTGATTTGAGAAATGGGAAGAGGCTGATGCCAATGAGCAAGAGCAGGGAACTCTTGATTCTTAAATCTATGTGTCTGAGTTTGTTTTTAAGCATGTTTCTTTATCTGATAATCGCTGATAATGAGTTGTTCTAAGTCAAGCAGGGGCATGATACCATGAGCATGGCTGATGATGAAGATAGTAATATTCATCTGTTCGTATATTTCAGTGATGAGATCAAGCCAAGTTGATAAACTCTCGATGTCAAGGCTCCAGGTCGGCTCATCAAGCAGCAAGAACACTGTTTCTGAGGTGAGACTCATGATTGTTAAGAGTGTCTTCATCTCGGCAAAACCCAGATAGATGAGCGGGTAGGCATCGGCTTGCTGAAAATAGCGACTAAAGAGAGATTTAGCAAACTTGCTATTGCCAGCCATGACTCTTTCTCTACATTCGCCGATATTATTCCAGATGAGTTGGTTTTCTGGGAATTGGCTGATGTAAGCAATGCGATTATTAAGCTCTTGACGTGTATATATAGTGATGTCTTTATCTAAGAACTCGATTTTATTCTTTTCTACTTGCACCATCTTGAAGAGAATATTTGCCAGAGTTGTTTTGCCTGTACCATTTTCACCATTGAGACAGTAAATAGAGTTTTTATAAAGGCTTAGCGAGGTGTCTTGATAGATAGTATTTTCAGCATAAGCAAAGCTGAGTTTTTCGATATTTAGAAGTAAACTATCTTTTCTTTTTTCTTTGATTAGTCTGTTGAGTTTGGCAATTTGCTGGTGAATTTCTTGGTTGAAAGGCTCAGAGAAAAAGCATGTCTTATCGACCTGTTCGATAGTTTTTTCATGTAGAATATAGACGACATCGATGACATCTTGTAGGCAGTGAAACTCTTGTTCTAAGATAAAGATTATTTTTCCTTGTTCTTTAGCGTATTTGATCTGGTTGATGAGGCTATTTCTACC
>JAKPKU010000084.1 GCA_029553545.1 Candidatus Cloacimonadota bacterium
GATTACGCTGGTTTTTAAGGATTTTATGTTTTGAGCCAGCTCCAAAAAAGGCATAATAACGAAGGCTTTTTTAAAAAACAGACTTTAACTTCGTCTGTTTTATGTTTTGAATAAGGCATTAACGACTAGTTCAAAGCTCTCTATATAGGGTTTAGAAAATGGTGTTTTTCGAAAACTATTTTCATCTAAATCAACAGATGCCTACTACGAGCGGGTTTAGAGATGATTTTTTTTACCAATATCTATCCTTAGTTGACACAGATTAATTACATTTCATCTCTTTGTTCTCAACTTTCAGTATTCTTGAAGTTAGTAAACCTGACTGATGCATTCATCAAAATCCTCAAGATGTATTACTCTGAACTTTGTTTTTGTGAGTTATTCTCTGTGTGCAAGACAGAAAAGAAAAAGATATTGACAAAATTATTCAATTTGAATTATTGTATTATTATAAGAATGTGAGGATATTATGTTTGATAAAGTATTAAAGTTCTTTTTTGGCGACCGAAAAGAGAAAGAATTAAAAAAAGTACTACCAATAGTAGATGCGATAAATGAAGAATTTGAAAAGCTTCAAGCTTTTAGTGATGAAGAATTAAAAGAAAAAGTCGTTGAGGTTCGAAATAGCATTGCAGAAGTATTAAACCCATTAGAAACTGAGCTTGAAGAGCTAAGACGCGAATACCAAGAAATTGCTGATGAAAAAGAAAAGAATAAAATAAGTAATATAATTGATGAAAAAACCGCTCTGTTAAAGGAGAATACGCAGTCTATACTTGATGATCATCTTATCGAAGTGTTTGCGATTGTAAAAGATACTTGCCGAAGACTGGTTGGTTTAGAATACGATGTACGTGGGCATATAGTACGATGGGATATGGTCCCTTTTGATGTTCAGCTAATAGGCGGCATCGCCTTGCATCAAGGTAATATTGCTGAAATGGCAACTGGAGAGGGTAAAACTTTGGTTGCTACACTACCACTCTTTTTAAACTCTCTAACAGGGCGTGGTGTTCACCTTGTGACGGTTAATGATTATCTTGTTCAGCGTGACTCTGAATGGATGAAACCGATTTTTGATTTTCATGAAATCACCATTGGTACAATCACCAATAATATGCCATCAAATTTACGTCAGCAAGCTTATGCATGTGATATTACTTATGGGACTAATAGCGAGTTTGGCTTTGATTATTTAAGAGATAATATGGCTGTTAATTCGAAACAACTTGTGCAAAGAAACCATTTTTTCGCAATCATTGACGAGGCAGACTCCGTTTTAATTGATGAAGCTCGTACGCCTCTGATTATTTCTGGTCCAGTTGCTGATAGTAAGAATTATTATGACGACATTAATCCAATAATTAAAAAACTTGTTTATTTACAAAACCAATATGTGCAAAAACTGATGTCTGATATCCGTGTTCTTCAAAGTAACGGTTCATATACAGGTGAAGAAAGCAATGAGTTAGGTCGAAAGCTCTTGTTAGTAAAAAGGGCAGCACCAAAGAATAAGGCTTTTATAAAATTAATGAAAGAGCCTGATTTGAAAAAACTTGTTCAAGATTATGAAGGTTGGATGCTTAGAGATAAAAAGCTGCACGAGCTCGATGCAGAACTTTATTATTCAGTTGAAGAAGCAAACCATAGCGCTGATCTCTGTGAAAAAGGGCAAGACGAACTTAGCAAATTATTTCCAAATCTTTTTGTGATCGAGCATCTTGATGAAGGCTTAGCAAAAATAGACAAAAATGAAAGCCTTAGCCTTGAAGAAAAGATTCGTCAAAAAGAAAAGAAGACATCTGATTATATTCAAAAAAGTGAGTATTTACACAATATTTCCCAACTAATCAAGGCTTATGCACTGTTTGAAAAAGACATTGAGTATGTTGTTGTTGACAATAAAGTTATGATTGTCGATGAATTTACAGGCCGTATGATGCCAGGACGTAGATTTAGCGATGGACTTCATCAAGCATTAGAAGCAAAAGAAAATGTCAGAATTGAAGAAGCAACACAGACTTATGCGACTATAACTTTACAAAACTTTTTTAGAATGTATGACAAACTTAGTGGTATGACAGGTACTGCTATCACCGAAGAACCTGAATTTGTCGAGATATACAAGATGCCAGTAAAGGCAATTCCAACTAATGAGAAGATAACACGTGCTGACTACGATGACCTTATTTACCTTACCAAAAATGAAAAGTATAATGCAATTATCGAAGAAATTGAGTATTGGCATAAACAAAATAAACCTGTATTGGTTGGTACTGTTACCGTTGAAGTTAGTGAAATACTTAGTCGTCTTTTAAAAAGAAAAAACATTGTACATAATGTGTTAAATGCAAAGTATCATGAAAAGGAAGCTGAAATTGTATCTTTAGCAGGGCAACCAGGCGCTGTTACAATAGCTACAAACATGGCAGGTCGTGGTACTGATATTAAGCTTGGGCAGGGCGTTATAACAATGCCAAAAGAAAACTATCGCAACATACCCAAAGGAGTGTCAGATACAGCACCATTTGGACAACCTATTGACGGCTTGCATATTATTGGTACAGAAAGGCACGAAAGTAGGCGAATTGATAGACAGTTACGAGGACGTGCAGGACGTCAAGGCGATCCTGGTAGCTCTCGCTTTTATCTATCATTAGAAGACGATTTAATGCGTCTGTTTGGCTCTGAGAGAATCACAGGCTTATTACAAAGGGCTGGATTAAAAGGTGGAGAGGCAATCACCCATCCATGGATGACAAATGCCGTTGAAAAGGCGCAGAAACGTGTTGAGGAACAAAACTTTGAGATTCGAAAGCAGCTTATTAAATATGACGAAGTAATGAATCAACAAAGAGAAGTTATTTATAAATATCGCCGCAATGTGTTAAAAGGCTATGATATAAAAATTGATATTGAAGATATGATACGTAATTCTATGGAGAACCTTGTGCTGAAAAACACAGAGGGTATACAATATCCTGAAGACTGGCCTCTCGATAGGATTCGAAATTGGCTATTAACACAATTGAATATCAATATTCCCCTTGAAGAATTAAATCCACCAAGGCTCAATCAGAATATTCTATACGATATTATTTGTGAGTACGCTCTAAAGGAGTATGAAGATAGAGAAAATATGATTGGAATTGAGACAATGAGAGAGATAGAAAGACGTAGTCTTTTGGAAGTTGTTGACAATGAATGGCGCGATCATTTGCATGAAATGGATATTCTTCGAGAAGGCATTTCTTTTAGGGCTTATGCCAATAAAGATCCTCTTGTTGAATACAAAACAGAGAGCTATAGCTTATTTGAAGAATTAATATCTCGGATTCATGATCAAACAGTAAGACGTGTTTATAATTCGTATATTGTTACTCAAGAAAATATTAAAAACTTACTCGATAAAGCAATTTTAACCCATGAAGATATTTCTGCATACCAAAGATCAGTCTCTCCAACTGGTGATAATAAACCAGAGCCTGCAAAGATTCAACCAGTAAAGAATGCTGAAAAAGTTGGTAGGAATGATCCATGTCCATGCGGAAGTGGGTTAAAATATAAAAAATGTTGTGGTAAAATGGAATCTTTTAATGACAATGAATAATAAATCGATTATATTATTAGTGACATAGTTTTTATTATAATTGATAAAAGGAGATTGTGATGAAAAAAGAAGAATCGTTAAAAGCATTAATAGATAAAATTAAAAAGATTGAAGAGTTATCAGGAGATAAACTGCTCAAAGGTAATAAAGCTGTAGAAAGATTGATCAATAAGCATCTTTCCAAGACAGTTAAAAACCTAAACAATAGAATTATGAGTGAAGAGGAAAAGATGGTATTAACCCCTGCAGCTTTCTCATTTCTTTTAAGTATGGTTGATAATAAATCATTGAATTATAATGAGTTTGAGATGGTAGTGAATTCCTTTACTCAATATAGTTATGAGATTGTTGAGCCTATTGACGAGATTAGTATTATTTTACTATTAGAGATGATTAGTTTGGCAGGGTATGATGAAACAGTTATGGATAAAATAATACAAATGTATATTAATACACCAGAATTGCTAAATAAAATTAAGTATACAACACATTAAAACAGCACTTTTGTACTTTGCATAAAAGAAAGGATAGCCATGTCAAAACCATTGATTATCGTGGAGTCACCAGCAAAAGCAAAAACAATTGGAAAATTTCTAAATAATAAATTTTCAGTAAAAGCATCAATGGGGCATATACGTGATTTGCCCAAAAAAGAATTAGGAGTAGATGTTGAGAATAATTTTAAACCAAAATATATCAACGACTCTACAAAAAAGCAAATAATAGATGATCTTAAAAAGCACGCAAAAGACGCACCATCAATATATCTTGCTTCAGACTATGACCGCGAAGGTGAAGCAATTGCCTGGCATTTATCAAGTGTTTTGAGCAAAGAAAGCAAAAATAAACCTGTTTATAGAATAGTTTTTAATGAGATTACACAGAATGCCATCAAAGCCGCTGTTGAAAATCCTGGCAAAATCGATGAGGATAAAGTCGATGCTCAGCAAACAAGACGCATACTGGACAGAATTGTTGGCTACAAAATTAGCCCTCTATTATGGAAAACAATTAGCTCAACAAGCCTAAGCGCTGGTAGAGTTCAATCAGTAGCTTTAAGGCTTATTTGCGAACGTGATGAAGAGATTAAAAAGTTTGTTCCAGAAGAGTATTGGACAATTGAGTCAGAGTTTTGGAAAGGAGATTTACCTCCTTTTAAGGCAATATTACATAAATTTGATGGTGAAAAAGTAAAATTAGAAAATGAAGAACAAAGTACTAAAATTATAAATGAGATAATTAATAACCAAGCAATATTGAGCTCTTTACAAAAAACTGAGCGCTTAATACAGCCCCAAGCACCATATATCACTTCTACATTGCAGCAAGATGCAGCAAGGATTCTCAACTTTTCTGGTAAAAAAACAATGATGTTAGCTCAAAATTTATATGAAGGTATGGATATCGGCGGTGAAACTGTAGGCTTAATTACTTATATGCGTACAGACTCAGTTCGTATTGCAAATGAAGCTGTACAACAAGCACGAGAGCTAATTAAGAATGAATTTGGCGAAAAGTCTCTTTATAAGGGAGTGCGTACTTTCAAAAATAAAAATGAAGCACAAGATGCACACGAGGCTATCAGACCTACGTACCCATGGCGTACTCCAGAATCATTACAAAAATATCTTAATAATGATCAGTTTAAACTTTATCAATTAATTTGGCAGAGATTTATTAGTACTCAAATGCTGCCCGTTAAGTTAAACTCAGCAAAAATAGATATCTCATGTGGTAAAGCAATTTTTACAGCATCTGGTTCTGTAATAGTTGATGAAGGTTTTTACAAAGTATACCCACACGTGAATATTGCATTGGGCGAAAATATACATCCAGATTATAGTGAGCAAGATAAACTTGAAATGAAAAAGCCAAATGGCAAACAGCGTTTTACAAAAGCGCCTTCCGCATATACAGAAGCTCAACTAATCAAAGAATTAGAGTCTTTGGGAATTGGCAGACCTTCTACTTACGCTTCAATTACTAATACAATTTTAGTCAGAGAATATGTAAAGTTCATTGAAAAACGTTTCTATCCAACTGATTTAGGAATACTTGTAAACCGTTTTCTTGTCCACTATTTCGATTCCATTTTTAATGTAAAGTTTACTGCAGAAATGGAGGATAAGCTCGATCAAGTAGAATATGGTAAACAAGCATGGGTTGACTTGCTCAAAGAATACTATAGCTCTATTTCGCATTTGATTGAAAAAGTAGATTTAAAAGAAGCTCGTACCTTAATGGTTGAAGAGACAGACATTAAATGCGAAAAATGCAATCACCCAATGATTATTAAAAATGGTAGAAATGGACAATATCTTGCCTGCTCAAATTACCCAGCATGTCAGAATATTAAGAGTTTTAGAAAAGATAATAACAACAAAATCGAAATTATAGAAAAACAAAACACTGAAACTGATATCAAATGTGAAAAATGTGGTTCTCCTATGGCAATAAAACATAGTAAAAATGGTGAGTTTCTTGGGTGTTCAAACTATCCAAAATGCAAGAATATCATTAACTTCTCAAGAGGAAAAGATGGTGAAATAATCGTAGAAAAGCCCAAAGAGACAGGAGAGCTGTGCCCTACATGCGGCAAGCCTCTGGTAATTAGAAAGGGTAGATATGGTGAGTTTTACTCTTGCTCAGCATATCCAAAATGTAAGTTTATCCGTTCTATGTCCGCTGGGGTTAAATGCCCAAAGTGTCATGAAGGTGAACTGGTAGCCAAAAAAGGAGTTAAAAACAGAACATTTTATGCTTGCTCAAAATACCCAGACTGTGATTATATCGCTCCTAATAAGCCTTTGGCAATTAGCTGCGTCGAATGTAACAATCCATATCTCGAAGAACATACAAATAAAGAAACAAAAATAAAGTTTAAAAAATGTCCAAATTGCGGAAAAGAGTACTATTAATCATGCATTTTGTCGATAGTATCATCAGTAGTATACAGACCATTATCAGCCATAAAACACGCTCTTTTCTAACTCTTTTAGGTATAATAATTGGCATTACTGCCGTGGTAGCAATGTTTTCTTCTGTCTATGGGATAAAGGCTATTGTGAAGAAAAATTTGGAAGGAATGGGCTTTAATAACTCTTTGTACGTTATTCAAAAAAGAGAAGAAAGCGGCGGGCGTGGTAGACACTTTGGCGGAATGGCACGCTATCAACAGGCAAGCCGTAAAAGCAAACCTATTAACTACCGTGATTACGAATACTTAAAATCAAATGCAGAATATAAATATATTTATGGCATGATTGAGAATTGGCAAAAGACTTCAACTGATGAATGGGTGCTTTTAAAAGCTACCAATAATGATTTTTTCAAATCAAAGTCGTATGAACTAAGTAAAGGTAGGTTTTTTTATGATTTTGATGAAAAGAATACAGAAAATGTTTGTATTGTTGGACCTTTTTTTGCAGAAGAAGTTTTGCAAGATCCAAACCCCATTGGTAAGCTCATATCAGTTGGCAAAAAGCAGTATAATGTAATTGGAGTTCTTGCAAAAGATGAACTGAATAATGCAACTGGTTTTAGTTTTAATCCTTGGGAAAGGCGAATGGAGCTAAGAGGCGTCTATGTGCCATTGAGTCTTGGAGCAACATATTTCAGAAATGATAATGTGATAGACTTTATCTATTTTCAAGCTGAGAGTGAAGAGAAGTTTTCAAGCATGAAAACTGATATAACGCAGCTCTTGCTTTCTCGTAGAAATATGATGCATGATTTTGATTTTGAAGATATCGGCTCTATGTTTTTAACAATAAATAAAGAAATAGATGAAATAATAAAAAAGTGGAACTTAACATTGATGGCGATCGCATCAGTTTCATTAATCGTTGGGGGCATCGGCTTATTTAGTACTCTTTTAATATCTATTAATGAGCGAATGATGGAAATAGGTATCCGCAAATCGTTAGGTGCAACCAATAAAGACATCTTCTTTTATTTTATTATGGAAGCCTTAGTCTTGTCTTTTATTGCAGCAGTAATAGGCATAGTGCTTGGCGTTGTATTAGTAAAAGTAATGGGTGCTGCAATGGGTGCTGAGATGATTATTTCTTTTTGGAGCATTATCATAGGCTTGGCATTTGCTTTTGGTATAGGTTTATTTTCTGGTATTTTCCCTGCATATAAGGCATCATCCATTGACCCAATACAAGCAATTTATTATTTTGAATAGTGGTTTTAAATAAAAAAACATGCTTTTTTTAAGTAGCTATCAATTAGAGGTTTAAACAATACAATAAAAATAAATTTAACTATTTTCACTTTTCTCTTGACATCTTTACTATATATTCTAAATTGACAATACATATCGCGAGATGGAGCAGCTGGTAGCTCGTCGGGCTCATAACCCGAAGGTCGGAGGTTCAAATCCTCCTCTCGCTACCATAGAGTGTCGGCGGCGTAGCTCAGTCGGTTAGAGCGTCGGAATCATAATCCGCAGGTCCGGGGTTCAAGTCCCTGCGCCGCTACCATAAATTTTGAGTAATCTCATGCAATTATTGGTATGATGCGCCAGTAGCTCAGCAGGATAGAGCAACAGCCTTCTAAGCTGTGGGTCAGGGGTTCGAATCCCTTCTGGCGTGCCATATATGGTGGTTGTAGTTCAATGGCAGAGCACCGGATTGTGGTTCCGGGTGTTGTGGGTTCGAATCCCATCAGCCACCCCACTTCTTTATCTACCTTATTACTCTAAAAGATGTATAAGATCAACTTATACATCTTTTTTTTTGTACAAATATTTTAATAGAAACACATAACTATCATTATAAAAAAGGCAAAAACACAATAAATAGCCTCATAAGCCCAAAACAACTTAGTTGTATAACATCGATGGAAATTTGTTAGCTGGTAGTGCAAATACTCTAATAATCTTACTCAGTGAAATTACCCGTCAACTCAGCTTTCAAAAAATAGTGTGTTGTAAAAAAAAGAAATGCACCAGTTGATAGAATGTATCATGGAACAGTATTGCAATTGAAAACCAAAAAGGCGTGTTGTAACATTAGAATTAATCCATTATTGCTAACAAAAAAACAGAGACAACAATAAATCATAAAAAGTGTTAAATATACTTGACAAATATGTTGACTATATTATGTTTAATTTAAGAGGTTGATATATGAATTATAAGTTTAAATATACTGGTCGCATTGTTAGTTTTTTTGTTTTTGTAGCATTTCTTGTTCTCATAGTGTCAATTGCTTTAATTGCTGTAAATCGTAAAATCTTTGTCAAAAAGTTTACATTTAAAACTCTGTTTAATGACGCTGTGGGTTTATCTGTAAAAACCCCTATAATATTTAAAGGGTTTGAAATTGGAGAAATAAAGTCTTTTAATTTAAATGATGATAACTTAATAGACGCTGAGTTCATTATTTTTGAAGCATATCGGAAAAAAATAGTGCAAAACTCTGTTTTAAGAAAGACAATTAACCCAATTACTAATAAGAGTTCAATCGAGCTTATTCAGGGTTCTGAGCAAACAATTGTAAATGAGGAATATGCACTTGTTCCAGAAATTAGCACATATAAGGGTAAAGAGTATCTGACAAAAAGCAATATTACTGTGTCTGCTGATATGGTCTCGTCAATTATTAGTAATATTAACCAATTTATAGCCAATTTGAATGAAGACAATAATCAAGATCAAGGCTCCGTTTTTAGAATATTGTATCATGTCGCAAATACTTCGGAAAGCCTTGAACAGCTTCTAATTAAAACTAATGAAACAGTGGCAAAGCTTAATAGAGATTATACTGAGAATGATGGAGAATTGTTTAGGTTCTTAAATCAAGTTGCTGAAATTGCAAAAAAAGTTGAAGTCACAGCCGATTTGATTAATGAGACAGTTAATTCGACTAACCTTCTGGTAAAAGAGTATACTGATACAGACGGCTTAGTGGTAAGATTAATTGATCCAGACAATGAGAAAATCATTAAACCTATTAATCAAATCCTAAGCAATCTTAATCAAAATATGATTGAAATCAATAAACTGCTGAAATATTTTGAATCGCAAAGCCCAGAAATTAGCTCTGTGATTGTTGAAACCCAATCAACACTTAGTTCAGCTCAAAAGACAATAGAGGGGCTGAACAATAATCCACTACTTAGAGGTGGAATAGAAAAGGGAAGATCAAATGCAAGCACAAGCGGTAATGAAAGACCTAATGAAATACCAAAAGAGTGAGAAGATGAGAACTTTTATATTGATAATTTGTGTAGCTATGGTTTTAGTATCATGCTCAAGCTTGCCTAAAAACAGAGATACAAGAAATCCTACTGTGTTTCAGGCTGATAATATCGTTAAAAAAGCTGCTCAGCTTGAAAAGCTACAAGCATATAGTAGCGCACTTGAGTATTATCAAATTGCTTTAGAGAAATACCAGCTTACTGATGATGTTAAAGAAGCTCTAAGAACGCAAATATCCATTGCAAGACAATTCAATAAACTGAATCAAAAGCAAGAGTATTTAAGTATTGTTGATGAAATTGAGAGCAATTTGTTTTATCAAAAAGATACTGACGATTTGAAGAATAATCTTGCTCTCTTAAAAATTGAAAACCTGTATCATACCTCTCAATACGATTCTTTAATGAACGTTATCACAAGCATTAAGAGTAAAAATGAAGAGATCATTTTGAGAAAACAAACTTGGCAATTGCTTGGATTATTTGAGACAAATGCAAAGTATAAGGAACAAAAAAAGGAGCTGGAAGAAAACGCCAAAAAGGCTATGAATTATTATATGAAAAAGAAATTTGACAGTGTCTCTGCTATCAGCTTTGCCTTTTACACATTGGGCTATGTTTCATACCATAATACTGATGCAAAGAATGCTGACTTTAAACATGCAATATCTTTGTTTAAACAAGCATACGAGGCAGATTTAATAGATCAAAACTTTATTAATATTGCAACTGATTTGTATTATATTGCCTCTGCTTACCAAAAGTTAAATGATTATCAAAATGCAAGTTGGTACTTTGAAAGAGCTGCGAATATTTACGAACAACTATTAGAGCATGAAAACTCTGAATATGCAAGGTTTTATTCTATAAAAAATAAGCATATGCATGAAAACAAACAATTATTCATTGAACAAGCCCAACTTATTTCAAATAAAACACAGAGTGATGATCTAAAAAATAAGATTAATGAGTGGATTTTGGAGAAAGAATAGTAATTAAGGAGTGTAGGATTATGAAAAGATTACTTTTATTCATGCTTTTATTGTCTTTGTTTTGTAGTTTACTGGCAGCAAATGAAAGCATTAGAGATGCCTTTGATGAAATGGAAACAGAAGAACTTCACTTATATTTTTTTAATGCACTAAATGGCGAGCCCATAGAAAATGCATATGTGGATTTAAAAGGTATAGGAGAATTTAGAACCGATAGAATGGGTAAAATAGCTTTTCAACCGCAAGAAGATAACTATTCTCAAGAAGTGTCATTTATGGCTAATAAATTTATAAAAACAATTTTCGATGTTGAGGTTAGAGCTGGTACGATTTTCTTTAATCGCTACTCAATATCCCCTGTAATGAATATTGAATACTTTAGGGTAGTTGTTGATTGGGATAAAAGCCCACATGATTTAGATGCTCATTTTGTAAAAAAAGGACAATATCATATCTCCTACCACAATACTCGTGTTTTATCTGATGGACGTGGTCAATTGGACAGAGATGATATGGATGGTTATGGTCCTGAAACAATTACAGTTACAAGCATTGAACAAAACGCTAATTATGAGTTTTATGTACATGACTACACTAATCGTAATAATAAAAATTCGAATGGTTTAAGTAAATCAAAAGCAATAGTAAAAGTATATGGAAATAGGCAATTATTAAAAGTAATAAATGTGCCAACAAATAAAAAGGGTAATACTTGGCGTGTGTTTAGAATCGAAAATGGTTTAATTATCGTTGATAATGAAATTGAGTAATTAAATATTTTAAGTGAGGTAAGAATGAAATATCTTGATTTGGCAATTGATAGAGCGGTACAGCTTGGTGCTGAATACGCCGATATTCGTATCCATAAGACAACAACCGAGGTGCTTTATTTACAAAACAAAAGTATTAAAAATGCAAACAATGATGTTCTATATGGATATGGTATTAGAGTTTTAAAAGACGGTACTTGGGGCTTTGCACATAGCAGTGTTTTTACAGAAGATGCACTTTTGAAAACAGTACAAAAAGCATATGATACTGCAAAGCTATCTGCAATAGTTAAAAATGGAGATGGAATACGCTTAGCAAATGAAAGAAGCTATATTGCAAGCTACAAGACACCATATAAAGTTGACCCTTTTGGTATACCATTAAAAGAAAAAGCTGAACTTTTTTTGGAAATAAATCAAAGAATGATGAATTTGAAAGAGATTAAAAAAGCAAATAGTTTTTTTAGAGCTCAAAAAGATGAAAAACTATTTGCTTCAACAATAGGAACTCGTCTGGATATAAATACCCTTTATATCAACCCTCAAATTACTGCTATTGCTATTTCTGACTACGATAGTCAAAGCCGTACATTTGATGAAGGTGGAAGAGGTGTGGGCTGGGAATGGATAGAGCAATTAGATTTACTCGAAAAATCTCGATATGTTGCTGAAGAAGCAGTCATGAAATTAAACTCAGATGAATTAAAAGAAGAAAAAAGAAGAACACTCGTACTCGATCCAAATCATCTTGGCTTAACAATGCACGAGTCTGTCGGACACCCAACAGAGCTTGATCGCGTATTGGGCTGGGAAGCTGATTACGCTGGCATCTCATTTGCTACACCTGAAAAGCTTGGTAACTACCAATACGGTTCAAAAATCGTAAACTTTGTCGGAGATAATACCCTCGAAGGTGGACTTGCAACAGCTGGCTTTGATGATGATGGCGTACCTGGTCAAAAATGGCATATTATTAAAGATGGCGTTTTACAAGAATATGGCACAACACGTGAGACAGCACCATTTATTGGAGTTGATTATTCGCGTGGCTGTAATCGTGCGACCCATTACTACGATCAACCAATTAATAGAATACCAAATCTATATCTCTTACCGGGTAAAAAAGAACTTACCCCTGCTCAGTTAATAAGTGATACAGAAGAGGGCGTTTACATTCAAGGCAGAGGCTCTTTTTCTATTGATCAACATCGTGTAAACTTCCAATTCGGTGGTGACTTTTTCTGGGAAATTAAAGACGGAAAACTAATAAGACCGTTGAAAAAAGTACTCTATCGCTCAAATAATCCAGAATTTTGGAATAGTTGTGATGCAATATGCGATAAAAGGTTTTGGAAACCATTTGGAGTTATTAATTGCGGTAAAGGACAACCAAATCAAACTGCTCGTATGACACATGGTGCTTCACCTGCAAGGTTCAGAAACATTCGTGTTGGAGGTTCAAAATGAAAGAATTAGTTTCAAGCATATATGAGATAATTAAAAAAGAGCACAAAGCAGATGATTATGAGGTTTATATTAGCTTCTCAGATGATCATGAAGCGCGTTTTGCTCAAAATGCAATGTCGCAACATATGACAGGTCAGATAGTAAAAGTTGTGTACGAAGCATCTATTGATCGAAAAACTGCTTCATCGAGCGTTAATCAATATGACGAAGACACTATCAGACAGCTTGTTAAAACAACAGAAGATCTTGCGAGAATTAGCCAAGAAGATCCAGAATATATAGATAGCATGGGCAAACAAGACTTTCCAAAAACTGATAATATCAAGCCTGCTACCACGAATCTAACCCCTGAAACGATAGTAAATATCATAAAAGATGCAGTTGATTTTGCCAAATCAAAAGGCACAAAACTTTCTGGTATTTTTTCTTTAAATAAAACAAGCTTTTATTTTTATACCAAAAAAGGTTTCGAAGGTAGCTATGATACGTGCTCATATGAGTTTTCAATGACCATGAAAGAAGGAGAGCGTGAAACTAAAGTATCTACAGCTGGCAAAGACTTCTCGAAGTTTAGTTTACAGAATCAGCTTGATCAGCTATACTCACAGTTTTCATCTTTAGATAAGCCAAATGCAATGGAACCAGAAACAATCAGCGTTATACTCAGACCTCAGGCTGTAGCAAATATTATGATGTATTTACGTTGGCTTTTGGATAGGAGAATGGCTGATGATGGAATAACACCGCTAAAAGGGCAAATTGGTAAACAGTTTTTTGGAGAGAAGTTTAATATGTCAACTGTCGAGAACGATGACAATATGACAATTATCCCATTTTTCAATGACTCTGTTTTAAAGCAAATTGATTGGATTAAAGACGGCGTCTTAATGGCACAACCAATAAGTGGGACTTATGCTAATATGATTGATGAAAAGCCAAGTTCAATGTTTAATGTGTTTATCCAGGGAGATACAACAAGCGAAGAAGATATGATGAAGATGGCTGGAAGAGGCTTAATTATCAATAATTTCTGGTACATAAGAACGAATGATATGCGTACTTTTGATCTTACAGGTATGACTCGCGATGGTGTGCTATATTTTGAAAATGGTAAAGTAAAGCATTCTGTTAATAATTTCCGTTTTAATGAAAAATTACACGAGATCACAAGGAGAATTATGGCATTGGGTGAATCAACAATCGTATTTAATTCCAGTGTTGTACCTACAATGTTAATCAAAGACTTCCATTTTATTGATAGAACTAATTTTTGATCAATAGAGCAATTATTTTTTGCTTTTTGTAAAAGAAATTAGTATATTATTAAGATAATAACTTATAAAGGAGATTGTGATGATCGAAAAACATTATAACTATACTGACAGCCAAGAAAAGGTAATTGAGAAAATAATTGATGATGAGAACTTGCATCTCAACCATGCAATATTGCCAAAAGGTGATAGATTGCCAGAGCATTACTCAAACTCAAATGTATATCTGATAATTATTAGAGGTGAAATGACTGCACAATTTAATGACCAAGAAGCAAAAAAATACAATCACCATAGTTTTCTAAATGTTCCTTTTAATACGAAAATGAATATAATCAATGAAGGTGAAGAAACTTTAGAATTTTTCATTGTCAAGACACCAAACCCCGCTAATTACAAGAAATAATCATAAAAAGAAAGCAATGTATATGAGATTGAATAAAAAAACGAACAAATAATGTAACATTTTTTTGCTTTTGTTTCATATAAAGTAGCTATTAATAATATATTTTAATAATTTGCTTTTAAGAGTAGCTACATGAACATGGCATTAAAACATTTAAATTCAATAACATAACAGAGATAATTCAAATTATGTAAAATAATTATTGACAATAAACTATACATTGATTTAATTAAAACATGGTAAATAAGAAAAATGTTATTAAGAAAGGGAGGCAAGTGATGAAAAAAATACTTGTAATAGGACTTATGATGGCTTTGACAATCTGCTTATTCGCAGATTTACAGATTAAAGACAATAATGGTCCAAAACCAGTTACCGAGCAAAATCCAGTTGCTCAAAAAAATGCAAGAACAGAAATATCTCCAGCTCCAGCTTATGAATTTGTAGTTAATCCTGTTGTTGTTAAGGCTAATGACTTTTATGACTATCAATTTGGTAGCTACGATGGTATTCCAATCCAAGCACAACCAAATGGCGACGGCATCTATTTTACATACATGCACAAAGTAAGCCCTAATGGTCGTAGAGCACAGAACTTCGCATATCTTACAGCAAATGGTGAAGTTGTACACGAAGGTGGAATAACTTCAGAAACAGTATCAGAAGGATTTGGTACATTAGGAATTGATCCAGTTACTAATAACCCATTCTTCGCATGGCACACTGTTCCAGCAGGAGCAGCTGATCCAGACGTTCATGTCGCAGCAGATAACTATTCATTAATGAGTATTCCAAATACTTTATTACCTGCAAAAAAAATTATCGATAATAATGCTGGTAATGCAGAACACGAATGCTTTATTTGGCCCGTAGTTTATATTGGACCTTCTCCAAATGCAGGACAACGTCGTTTACACGTCTTCTCATCAAACTCAGGTACACGTCCAACTTCTGACGCTAACCCATCTTCAAATGTATTGTATGCTTATGCAGACTTTACAAGCGACACTTTTGATGAAGGTGACTTAGAATCAATGGAATGGCATTATGCTAAATTCCCTTATTTTGAAGCAATTCATACAAGTGAAACATGGGCTCGTTCATTCGGTAGCTATTCAGTAAACAATAATATGGTTGTTCTTGGTAGCTTTGTATCAGCTGATGATGGTATTGATAATAACTTAGATCCAAATAATCCATACCCACCACATGATGTATTCTTCTTAGTTAATGATAATTATGGTGAAGGGGACTTTGAATTATATACTTTCCTTACTGACAGAGACATCCCATCTCCAACAAACCAAGATGGTCAAGTTTATCCTGCAGGATATCATAACTTTAAAATTTCTAACTCAAGCTCAAACCACAAAAACTTAGCATTAGATAACTATGGTCGTATTCACTTTGGTGGAAACTATAGTGCAACATTTAATGATGACTCAGGTGACGACGATAGTAGATATTACTGGCCTGTTACCATGTACACAAAAGACCTTCGTTTTGATCACAATACTGGTGAACTTGTTATTACTGACGTTCAACCAAAAGGTGAATTCCCTAATGACGGTCTCTTGACTATTCCTTGGGATTTTAATGAAGATGGCACTCCTGATAGCTACACTGTACAAAGTGGTGTTGGATATTGGGATTATCAACACGTTCAATTCCCTGTTACATATTATGAAACAGAAGAACAATTCCACTACAATTACTATCGTAGCACACACGCTTCTCCAAGTGGCTGGATGGCTTTAATCTGGAACGACTCATACAATGCATACAGATATCACAAAAATGATGATCAAGATTATGCAGCATTTGCAAATGCACCAGAAGTATTTATGTCTTTATCAAAGGATAATGGTGTAAACTGGAGCGAACCAATTATTATGAACGCTGTTCCTGGTGACGAACACTATGAGCCTGCATTTAATGGCATGATCCCTACATGGTTCTATGTTGATCCTGTAATCACAGAATTAGACAATGACTGGGGTGAAATTAGCTTAATGTTTATGAACGATAACTCTTTTGGTTCATCTGTTCAATCTCATGGTGCTAATACCGGTGGTAATATTATGTATGCTGCAATGAAAGTTAAGTTCTCAGACATTACTGTCGGAACAAACGAAAACGTTGTTGTAAGCAAACCATCAATGTTAAAGCAAAACTATCCTAACCCATTTAACCCAACTACAAAAATCAGCTTCACACTTAACAAAGGCGAAAAAGCTAATTTGTCTATCTACAACGTAAAAGGACAATTAGTTAAAACTTTAGTTGATGGCTATGCAAATGCTGGTTCACACGAAGTTGTTTGGAATGGTTTAGATAACAATAATTCACACGTTGGTAGCGGTGTTTATTTCTACAAATTAAGCACATCTTCATCAAGTGAAATCAAAAAAATGGTTTTAATGAAATAATTTAAACTCATATGATAAGAGCGGGTAAATACCCGCTCTTTTTTTGTGCTCACTTTTATCTGGCAAAAGCAAATCAAGAGCTACCTAACTTTTTTCCCACACTATGCGTCTGTAAAGAGATCATTACAGTACTAAAGTTTATCATTTATCAAAACGAATTACTAAATATAGCACTGTCATAAATACCGGAGAAGTTGTTGCATTGTAATCCAAAATGACGTATAAAAGAATCAAGCTGGATCATAAATAAAACAACACCCTCTATATATATTGGCAGGACAAAATGGTGTTTTTTGAAAACTATTTTCACCTAAACCAGCAGATGCCTACTACGAGCAGGTTTAGAGGTGATTTTTTTTTCTAACAACACACCTTTTTGGTCCTCACTTCGTTGCGGGTTAGGTACTTTTCTCCGAAAAGGTTAGGTACTTCGACTTCGTCGAAGGTTAGGGTCCTCGCTTCGCTGCGGGTTAGGAGCTTTCACATTCGTGAAAGGTTTTTTTTAAAGGTAGTTGCAACATCTCTATACTACAATTCACTCAATAAATAAACACTTTATTTATTCTAAAAAGATATTTCTTATGAGGGGGCGAATAACAAACTCAAATCTTAAAATGAAGCTTTGTTACTTTGGCTAACTCTTCTTCTCCAAACTGCCTCCTAAAGCTCTTTACAGCCATTTTGGCATTATTACCGCCACCTTTTGGGAATATAAAGTTATAACTCTTAGACATATCGTCAATAGAGTTTTCAAAGGCAAATCTTGCAATTATTGAGGCAGCAGCTACGCATTTATACCTCTCTGCATTAGTTGTATAGTGTAATGGAATGTTCAGTCCGTCTTTTTTTACTTTGCTAATCGAACTAATCGGAGCAAACTGATCTATTATTGCACCTTCTATGGCTATCTTCTTTGTCAGATCAGAAATATTCTCGAAATGAGTATTAGCAAGCAATAAATTGAGATTTCCCACCCTTGCATACTGCTCATTATACTCTTTTGGATTGATAACTTTCAGAGCTATTTGCTCAGGATATTTCTCAAATAGCTGTTGGGCAATTCTTTTGATTGAGGCAGACTGTAGCAACTTGCTATCCTTAACACCAAGATCAGAGATCTCTCTTGATTGAAAAGTGTGAATTGCAAATGTACAGACGACTAAAGGTCCAAAATAATCACCTTTACCTGATTCATCACTGCCCGCTACGATTTTCATTGAGTTGAAAAGAGATATAGGCGAATTATCAGTCTCATATTTTGTATTATGTGGCTCAAGGGGCACATTTGTCTTATTGAATAATTGATCGAGCACTACTTTGTCAGGATTATCGTGCTTAGAATTAATTATCAGGCTGAAAACATTTTGCTTTTTAGTTGAATAATACAGATTGATAGATGAACTGTTTTTGAGAGAATTACCAACACTAATAACTTTCATCTGATACCCGTAATTGATACTTTTCTCTTCGCAAATCTCAAAAGAATTATTAAAAAGCTTTGCTTTGACTTCTTTTATATACTCTTCAAATGACATAAAACCGCCTTTATATTTAGTGATATATTAGAAAAACTATTAAAATTGTCAATAAATTTATTGACAGTACAAATTATTTGTGTTATATTATTTTAAAATATTAGGAAATAGGTATACTTATGAAAGAAAAAATAAAGAAAGCAAGCATATTTAAGTTTCACTACTTGACGCTCATATTCAGTTATCTAATCTGTTTTATTCTCTTATTTCAGACAATTGAATACAATAAACAAGTTAAAAGAACCGCCATTGAATCAATGAAATCCAAAAACACTGTATTAGCCAGGATCCTTGAGGAAAATGTCTCGCAAACGATTAATACCGTTAATCAAATACTTTTCGATATAAAAAATTATTATGAAGCGGGTAATATCAGTCTCGCAGATTATCAAGAAAAAGAATTGCTCATGTTTAAAGATATGTATACTCTTTTGACTATTATCGATGAGAAAGGCAATACAATTTCTTTCAGCGATCCATCGGCTATATCGATCAACGTTATAGATAGGCAATATTTCCAATACCATAAGATGAATAAGAAGGACAAAGTTTTTATAGGATACCCATCTCTCGGTAGATCAACAGGCAAGTGGTTTATACCCATGTCATTGAGACTTGAAAAGCCTGACGGTTCATTTGCTGGTGTAGCTTTAATGTCTTTTAAAACTGATTATTTTATAAGAATTTTTAAACTTATTAACAAAGGGAGAGTCTTCTTGTATAATGAAAATGGCATTATTATTGCCCATTGGTCTGATGATAATGCAAACGAAATAGGAAAAGATTATAGCTCTTGTGAAGTGTATCCAATGAGCAAAGTTTCATCGCAAGGTATTAGTGTTTCACCAAGTATTTTTGACAAGGTAATAAGAATTAGGGCTTTTAAAAAAATAAGCGATCAAAATATTACTATTGTGGTGACTGACTCTCAAGAAAGCGCTTATGAAGGGGTAAATCTGTACTTAAAAGCGTATAATACCTATAGCATTTTCCTGATTATCATTGTATTCTTATTTTCAACATGGCTATTCATAATAATTAGAAAAGAACATATTGCAGCGGAACTATTAAAAGAAAGTGAGATAAAACTTAGCCTAATTCTAAATACTATGAGCGAGGGAGTCGTCGTACTCCAAGACTATCAAATCAAATATTTTAACCCTGCAGCTTTGCAAATATTGAATGTAGATGAAACTCAGTTAAATAAAATGAATTTTGAAGAGTTTGTCACCAACGATAAAGGGAATTCCTTAAAAGATAAATACGATTTGTTTATTTCAGGGTTTAATGAAGTAATTGAAAAAGAGTTTCATATCGAACGATTTGACGGCAAGACAATATGGGTGCGAGTAGACACCTCAAACGTGCAGTGGCAAGGTATGCCTGCAATACAGATCTGTTTTGCTGATATTACTGAACAAAAAGAATGGAGTGAAAAGGATAGAGAACACACCCATAAGATTGAGATGATAAATCAAGATTTAGCGAAAGAAGTGACTGAGCGTAAAATTCTTGCAAATGAAAGAATTAAGATGATAAATAAGCTCAAGAGCAAAAATGAAGAGCTTGAACGGTTTGTTTACACAGTTTCTCACGATTTACGAAGCCCATTAGTGACTGTTAAAGGTTTTTCAAATTTTGTCAAACAGGGGATAATGAGTCAAGATTACAAAAAGGCTCTTGAAGATTTGGAAAAAGTACTTTTTTCAGCTGAGAAAATGTCATCATTGATAGATGACTTATTAGAAGTTTCACGGGCTGGACGAATGATATCAGAATTGACAACTGTGAATATCGAGAGTATTATTCAAGACCTAATAAGAATAATGCAAATTACTATTACCCAACAGAATGTGGATATTACAATCGAAACAAAGATGCCAGAAGTTTATGGCGATGAGAAAAAAATAAGGCAAGTTTACCAAAATTTAGTGGAAAATGCAATCAAGTATGCAAAGCCAAACACAATACCAAGTATCTTTTTGGGCTATAATGACAAAGAGAAAGCCTTCTATGTCAGAGATAAGGGCATAGGGATTTCTCTTGATTACTCTGAAAAGGTATTTGATGTTTTTACAAAAATCTCTAATCTCTCAACTGGTTCAGGAATAGGCTTGTCGATTGTCCAAAAAATCATTGAAATACACGAGGGCAAAATATGGTATGAAAGCAACAGTGATGGTACTACTTTCTATTTTACTTTGAACTTGAGCAATTCAGAACATAACGAGAATAAAGGTGGTTCATAATAAACCACTTGTCAAGTTTGTAATACATATATTAGCAAAATCCTCAAAAATTAACACATACATGGTTCAAAAAGTTGGAATATTACTATGCCATATGAGTATTTACCATAATACCTACTGACAAAACTACAAACCCAGACATCTCTGCAAAAACCTCACTTTAAAAGTAAATATTTTACTTATTCACCTTCAATATATCAGCCGCAAATTCTTGCAGATTAGACTAATATAGCATATTTATCTCTGTACATAGAACTACTTTAGTTGTTAATTGCTATTTGGAACTGTTTTTGCATGCTATTTTACTAATCAAATGGAGGGAAGATGATAAAAAGAAAACTAATTTTACTTATGGGGATCGTGATGCTATGCCAGTTATTATTTGCTGCATGGCTCACAAATGAACCTATGGTTGTGTATCAACCTGATGGTACAGAGATTAAATGTTTAGCAACGGGTGATGAATTTCACAATTGGCTACATAATAGTGCGGACTACACAATTATCCAGAATCAAAACACTGGAGACTGGGTCTGGGCAACTAATCAAGGTGATAAACTTATTGCCACTGATTATAGAGTTGATAAAACAAATCCAGCAGCTTTAGGTATTGCTCCCAAAGCAAATATTTCTAATGAGGAATACAAACAAAAGAGGGATAAGTTTCTTGTTACAGCTGAGCGTTTCAACTCAAGAGCGCCACATGAAGGCATAATCAACAATTTGGTTGTGTATATTCGTTTTTCAGACCAAAGTGAGTTTTCTCAAAATATAAGCATGTATGACCAAATATTTAATCAATTAGGCGAAACAGCTAATTCTATGCGTCATTATTTTAATGAGGTTTCATATAATGAATTAGATGTCATTTCAACTTTCTATCCAGCACCTGACAATAATAATATCGTTGTCTCATATCAAGATACCTATCCAAGATCATACTTCTTGCCATATACTACAACAAATACTAATGGCTATTCAAGTGACAATGAAAGAACTTCACGTGAACATAAACTGCTAAAAAGAGCTATCGAAGCAATCGCAAGCTCAGTCCCAACCTCACTAAACTTAGACGGTGATAATGATGGTTTAGTCGATAATGTTTGTTTTATTATTCGCGGGAGCTCTGGCGCTTGGGCAGATTTATTATGGCCTCACAGGTGGTCATTATATACAGAAACTGCCATGATCAACGGCAAAAGAGTATGGGACTTTAATTTTCAATTAGAAAACTCTCTTGGCTCATCTGGAGCAAGCGTTTTATCTCATGAAATGTTCCACTCTTTAGGTGCCCCAGATTTGTACAGATATAATTATGACGGTGAACCAATTGGCGCATGGGACTTAATGGCAAGTAATAATAACCCACCTCAACACATGGGATCATACATGAAATATCGCTATAGTAGTTGGGTATCTGAAATACCACTTATTTCTCAAGATGGTAATTATAGCTTAAAAACAGTAAAATCTTCAACAAATAACTGCTATAGGATTAATTCTCCTCATAGCGACACAGAGTATTTTGTCTTAGAATATAGAAACACCAATATGGGTATCTTTGATAGCCAATTGTACGGTTCTGGCTTACTTGTTTATCGTGTAAACGATCTATACAGTGGTCAAGGAAATGCAAGTGGTCCTCCTGATGAATTATACGTTTATCGCCCAAATGGTACCCCTACATATGATGGCTCAATTAGCTCAGCATATTTTTCGCTCGAGTCTGGTCGTACAGAAATTAATGATGCAACCAACCCACATCCTTTCTTGTCTAATGGCTCGATGGGCGGTATAAATATCTTCAATATTGGTAGTGCTTTAGGAGATTCCATTTCTTTCTCTGTACAAATCGCAGGTGCAAATGTCGATGATATTGACGAAGATTTTGAAAACGGACATTTCCAAGATTATGATTGGCAAAATGAAAGTGCATCACCATGGACACTGACAACAGGTGGCTA
>JAKPKU010000092.1 GCA_029553545.1 Candidatus Cloacimonadota bacterium
TGTCATCATCCCAGGGTATAAAACCTTTATGTCTAACTGCACCTAACATTGTGCCAGCCCATAATACATAGGAAAGGTTATGCTTTTTACAAATTCGATCAAATTCAAGCAAAATTTCAACTTGAGTTAATTGAATACCTCTCAGCACTTTATCAGCTACATACATAATACCTCCATGATTTTTCTTTCCTAATATTCGTTTAAGAATACTATTTATTGCTTGTCTCTAAGCATGGTAGAAGAAATACCTTTAGTATAGGGAAAATAAACCAACTCTACCCCCAGCTCTTTAAATTTTGTTTCTATATCGCTATACATAGAAGAACCTTTCCAGTCATCGCCATGAAATATTGCATTAAACTTCAAGTTTTCCCATGCATCTAATTTGTCCATTGTTAGTTGAGGCACAACCTTATCGACATATTTAAGAGCACCTACAATCTTTGCTCGATCCTCAAAAGGTATAACTGGTGTTTTATTTTTGTAACTTTGAACCAGTTCATCAGTACTCACTCCAACAATTAAAAAGTCACAATATTCTTTTGCCTTCTGTATTATATTCAAATGTCCTATATGGAACATATCAAAAACACCTGTTGTGTATCCTATTTTATACCTTTTCATTATTTACCTCTTTACCTGCCATCATTTTCTTAATTTCTTTTATTATAAACAAACCCTCTTCAGAGTCAATCTCTTGTCCTATTAAAGGCGGAATACCTGGCCAAGAAACATCTATCCACTCAATGCTGTTAAAAGCATTTGCTTTCTTGTATCTGGGTATTATGTGAAAGTGAACATATCTATCGAACATCATAAGCATTAAGTGATTGATAACGTCGTATCCAAAAGCCGCTTTCAACGTACTCTCAATAACTCTTATAATATTTCCAAGATCTTTAAACTCTTCCTCGTTAAGATTTGAAAACTCAATTGCTTCCCGTTTTAGGCTCAAAATACTTGATCCCAAGGTTGCTTGATGAGGTCTCAACGACCAAATCCAAAATTCTGTGTCATAAATTAAAAACTCTTCTATTTTAAACTTTACTTTAAACTCATCAAATGTACTCATTTTTTATCAAATCCCTTTTTTAATTTCAACAAGTTTTGCTTTATCTTTAGAGGTATAATCCTGTTAACAACTTTTCTTAGAAAAATTGGTAAAGTTGGTATACAACGATCCACAGCTTTGTCAAATGCCAACCCTCTATCAATATAGCTGAAAAATGCCTCATATTTTGGATGTTTATAGGTAGGATTTCTTAATTGGCTATTATTATCGATAATAGCAAATGGGCTTGTTTGCTCCATTTGCATATATTCGTTCAAATGTTCAAGAATATTCAGTCCTTTTTTGCTGTTAATCAATAATGCTGAGACACCTTTGTGAACATTGTCATTTGGAAAATATTTCGAACATCCCCAGAAGTCTGCCATTGTTATATCGGAGATTCTCTTTTCGTTGGCAAACTGGCATTCATAGCAAGATGGTCTATAGAATAGCGATTTGTGAAAACCTTTTAAATACTTATCTTCGATATTATCCAATATAATAGTTTTATCTTTAACTCTATATGAAATATTTCTTGAATTCCAAAAACCAGGGTTCTTAAAGATTTTTTCTCTAAAAGAGAAATCTTTAATAGGTTCATTGTGCTTTTTTTGTAAATATAATAGATAATCCTTAAACGTTTTATAAGAAGGAACTCCACGACAAACCAAATCAACACACAGTAAATTATCGTAATCTTTTGACAGATAAAGTCTCAATGCTGCAACTTGACAAGGTGTACCCGAGAAGAGGACTTTCTTATTATCCTTTAAAAACTCTTCAACTTCCTGATATGCTTTATTAACGTCACTTTGCAAATATTTTGATTTTTTATACTTTCCGATTTCTTTTTTGTCTTCAACATAGCTATGTAAAGCATAAAAATCTTTATCAAATTGAACACCAAATATCACGTAATTTTCATCACAAAAAGCTTCGACAATTCCTGAAAAAGCACCGCCAGATGCACTCTTTAATAAAACTGTTTCATCGTTATATATTGCTTTATACCCTTTTGGTAGTTCAGAGTCTGGTAAATAATCTATCTTTTCCTTGTTGATTATAGGGCATACCCTCTCACATTTCCCGCAATCTATACATTTAATCATATCCCTTTCAGGGTACGAGAATCCTCTTTTATTTTCTATCATCTTAATACAATTAGTCGGACATACTAATACACACGCTTGACATCCACAGCAATTCTCTTCAATCAAAGAGTCTAAAAAAAAGTTATTTTTCATTTTATCCCTCAAGATCTATTTTTTAATAAAAAAACAATAATAACATACTAACAAATAGACTAACTTCTATTGACAATCGCCAATTAGTTTTACATTATCTGCACCAAAATAATACTCTGCCTGACTAATTATTTCATCATCCGCTTCTGGATAATAAACAACCAGACTCTCTTTAGTACGTGTAATGCAAACATAAAACAATTTTTGTGTTCTTTTTAAAATACTTTCCTTCCCTCTCTCACTTCTCACTCTCTCACTTTTGCGAAGCAAACTAATACTCCAAAGGTTTAGCATAAGTCGGGACAAGGACACGAATAATAGAGTCGAGAAGAATTTCGTCTTCGACATCGGTGATGCCTCTTAGTGCTTCGATTTGTTTTTGCAGGAATGTATATTCGATATTGACGGGTTTGCCGATGAAGATCTTTTCGTGGAGCGTATTGGAGAGTCCTTCTTCTGCCATGAGGAGTTCTTCGTAGAGCTTTTCGCCTGGGCGGAGTCCTGTGTATGTGATGCTGATGTCTGTGCCTGGTTCGAGACCTGAGAGTTTGATGAAGTCATGTGCAAGGTCATTGATTTTGACGGGGTCGCCCATATCGAGGACAAAGATCTCGCCGCCCTGTGCAAAGGCACCCGCTTGGAGTATGAGTTGTACTGCCTCGGGGATAGTCATGAAGTAGCGGATGATTTCGGGGTGTGTGACTGTGAGGGGACCGCCTTCTTCCAGTTGTTTTTTGAAGAGAGGGATAACTGATCCATTGGAGCCAAGTACATTACCAAAGCGGACAGCGACGAAGTCGGTCTCGCTAGTCTTGTCAATAGTCTGACAGATGATCTCGCAGACACGCTTGGTGGCGCCCATGATATTGGTAGGGTTGACCGCCTTGTCTGTGGAGATCATGACAAATTTTTCTATCTTGAATTCATTGGCTAAGTTGACTACATTGAGTGTGCCAAAGATATTATTTTTCACTGCTTCGAAGGGATTTTCTTCCATGATGGGTACATGTTTGTGTGCTGCTGCGTGGAAGACGATATTTGGTCTATAGCGTTCGAAGATACGACGCATTCTCTGTTCATCGCGTACTGAAGCGATAATCACCTTTTGGTCGATGAGCACATTATATTTTCGTTTTAATTCTTGTTGGATCTCATAAGCACCATTTTCATAGATATCTAAGATGAGTAATTTCTTGGGCTTGTATTGTGCGATCTGGCGACAGAGCTCGGAGCCGATTGAGCCGCCACCACCCGTAACGAGTACGGTTTTACCCTTCACGAAATTCTTGATATTACACATATCGATACTGACTGGATCACGACCTAAAAGGTCTTCGATACGCACATCACGCATACGCTTGATATCCACGTGTCCATCGATCAGTTCGGATAAACCAGGCAAAATCTTGATCTTGCAATTTGTTCGTTTACATTGATCGACAATCTCTTTGATCTTCGATTTC
>JAKPKU010000104.1 GCA_029553545.1 Candidatus Cloacimonadota bacterium
AACCGTTGCTGTCCAGTCTTACAATTCTATATTCTTCTCCTGTTCCCTGTGTTTCAGTAGCATTGTCTGCCATATCAAGATATGGAGTAGCTCCTGCTCCTGATATATCTGTTCCAGTGCTTGGTGTCATTAGTTTAAGAATTTGTGATGAACGATTAGCAGTACTTGATGTAATAACAAATTTATTAGTATTATAAGCTACTGTTTCAGTCTTACCTGTTGCTGTGCGAATGGATGATTGGAGTAGAGTAGCAATTTTACTATAAGAATCAAGAACTAAAAACTTATCACCAGTTATTGTAAATTGAGCAGCTCCACTTAGCCAAGTTGTTCCATTATATCTATTACCTAAACTAACATCTCCCCAACCATAACTACTCGCTGGAGTTCTATAATCATATCTAATATTTTGTGAACCATCTACTACCCAGCAATACGTTTGTCCTTTTTGTAAAATAATTGGAGAACCAAATGTAAATGTTAAAGAAGTGGTACCGCCAGCCCCACCAGCTGCAGTAGCAGTTCCTAAAATAGTTCCATTAATATTTTCTCCCTGTCTAACTGTAAGTGTTCTTGTACCAGCTGTCCAATTATCAGCAGTGACTGAAATAGAATATATTTTTGCTAAAATATTTGAGTTAAAAGAGTTAGCATTACCAGCACCACTAAAACTTTGGGCTGATGAAGAAACAATTACTTCATTCAATCCTTGGTAATTATTAAGTAATTCTATCCCTACATTATCATACTCAGTCCCATCTACATTTATTTTAATTTTCCCATTATTAGCACCTGCACCTAACGCTTGAAATACGCTTAAATCAGAGTGTCCTGTGCCACCTGTTAAATAACCTGCAGCCTGTGGAATAACATTATCTGGGTCAATGCTGTCAACATTCTCTGCTGGTAAAACTTCCCCTGGCTGAAATAAATACTTATCTAACATACTATTTTAAATTAACTTTTTGTAATAAACTATATATCTACAAGAAACAAATAAACCGTCATTAGAAGTTTTTGTCCAATCAACTGGTAAATGACTCCACATAATTCCAGTGTCAGCTCCAGCTTCTCCGTCAATGAAGTTAGCGAACCTTGTGAATGTTCCGGCTACATCTGCTTTTTCGTAAAAGAAATCTATGTATGCGGTTTTACCGTCATGTGAAGAAGATGAAGCTAGTTTACGATAAACCTCATTTTCCATTTCAGTATCACTATCGGCTATTGTTCCTGTTCCATCACCTAAAGCTCCATAATTAATCTCAAGGCTATAAGTATCATCACCTGCTAATCTCTGAGCAACTATTGCTAAACCAGCGTTAACGATTAAGTTTTGTCTTTCATAGACATCGCTAATCTGTCCTGCTTCAATAAAAGACTCTAAGCTCTCGCCTTTTTTAACTGCTTGTGATAATTCTGGCACTATACTTTCGTCTAGCACTTTTATCATCGTTATGTTTTCTTGTAATCCGCACTCTTGTTTTATCATAATTTTAATATAGTTTCATTGATAAATCTAATCTACCTGGTCTCTTTACGTCGCCTAAAAACTGGCTATACTCTATAAAGTGTATATCTGTTGGAGCTGACTGTGACCAGGAAACTCCGTTATTAGTTGAAACACAATACATTCCATTAGTATAAGGATTAGCCCCATTATAGTAAACATTTATACAGTTAGCTGAGTTCGGGCAGCTATCTGCTTTACAAACAAACACATACCTGGTGCTTGGACTGATTGGCGTGTTGAATATAAAATCGTAAATAGTAGCTGTTGTTGATATACCTGTGGCCAACATTGAAGCGCCCGCTAAAACGCTTCCGGTTGGTTTTCCAATTCCATCTGCAAGATATAAATCAACAACAAAATTACCAACTGGTGTGCCAACTTTTCTTAGTTTAAGTCTAAGTTTGGCTAGGCTATTTATCCCTGAGCTAACTACAAATGATTGTCCTCTCCACCGGTTAACATAAATTCCAATATTACTATTTCCGCTATCATTAATTTGGTCAGCAAATGCTTCACTACCAAACTCTGTCGGAACATAAGGCGATAACACCCACGTTGGTTCAAACTCATTTTTTTGAGTTGTTTCATCTATCTCTAGTTCTTCGTTTATTTCGTAAGCTCCTATCTTTTCTATTGTTTCATCTATTTCTAAATCTTCTCTTACTGTTTTAATAATCTCGGCAACTGCGGTATCCTCTTCTTCAAAAACATCACCTCTCATTGCTAACTCCTTCAAGAACTCTGTTAACCCCATTTTTCTAGCAGTTGAGCAAGTTATCGCATACTCGAAGTCTTCAGGTGTCCTTGTTTTAAAAACTACTTTATTGATTATAAAATCTAATTCACTGATATCTCTTAGTTCTGAGTTTATTGTTATTCTCATTCCGGTTTCAAGGCCATCTTGATATGTTGAGAATGAACAATCTGTTATAGCTTCTTTAGCTAAGTCTAGTTCTAAAAACGCTCTTTCTCTTGTTGTTTTGGCATCTATTAAGGAATTATCAACAATATATTTTTCTCTTAAACCGATTAAAGCAATTGAAGCGTCATCTGAAACTATTGCCATTACTGGATATTTTTTATTACCAGCAAACTTAATAAGCGTTCCGGTATCTAAACTATTTTCAAATCTAATACTATCTGATTGATAATTATATAAAACATCATCAGTAGTAAAATCGTCAATATTATCAATGCCAACATTTTGCTCTACATAACCTGTCCCAGTGTCTAGCCAAACTTGAAGATTAGCAAACTTATACGGAAGCTTGAATGTTCTAGTTTCATCACCGCTAACAGTAATAACATCTTCAAACATGCTGGTTTCAGTTCCAAGTCCACCTCTAACCTTAACTTGATTAGCTATCTGAGTTGCGTCAATTGTTCTCCTTAGTGATTTGTAAACGTAGTTTCCATTTGTGTCTGTTAAATTAAATGGAGCTACTAAACTAAACCTTTGGAAGAAATGAACGTTTTTGTTCTGGTCAATATACCACTCATAACCGATAATTTTTGAGATACGAGTCAGACAGTCTGATAGATAAGCGTTATTAAAAACTATTTTATTTATCACAGTATTACAAACCACGTTATCAGTATTAAAGCTAGGAGCAAACTCTACAAACAATTCATCAATTATTTCTTTACCAGTTTTGTTTTCAAAACTCTTAGCTATTAAAATACCAGAAAGCTCATAGATATAATCCTGAAAATTAATCAAATAATAACCACCGTCAACAACGCTTAAATCTTCTTTTATTCCAGTAATATATCCACCAAAAATCTTATCATCGTCTTTATATATTTCAACTTCTTGATTAATTTCTGGTGAATATCCATCTTGAACTTTTAATATCTGAAAAGAGCCGACATCAACAAGTGAAGTTAGGTTTTTAGTTATAGTTAAGCTAGACCAATTTACGGCCTCACTTCTATCTATATTGTTGATTTCTACTCTAATCATTTCTTAAAATGCTAGTTGTGTGTTATTTCTTACATTTCCCATAATAGCTTCTGATACTTTTTCAATTAAGTCTTGACCAGAAACATCTCCATTGACTATTATTGTTAAACCTCCACCTAGTGGATTATTTTTTTTATTAAGTGGAACAACTGCTTCAGCCCCAGCTTCTCCTATCATAGCAAGTGTTGGTTTGTTTACTATACCACCATTAGCTAGCATTGGAATTTGACTCATTAATGGTATGTTAACACCAGGAACTTTATTTAAACTAGATTGAATTTTATTAGCCTGTGTAATTAACCAGTTTATCTTTCCAATTACCCAGTTGATAGTAGCTTTAAACGCCCCTTTAATTCCTTCACCTATTGAACTAAAAAGTGAAGATATAAAATCACCAAGAGATTTAAAAGCATTTTTTACGCTCTCTATTTTCAGAGAAACCCAAGTGAAAGTTTTAGTAAAAACTCCACTAATCCATTCACCCATCTTTGAAAATAAACCCATAATAAACTCAATTGAAACCTTCCAAGCTTGGATAACCATATCCCAATTAGATATTAAGAGCCAAATAATAGCTATTAAAGCTACTATTCCAGCAATTACCCAAGTTATAGGGTTAGCTAAAAGAGTAGCATTAAACAACGCAGTAATAACTTGTAAAGCTTTAATAACAGTTATTGCTGTTTGAACTACTTTAATTAAAGGATAGGCAACTGCCATAAAAGCAGTTATTCCGCCAACAACTAAGATAATGTTTTTAAATAATTCTTGATTATTTTTTATCCATTCGCCAAAGCTAGTTATGATAGGCAAAATTGCTTCATAAACACTTTTAACTATTGGCATAAAAGCCGCCCCCATAGTAGCCGACAAATCGCTAAATTGCTTTGTTAATTGTGCCATTCTTTCTTGTGGAGTTAAAGCAACTTCTCCAATATTAGCCAATTCTACAGCACCGTCAGCTAAAATCTTATTCATTATGAATTGAGCGTCCATTGCTTGCCCTGTCGCTGCAGCTTCTTCTGCCCAACCTTTAGTAATAATACCTAAGTTATCTAAAATAAGAGGGGAGCCTCTACCTATACCTGTCACTATATCATTAAACGCTTGTGTGGTATCAACTCCAAGAGCTTGTCCTTTTACTCTAGCAATTTCAAGAAGCCTTGCTAAATCTTCCATATTATTACCAACTCCTAAAGCGACTGCTTTATTAACTGAAAGCATTATGTCTTTATTTGCGATTGTTCCCTTTGACACCTCATTTAACTTTGCCAACATTTCATCTCCCGACGCCCCAAAGTCTTTTGACAATCTTTCAAATGACATTGCGACTGATTGAAATTCTGCGGCGTCTTTGACTGTCTTTCCTATTCCGGCAGACAAGGCAGCAAAACCAACAGCTCCAACTTGTGAAACTTTTTTAAAAGGAGCTTCAAGATTTTTAAGCGTCCCTTCAATACCTTTCATTGTCTGAGAGGCTTGGTCTTTAGCTGTTATTAATATTTGTAATTCTCTATTCTCTGCCATATTTTATTTCTTTTTCTTATACATTTCTTTTTCTATTCTCTGCTTTATCGAGATAATGTCTAAGTAGTTTTCTAAATCGCTGAACTTTTCTTTCCTTATCTGACTAGGAGTCCAACCATATCTTTCACTTAACGACTCCATTATTACTTCAGGCGATGGGCTTCTATTTCCTTTCAGTTCGCTCTTTAACTCTGTCAGGCTTTTTTTTTAGGCGATGTTATTTCTTCAACAGTTGAATATAATAAATCTCCATCTTCTAGGCTTAAGCTATTCATCCATTCTCTTGTAAAGGCTTTTCTATCTTCGCCCTCGTCGATAGCCTCAACCATTATTTCAAGCAAAACATACTTTGCTTCACTTACAACAGACGTATCAAACTCTTTCATTCCTGATTGGTCGACCTTAGCACCTTTAATGTAGATGTTCTGTATTTTTTCCTTATCACCCCAAGTAAAATTATCCTTAATTGATACTGTTGAATTTGATAATTGTAATATCATAGGATTATCTATTAATTATTAAGCACTAATCTCAACTTCATATTCGTCTTTAGTATTTCTTAATACTAATTTAGAGGCTTCAGCGTCAGTAGCATTATAGAAAGCCTTAAACTCAATATCTTCTACCACTAACTCGTCTTTACCACCGCTCCTTTCCCAGTTGGTAATCATAACCTTGTTGAAAGTAAAGGTTAATGTTGGATGATATGTGGTTCCAATAGTAGCCTCGCCTTCAATAGTAATAGACATATACTTAGTAGAATTTCCTAGATATAAATCTTTAAAGACTTCATCTTCAAAGTTCTTCTGAAAAGAACCTTCAATACTAACCTTAGAAGCATAAACTTCAGGAGTATATGACCCTAAGCAATAATCAGCAATTAAACCTCTATCAAAAGTAATGTTGAACTCCTTTAAACACATCGGAGTAGCATCAGATAAACCAGCTTCGGTGTCAGCAATCTTAACTGAAACTTCTTTACCAATAAAATCAAAATCAGTAGCATAACTAGGAGTTGAAGTGTCATCTTTACTGTCTTCACCGATAAAGCTAGTCGTTAATTTAACATACTCATCTGGTGTAGCTGACAACTCTAACGTGTTAACGTGGCAATTTTGAAAAGCTAACTGTTGAGTGGATCCATCTTTAGCAAAAATCGCTAAGCTAGGAGCTAAAGAGCTTTGGACTACTTCAAAAGTGTGGTCATAAACTCCAGAGGCAACTAAAGCACTTTCAACTCCACCATAAAGATTATAAGCTAAATAACCAAAGGCATTAGCATATAGGTTTTGTTCTAAATCTCCTTCAATGTGTTTCTTAACTACACGACGACCATCCATATCTTCAAACACTCCTCTTGAGGCTTCATCATTAACGAACTCCGCCTTTTCTAATACACTAGCGGAAATGTTTTTAATCCATTGAGAAGCAGTCGCTGGAGCTGTGCCTCTTACAGACTCTACACCGATACCAATCTCAATTTCTTTTCCAATTAATTCCATATTTTTATTATTACTCCACTTTTTGTGGTCTATTAATTATTAACTGATAACTTAATTATTATGTCAAATTCTGCTACACCTAGTAAGCCTTTGTCTGTTTTTTCTACACTCCAATTACCAGCATCTATTCTTATCCAAACACGGTGTCCATCAATACTGTTTAACTTCCAACTACTATCAAACGCTTCAAGTATTGCATCACAGGTATTTGATAATACGTTCTCAAATATATTGCTCATCGTCGTTTGGTCAACACCGGCTACAACAAACATCTTAAACTTATATTCTCTAAAATTATCTGCGTTAGTTGAAAATACATTTGAAACCTCAGCTGGGAAATAAACTACTGCAGGATATTTACTAAAATTAGCAGTTGGATGTTTGACTATCTGTCTAACATTTTCAACAGTCTCTAGTATGTCTTCTATTTCATCGTAAATTGTTTTATAAATTGTCATACTATCTTGCTAAATCTTTTACTATTACGTTTAATAAATCTTTTTCTAAATCTCTTATATCTGGCATTTTACTGCTGAACACATAGTCTAACCAAGGTCTGTTTTTATGAACGTGTTTTGAATAACTTGCGCTTGGATATATTCTTCCTTCAAAATTACTTATATTTGTTAAATGGGTGTCTCTTAAGTTTCCTGTTAAAACTGGAGCTCCTCCACCTCCTAAGCCAAGCTTCCACGGATTGTTTATAATTCCAGACTTGTATTTTGCTATTGCTCTTTGAATGAACTTTTTGCTTTCACTAATAATTAACTGCGGATTTCTTACTAACGCTCTTTGAAAATCTTCTATTCCAATTATTTCTGTTTTAAATTCAGCCATACTTTTCTTGTTTCTCTACAAATAGTTGTTTATGTTTATTTTTACCAACTAACAAATCTTTAACTGCTCTAACTATATATTTATTACTACCGCTTTCTAATTCATCACCAACCTCAACGTCTGTATTTAATTTACACCAAATCGTATAAGCTTTCGTGAATGTAAGTGCTAAGCTCTGTGTTAGTTCAGCAGTAGTTTGCTGAATATGACCATAGAACCAATTAGCTTCATCAATTTCTGAGTATTCACCATCCCATACCATTCTTCCATTTGTGAATTTAGTTGTGTATCTAGTGTTAATCATACTAGAACAATTTCTTATATTTATCTAAAATTGACTTGATGCTTCCATTCTTATTTTCAACATCTCTATAATGAACCCAGTAATCACCAATTCTTTCGCTTGATATTTCTTCAACTGAGTGTCCTTTTAACATCATTGAAGCAAGAAATGTAGCGCAGTAAGTTATATCTTTTGGAACACACTCAGACCAACCAAACTTACCAATAACCTTAACTGACATTTTAGTGTTCGGAAAACGATTGTTCCTAAGCGTTATTTTGACTATAGGTGCTTCGTTTAGCGGTTCAGTGATATAACTATCAACTTCAGTGAAAGAATCACCTAGGTCGTAAGATATGAACACTGAGTCAATCTCAGTAGCAGCGTCTATGATAAGTTCGTTGTTTCCACTGCCATTATAGTATCTAGTCTCTTCCTCGTCTGATTCCTTGAAGTTTCTACCACAGTATTTATCAATATATTCTTGAGCTGATAAAATATACAAATCAATATTGTCGGTGATTTCTTCACCTAGATATTGCTCAATATTTTCTTTTGTGGTGTATGTTTTGTTCATCTTATTTCTTTTTAGATTTTGTAGATATTGGTTTATCAATTACCACCTTCTTTACGCTAAAGATTAGTTTTAAATCTTCATCTTTTAACTCTTTATATGAGTATTTCTTTTCACCTGTCTTTATGTTTCTATAGATGTATGGATACATAGTTTTTTCTTAATAATCTTTATAGGAGCGGCTAAGTTGCCCTAGCCAGCCCCTAAAAAACTATTCAGAGATGGAATCAGTCAATAAACGGGTCACAGCCTTCGGAAGAATAGTAATATAACCAACTCTTTCAATCCAGCGGATAGCTTTGCGGTCAGTGGTGATTAAGTTGATGTCAGCGTTACCTGCTACATTCTTAATAGACCCAGCTTCAAACATATCAGCTTCAATACCACCTTTATATCCTAAGATACAAGCTTTCTTTAAGTCACCAAATAACATAAATGGTGTTTTTTCATCGTCGTCGGTTCTTGTTGGGAAAACTTCAACCTCAACAACTGGATAGCCAAGGATATTTTCAAAACCAGAAGGAGACAAAGGTTGATAGATATATCTCCCTTCACCATCTTTCAAAGTCCGTAAAATAGACTTCATACTTCTGTGTAGATACCACTTAGCACCACTTAAAGCTCCGCTTGGAGTTTTATCAACAACTGAATTTAAATCTTCAACGGTGATACTTTCAATTGAAGAAGCGTCCATCACATATTCATTGATATCCTCGTTGTTAAGTAAACCAGTGAATTTACCATTAGTCGTATCATTGTCACCAGCACCAGTGAAGAAAGCTAAGTCTTCAGCCTTAGCAAAACCTTCAGCTAAACGACCAGCAACAAAAGCGAACAAATCAACTTCAGCATCGTCAATTAATTCAGAAGTTAAAGCAACAATAGCACCAAGTTTCTTTAGCTTCAAGCTTTCTTGACCTAATACAACTTGAGTAGAGCCAATAACTGCACCTTCATCAACCCAGAAAAGAGTTGGCTCAGTGACTAAGCTATTAGCTTTATACTCATTCTTGGTCAACTGAATTGTGGACATTTCCCTACGAGCAACACCATATTGAGTAATCAAGTGGCGAATTTCAGCACTTAATTCACTATCAACAGTATAGCCAGCGTAAGGAGTTCCAGTAGCGTCGGTAGACATTTCCTTCATCTTACTCTCATCCTTAGAGACTAAAGCAAGACAGGTAGCTTTAAACTTGGCGTTAGCCATTTTACGCTCATCTTTAACCTCCTTAGCATAGATACCAGCTTTCTTCTCCATTAATTCTTTTTGGCCGTCCATCCATTCTTTAATCTCGCTCTTTAATTCAGATAAGATTTCAGACTTTGTTGTGGCTGTTGAATTCTTAATAAGAGATTTCAACATTTTCTCTACCTCATCGCCAGCTTCTTCCTCTTCAGGTAAAGCGTCAACTTCAGCGACTTTGTCCTCTAAGACTTCTTGTTCGGTTTCATCTAAAGCTTCAAGTTCTTTCTTGATAGCTTCTTTCTCAGACTTAGTAGCGAAACCTTTAGCTACTAAAGACTTGATTTTTTTCAATAAATCTTTCATAGTTTTATTTCTTTAGTTTAAGCAATTTCTTAACTGCTTTATTAATTTTAGCATTTATATCAGCCTTCTCCTCTTCAGGAGTTTGTCGACCTTTAGTTTCTTGGCTGATACGCTCAATTGCAGATAAAATCCTGCCTAAAGCTTTGCTTTTAATATCATACTCCTGTTTGATAGCTTTAGAAACTATTTTTACAGGACTAGATTTAACTTCAACGACCTCGTCAGCTATTTCTTCTTTAATATCTTCTTGCTGTTCTTCTTCACTATCACTAATTTCGTCTTGCTTTTCTCCGGTCTCGTCAACTCTAATATCTTCTCCTGAATTGTCTTTTGTTTCATATTGTTTTTTATCATAAGTAGCTTCTGGATTAGCGGGAACTGAGACTGCGCTAATCTCAAGCAATTCACTTTTTAAAATCTTTTCCCACTTATCATCAAATTCTTTTGGAATAAATCCAACACTTGAAGCATTTAAAAAACCATCTCTTGCCATTTCACTAGCCATAACACCTTTCGGGTTTGACATAGCAAATTCAATGTCGCCTTCTAATTTATTATCAGCAACTTTAATCTTATTGACTTTACCAATGATATGTTCAATACTATTATAGTTGTGGCTATCTAAGTATACTGGGTTTTTCTTAAAGTTTTTCAACTCCCAGTTTTGAACTACTACCTCACCGTGTCTATCTACGCTATCAGTTGAAAAGACAGCGTGATAAACATTGTCTTTTTCTGCTTTGGTAAAAACGGTCTCAACTTGTATTTCAAAGCCTTTATAACCTTTAGCCTCTAGTTTTTCCCATAACTCTTTATAGTTAGCAACCTTGTGTCTTGCTAACGATTGGTTATGTAGTTTGTAGAATTTTGTCTTCATATTTATTTAAGTATTATTAGTTATATTTGACAACGGCAATTCGGTGAACTTGGAAACATTTCTCCATTTGAGAACGGATGGTCAATCGGAACTTCTTCTCCATCCATATCGGCGTGCTCTTCTCTGGTAACACTATCCATTACTGCAACCCATATTTTAATTCCTAATCCACCTTGCTTATAACCTTCAAGTGTTCCATCATTAACTGCGCTGTGAACTTCTGTCCTGGCAATAACCTTAGCTCTTCCCTTGCTTATATCTCCGTAAACGTTTTCAACTCTATCAATTAATTCTTGCCTTGACTCTCCAAGCTCTACACTTGTTTTGAATTCATTTTTTAACTTATTAAAACTTGTCTCGTTGATACTATTAACAAAAAACTCAGCTCTCTTATTAAGTGATTGCTCAATCTCCTGTGTCCAAATAAATCTATATTCGCTACCGACCATTTCTTTAGCTTCTTTCCCTGCTTGCTCCATATACTCTCTAAGAAGTGGGGTTAGCATTTCAATTCCGATACTAACTTCATTTTTAAAGTTGAATGAGCTATCAATTAAGTCTTTCTTTAACGACTTACCAATACCACTTAAAACTCTTTCTTGCTGTCCTTTAAAGTATTTCCTAAGAGCTTTAATAAAATTGCTTTCTAATCTGTCTTGGATAATTATTCTTTTTTCAAAATACTTTCTCCTATTACTATAATCTTTCAATGGGTGTTCAAACGATTTTTTTTTTAAACCTTTATCATAAGATGTAGGTGTCATATTAAACGGAACAAGGATGTCATCTCCTCCTTCTATTGGTTCATAACCAACATTAGCCCTCATTTCATTCGGCGTTAGATAATAGTTTTTTGAACCACTTTCATTTATCTTTAAAAGTCTATCAGTATCTTCAGGCGTTGGGTCAACAAAACATAATTCATATTCATCCGGAACAAGTTCTGTCTTCTCGTTAAGCTTATTAACTTTCTGTTTGATTAGTGGAATAATTGTCTCGTTCAAGAACATCTTAATAGAAGCGTCTGCATTATCGTATTTAACATCATCAACAGAATTAAGCAGAACCTTTGGAACATCTGTTAAAATACAGATATCATTTAAGCTCATCTTCTTGGTTCCGATATATCCTAATTCTTCTGGTGTTAAATTAACTCTTTGATAAACAGCATCACCACCCATAAAAACAACGTTTCCGTTTTCAGACATTTCTTGGAGCTGCTCTTTATATTTTGTCTTAAACTCAATCAATTGGCTTGGTGATACTTGCTCACCCTTGAAGTTAATTATACCTTCAACTTTACCGCCAGCTTTTACTAAGCTATAATTTAATCTATCTAGTTCTATATTCGTCTCAATTGTGTAAGCGCCGGAACGAAGTAAAGAAATTCCTCTAAACTGATTGGCAGGATTTGGTCTATAGTCGTAGATAATTTCTTTTGAACTATACTTTGCTGGTTGTCCTTTATACTTAATACCTGTTAACTGCCAGTTTACGTCAAACTCTGGTTCGCAGTCTTTTGGTTCTAATAATCTTAGTTCAAATTTCTTTTTACCTAAGAACTCTTGGTCTTTTAAGATTAAAACAAAAACCTCTCCATAGATATCGTAGTATTTATTCCATAATGAAAAAAATTGCTCTCTTGTTTGGAAGTTGTTTGGTTTAGCTAATAAGTCAAGTATCTCGTGGTCGTTAATTTTCTCGCCTTTCTTGTCTTTTAAGTAAAACTCAACTTCAGCAACCTTATCAGCTCTCTTCTCGATTGCTTTATTAATATAAACAGATTTCTCATAGTAATCTAAAGCTCTTCCACGGCCAAAAGATATGTCACCCTTTAGAGTTTTATGAAATAACATATCTATAGCGTTGCTCTCTGAGCTAGCTTGTAATCCTTTCTTTTTCCAATCAAATATTGCCATACTTATTAAAAAAACGAGCCATCCGATAATCCGGAACATCTCGCTTTTAATTGTTTTATAAAACGAGTAATGTCTATTTTTAAATCTCTCCTATTATTATATCATACTTTTGCAGAATTGTAAAATGGTAATAGCTAGTCCATTTTATAAGTCTTAGTTGTTCCTCTCAGCTCTACTAATACTACCTTTCCATTTGTTATCTTAAGCTCTACACTAATTGAACCGAAACTAATACTCCTTCTCTCGTCTTCTATTATAGCTAACAGTTTCCTTTCCCAGTTTGATGTTGCATTTTTAAACTTTTCTTGCATAGTTTTAAATTATACCAATAAAACGTTTATTCTTCTCCGAATAGATTGCGTATCTAATACTATCCATAGCATCGTCCTTAAACTTTACTGGCTCTGTGTCATCAACATTACCGTTAGCATCAACTTTATAGTTGTAAGACCTGTTTTCTTTCTGTATGTTTATACTTCTTTTTGTTAGATAAATCTTTTTGCTCTTTATTAAATCAATTCCCTGTTTAACGCTATTCTTACCTTTGTCAGCTGGTTGGCAGTTATATCCAGCGTCTCTTATCTGTTTAATATAAGCAGGATAAGCGCTATCTGCATATATATAAGCTTTCTTATCTATTCCTAGTTCATCCATTTTCTCAATCAACTTCTCAATTGTCTGTCCAGATAGATAAATCTTTTCATCTAAATAGAATTCATCATCTTGTTCTCTTACTTCGGTTAAAGCGTTGGGGTGATTAAATCCAAAGTCTAAACCATAAAACTTATTGTGATAATTTTCTGGCATCTCATCTACTAACTCCCAATCAGAATAAACCCTTGCCTTTGATATACCCATTAAACCAAGACCGTATATTCTCCAAAGATTTTCGTCTGTGTTTTTTAGTCTTTCTATTTCTCTAACAACCTCATCTTCGAGAAACGGATTATCTTTATAGGTTGAGTGGATCAATAAAACATCTTCTCTTGTTTTAATATCAGTTTCAATCCAGTGAAAAACTGAGTGGCTAGGATTATAGTCTAGAAAAATCTGTTTAGTTGTTCTAAGTGCTAACTGTGTAAATTCATCTTTGCTTAATTCGTTGGCCTCATTACAGAATAAATAGTCTCTCTTGCGTCCTTTTATTTTATTAAAATCATCAACTGATATAAACTCTATTTCGCTTTGTCCTAGTTTATAATTTAACTCTGTTTTATTATGATTACTAGGATTATATAAACCGGCTTTATCAAGTATATCTAAAAAATCTCTATAAGCCGTAGCCCTAACTGATGGTAGTGTTTTTCTAACTATCGTTATTAAACACTTCTCTTGTAGCATTTTAACAACAAACATCATCATTAAGTTATAGGTCTTTCCAGACCTTGAGCTTCCTTCGTTAATTGTTATCCTGGCTTGACTGTTTAGATTCTTCTCCATTACCCAGGTTGTTGTTAATCTCAGATTCATTTTTTTGGTTTATTACTCTCAATTCTATCGTTTTTATTTCTTGAGGTGTTCTATCTTCAGAAACTTGAAGAGGCTTACCGTATAGTCTATCCCAGGCTCTATCTATTGCTTGGAGATTTCCTCCTTCTATTTCTTTTAAAAGAACATACACATCGTAACCTATGTTTTTTATGATACTCTTTAGTTTTTTATCTGGCGTCTGTTTAATTTTTTCAGATGTTATATATTCTAATGCTACGGCTAGCTTCTCTTTTAAGTCTCTTTTTTTTCTTCGAGCCTCTCCACTCGCCTGACCTCCTTTTATCGCTAATTTCTTCTGTTCCTCTTCCGTTAGTCTATTAAAAGGAATCAGATCCTTTCTAGCCATATTATTTATTTATTATATTTATCTTCAAAATCTTCATCAGACATAGTTAATAGAATTACAAAATCTATCAACGTCCAAATACCAAATCCACCGAAAGTAAACAACATTAATAATCCTGTTCCAATCTTTCCTAAGTAAAAACGATGAAATCCTATACCTCCTAAAAAGAAGCATAATAGAATTGCAGTAATTTTGTTCTTTTTGTTTAATTTTTTCATAGGTTTATTATTATTAGTTATATTATTATCTTCATCATCTTTCCATTGTGATTTAAACTTAGCTTGAAAATCTATTTCATAATTTGGTGTGTGTCCTTTTTTAAGTTGCTTAGCCATTATAATATCACAAACTAACTCATCCAAAGTATCTCCGTCTAGTTTATTTACTGAAGTGATTGTTGCTTCTCCGAATAAGTCCTCGCATTTATATTCAAAATTATGTTCTATAAAATCACCTTGTCCTTTATCGATAATCTTAGTTATTTTCTTTTCCTGGTAATTCATATCTACTTAGTCAACCAGTATACCCATAATTTCTTCGGGATATACCAAGGCCTTTGTTTCATGAAATAAGTAAAGACATCTTTGGTTTTTATACTTAAATCTTTCTTATACATTTTTCTCAATTTCTTTTCTTGCTTTTCTGACATATATTTTATTAATTAGTTTCTTAAAGCCAATAATAATCTTGTCCAAAAAGAAAAATCTTAATAATTCATATCTTATTAAAGCTGAAACAAGGTCTATCAAAATAACTAAACTCATCTGTTGAAAGAAAAATCCCCAGTTCTTAACCGTAAATAGATTTAATTTATCTAATAGTTGCTCTTGCTTATTAAAGCTATCAAATAGCTCTGGATATTTTTCAGCCATTATTTTTCCAGCTTGAGTTTTAATACCACCGTGAAATATCTCTGTCCATAAAACGTTTTCTTCTAGTTCAATTTCTTTACCGTCTCTATTAAGCTTTACGATATTTTTTCCATATCTATCTTCGTAGGTCTTTTTAAGTTCACTAATTATTTCAGACGTTTTTTTATATTCTTTATAAATTGACTTCAGCTCTTTAATTTGTGAATAGTTTATTGTCATATTTTTTAAATTATTTTTGTTTTATATGTAAAAAGTTTATTATTACTCCTAAGGACGGTTGTTGTTCCTTTTTGTGTTATCATTTTCTTTATTTTGTTTTTCTTAAACATCATAGCAGAGAAATATCTAGCTCTTGACCTCCAATACTTATAATCTTCGTCTCTTACTTTTTGATGAATAATTTTTACTCTCGGAGTATAAGCTACTTTCCATTTTGTGTCCTTAAATCTTAAGTAAAAATCAATGTGCTCTGCTAGTTTTAATTTATTATCCCATTGAATATCTTTAAAAACTTCTTTCCTGAATAAAGCGAAATTCAAAACACATTCAGTATATTTAAATCTTATTTTGTCTATTGTTTTCCAAATATCTCCATCTGATACGTGCTTCAATACTCCATTATTAAAAGTAAACTTATGTTCATAGTGAACTTCACTACCGTGTTCAAGGCAACAACCACCAACTACACCAATTTCACTATCATAATTTATTACTTTGTAAAACTTTTCTATGTCTGTTTCATCTGTAAAAATAAAGTCGTCGTCTAGGAGTAGAATAAACTCTTTATCAGAAGCTTTTATTGCTTCGTTCCTACCAACAGATAAACCGCTGTCAAATGGAAGTTGAATTAACTTTACTTTACTCCATTTTTTATAAAACTTACGATTAATTTTTTCGTTATCATCTGCAACTATAACATCAGCTTCTGGATAATAATCATATAAGCTCTTGAGTAATTTCTCAAGACAATCGTATCTCTTAAACGTTTTTACTATGAAAGATATTTTATTTACCATCTCTTTGCTATTATTCTAGCTACTAAAGGGTCTTCGTTCTTATATCTCGCCATATTTCTACCAACTTTCATTTTTAGTATTTGGAAACCATTGCTAATTAACAGGTTTGTTAGCCAACCGATGTCTATAAAATTCCTTTTATGGTCTGTATAAATTATTGGTTCATCTCCTTTTATTCTAAACTCTGCAACAAAATACTTTTTAGAAAAATCAACAATCTTTTTAATCTCACCGTTCGATATAGAGTGTAGAAAAAATCTTGAATATACTATATCAGAGTCTTTAAAAAATTCGTTATCTAAAATCTCTTTAAAATCCAACCTGTAAACTATGCCACTTTTGATATCTTTTTCCAGTATTTCACCGTAGTTTTTATCAACACCGTAGGCTTGAAATTGCCCTTTATCAAACCACTTAGTGTCTCTCCCATTTCCAGCTCCTAAATCAAGAAGTTTTAAGTCTCTCTTTTTTATAATATCAATAAAATAAATCTCTATCCATTCAGCGAATCTTGTGTGTTTTACTGGCGGTTCATTTT
>JAKPKU010000112.1 GCA_029553545.1 Candidatus Cloacimonadota bacterium
TTTGCCATTCTAATAAGTGGGATATGACCCTGTAATCCCTAAAGAATTGGATATGAAAAAGAGATACGTGATTAGGAAAAATCCGTATCTCTTTTACTGTTCATTCTTTTAGGCTTACCCTAAAATTTCTTAACGAACCAAAAAAACTCGCTCTGCGAGTTTTTTCTTTTATGTTGAATTTACTTTCTTGCCTCTTTTACTTTTTCAATAAAAGCTTGCGCAAGTTTTGTTACACCTTCATAGTCACCTTTTTTGGCAGGGGCGGTTAGTTCTCCTCCGACTCCCACTGCAACGCAACCATTCTTAATCCAGCTTTCAACATTATCGAGACTAACACCACCCGTAGGCATAATGTTGACTTGAGGAAGAGGTCCTTTGATGGCTTTGACATAACTTGGTCCATAAGCACTGCCTGGGAATAATTTTATGATGTCAGCACCAGCTTCCATCGCTTGGATAATTTCAGTTAAGGTTTGGCAACCTGGTAAGTAAGGGACTTGATATCGGTTACAAAGTTTAGCAACTTCTAAATTGAAGCCTGGACTTACGATATATTCAGCACCAGCTAGAATTGCGATGCGTGCAGTGACGCTATCGAGGACAGTACCAGCACCAACGATTAATTCTTTTGGTGAAAATTTTTGCTTTAAGGCTTTAATGACATCTTCTGCACCTTGAACGGTAAAAGTGATTTCGATGGCAGGAATTCCGCCCAAAATGCATGCTTGGCTTATTTTTTCAGCGATTTCTGCACTTTCAGCACGAACTACAGCTACAACACCAGCCGCAGCGATCCGATTTAAAATCTCGAATTTTTTCATGTTATCTACCTAGCCAACCTCCGTCAACCGCAAGCGTAAAGCCATTCACATAATTACTTGCTTCACTTGCGAGGAAGACGCATGCTCCAGCCACATCTTCGGGTGTTCCCCAACGACCAGCTGGAATACGTTCTAAGATTTGTCCTGCCCGTACTTCATCATCACGAAGGGCTGCCGTATTATTGGTTGCCATATAGCCTGGTGCAATCGCATTGACATTAATGTTATATTTTGCCCATTCATTGGCAAGCGTCATCGTAATTCCTTTAACCGCTGATTTACTTGCGGTATAGGATGGAACCCGAATACCACCTTGATAGGATAGCATGGATGCGATGCTTATGATCTTTCCACCATTTCCTTGCTTGATGAATTGACGACCTGCTGCTTGACTTAGGAAAAATACCGCTCTAATGTTAATATTCATCACATCGTCCCAGTTCTTTTCACTAAAATCAACGCTGTCTTCTCTTCGGATGATTCCCGCATTATTAACGAGAATATCGAGTTTTCCAAACACTTGAACGGTTTCTTGGATGATACCATCCAGTTCTTTAACACTTGCATGAATTAAATCTTTCTGAATCGTATAGAATTTGCGACCTAAAGCTTCAATCTTGGCTTTCGTGTCCGCTTGTTCACTCACGTAGTCAACGCCAACAATATCCGCACCTGCTTGGGCAAGACCTAATGCCATACCTTGTCCTAAACCTGTACTGCTACCGGTAACAATTGCAACTTTTCCCGCTAAGCTAAATTTTTCTAACATCTGCTTCACCTCTATTTCATTTCTTGCATGGAAACATGATCCATGTCGTTGAAAATCTTGTTTTCCCCACACATTCCCCAAATAAAGATGTAGTTATGGGTAGCAACACCTGAATGGATGGACCAGCTAGGAGAAATCACGGCTTGTTCATTGCGCATAATGATATGGCGTGTTTCTGTTGGTTCACCCATGAGATGAACAACGATATCATCGGGACCTAGGTTAAAGTAGAAATATACTTCCATCCGACGTTCATGGGTATGGGTTGGCATCGTGTTCCAGACATTGTTGTTTGCCAGAATCGTCATTCCCATCGATAATTGACAGCTTTCACAAACAGTTGGATGGACATATTGATTGATCACGCGTTTATTTAAGTTTTCGTCCGTTCCGAGTGCAACTTTATTTGCTTTTGCAAGGGGAATATGGACGGTTGGATATGTCTTATGGGCAGGTGAAGAATTCAGGTAGAACTTGGCAGGATTTGCTTTGTCATGGGTACGGAAAACAACCTCCTTCACTCCCCGTCCAACATACATTCCATCTTGGTAATCCATTTGATAAGTCGTACCATCGATAATGATGCTTCCTGGTCCACCAACGTTAATAACACCCATTTCCCGTAATTCTAAGAAAAATTCACTGGCTAATTCTTTACATGTTCCAAGAACTACGTCTTGTTCAACTGGCATGGCCCCACCCGCAATAATACGGTCATAATGGGAATAGACTAAATTTATTTCATCTTTAACAAATACCTTTTCAATTAAGAAATGGTCTCTTAACTCTTCGGTCGTGTAGTATTTTGCATCATCAGGATGATGGGCATATCTTGTTTGTAATATCATACTTCTTCCTCCTATCTTTGAACTCTTCCGGAAGCATCGCCACCAGCAAGCGTTTCAACTTCTGCTACGCTAACATGATTGAAATCACCAAAAATAGTATGTTTAAGGGCGCTTGCGGCAACAGCAAACTCTAAGGCTTCTTGTGGTTGTTTCGTAAGTAAGCCATGAATTAATCCCGCCGCAAAACTATCGCCACCCCCAACGCGGTCAACGATTCGAATATTGTACTTCTTGGAATGATAGAATTCATTACCATCGTAAAGAAGTGCACTCCAACCGTTATCGCTCGCAGAATGACTTTCCCGTAAGGATGTTGCAATATATTTAAAACCAAAACGATCCTTCATCTCTTTAAAGATTTGATAGTAGCCATCCAGTGATAATTCACCTTTTGTTACATCCGTCGCTTTTGGTTTAAAGCCTAGACACTTTTCCGCATCCTCTTCATTACCAATGCATACGTCAACATATTGCATTAATCTTGTCATGGTTTCTTGCGCTTTTGCTTCGGACCAAAGTTTCTTTCTAAAATTTAAGTCTACCGAAACCATAACACCATATTTCTTAGCAACCTTTAAAGCTTCCTCTAAGACTAAAGCACTCTGATCTGAGATAGCTGGCGTTATTCCGGTCCAATGAAACCAATCTGCATCCTTAAAGATTGCATCAAAGTCAAAGTCTTCCTTTACTGCTTCAGAAATTGCACTGTGAGCTCGGTCATAGATAACCTTGGAAGGACGCATCGATGCCCCCGTTTCGAGGTAATAGATTCCAATCCGTTCTCCTCCTCGTGCAATATATTGTGTGTCAACATTAAATTGGCGTAGTGCGTTCACTGCCGATTGACCAATCTCATGCTTAGGAAGTTTCGTTACAAAACAAGCATGATGGCCATAATTAGCCAGTGAGACAGCTACGTTTGCCTCTCCACCACCATAAACGACATCAAAGCTATTACTTTGAACAAAACGTAAATAGCCCGGTGTGGATAGACGCAACATTATTTCACCCATAGTGATTATTTTTGCCATAGGAATCTCCCCTTTCTTAATTTAATTTTTCTAATTGCTACTTCTATAAAATAACAATCATATTTAACCAAACCATCCGGTAATGATTAAATATGATGCCATTTTACTTATTGTAGCCTAAGCGTGATGAGATTAGGTCAGCTACGGCCCGAACCTCTAAACCAACGCTATCATAATCAGTAAGATTTTCATCATAGAGATCAGAGATAGAGATTGCAGCGATAACTTTTCCTGTATAGTCAAAGATTGGCGCACCAAAACACATCATGTGATTTTCAACTTCTCGATTATCAATCGAGTAACCACGCTTTTTAGTCAATTCTAATTCTTGAAGCAGTGTTTCTTTATCCATAATGGTGTGTTCAGTTTTGGCAACAAACTTGATTCTATCAACAATACTCATCAGCAATTCTGGATGGGAATAGGCTAGCAGAGCTTTTCCTAAACTCGTACAATATAACTCTTGTCTTGTACCTAATTCACATGCAGTAAGTTTTGCATTGGCAGGCTGCCATTTATACACATATACGACTTTTGTATCATCAAGCATTCCCATAAATCCGGTTCTGCGAAATTTCTCCGCTAGGTTCTTTAAGTAGAATGCTCCAAGATTTACTACATCGCTGCGATTTACATATTGCATACCAAGAGCGAATGCTTTACTACCAAGGATGTATTTCTTATCATTATATAAACTTGTATCAGCCATTTTTAACTGAACAAGTGTTTGAACAATTTCAAAGGTGCTGCTTTTAGGAATTCCAAGATGATCGGATATTTCCTTTAAAGTCATACCGTTTTTATCTTTTGCAATCATTTCTAATAATTCTACCGCTCTTGATATTGTACGATTCATAACTTCTCCTTATTGACTTAATGATTAGTATTACTAGAATGAGATATATCTTGATATATTATACCTCAAATGCTAAAAACTGTCAAACATTAAAGTAGGTCTTGACCTCCATTAATTTGTACAACTTCTCCTGTAATAAAGGAAGCTTGTTGACTTGTGAGGAAAACAATTACACTTGCAACCTCATCTGGTTGACCAAAACGCTTTAATAATATGTTGTTTTTCCAAGATTCAAATAAAGCTGGATTATCTCTCTTAATTTGCGCATGGAATGGAGTATCAATCGTTCCTGGTGATACCGCATTCACTCTAATTCCATATTCAGCTAAATCTTTGGCACATGCTCTTGTAAAGGTAACGATTGCGGCTTTTGCGGTACCATAAATACCTGCGCCTGGTCCACCTGCATTCCATCCCGCATTGGATGAGAAATTCACGATTGATGGATTAGTACCTTTCTTGAGGAGTGGAATTGCTTCTCTCGTAAAGAAGAAAGCAGAGTCTAGATTTAAGGCAAGGACTTTACGGTAGAATTCAGTTGACATAACTTCCATTCTTGAGCGTCCTACTAATCCCCCCGCATTATTCACTAATACGTCGAGATGATCATATTTTGCCTTAATTTCATTCATGACATTAACGATTTCTTGTTCATTCGTGACATCGACATGATAATATTCAGCTTCAATTGTTTGCGTGCGTAATGCTTCAACTTTTTCTTTTCCTGCTTCATCATTGATGTCGACTAAAATAATGGAATAACCGGCTGCACCAAGCGCTTTTGCGGTGGCAAACCCGATTCCTCCCGTTCCACCTGTAATAAGTGCTGTTTTTTTCATTGTTTCTTTTAATCCTCCTAAAAAATCTTGTCTTGCAGGGGTAAAAATATCAATTAACTTCCCCGCTTTTAAACAAACGGCTCCATGAATTACATATGGTTCATCGCTTAGGCAATCACCAGGTCCAACTACCTTTTGTTCATCACCGATGGTAAATAAGAATTCACCGGAAACAATGTAGGTTTGTTGTTCATGATAATGACTGTGGAGTGAGGCAACGGCCCCTTCTTCAAATGTTAATTCACAGACCATTAAATTATCCGTATAACTTAGGATCTTACGCGAAATCCCTTCGCCAGCTGAGATGGCAATATTATCTTTATTATAAAAGAAATGTTGCATTTTTTTCCTCCCATCTTAATATTGATTTAAAGGTAACATTTCTACCTTTCGACCGCACAATAAGGGTTGTGCGTTTTTTATTCACAGGATTATCTAATGTCTTAACGATAAATAACTCTTTATCTAAACAATCAACTGTAAGTTCTAAAGTGATGTCTTTTCCTGTTAAGTGTAGGATATATTCGTCTCTACTTGATGTGATCTTTTTAATATCTGAGATATGTTGATATCCTGCATCGAAGAATCCTAGCTCAGCAGAAATTCCTTGCATTGGTTCAAATTCCAGTTCTGCTTCGAAATGAAGAAAGTAATCATAGGTATGTTCTTCTTCACTCTCTACAAAAAACTGATCGACCAATACTTCATCCCTCAAATTGATATCACGGATAAAGTGTACACCAGGATAAACATTTGAGCACCTTGCTTTTATTTGGGTTTCATGGTAGACAAGCGTTTCACCAGGGTGGGTAGAAACTTGATTTTTTCCATCTACCACAACCGTAGAGTGACTTGCACTCGTACGATGCCATTCATTGCAAAGACGAGCCCGATATCCTGCATTACTAAGATCCCTCGATAATAACTCTTCCTTTGCCATAATCTCTATATTCATACAATCGGGATGGGCATGACTTGGTCCATTATGTCCATATTTCAGAAACACATTGTAAAAATCATTTCGGATCATTCCATAGTTTGATTTTGGAAAATTACAAGTCTTTTGAACAACTGGTTTTGCTTCTAAACTCGAAAAATCAGTATTTAGTAATAAATGTTCAAATGACATTTCCGGCGTAAGGTAGATGGGTTTAGATAGAGGAAGGGTTGTTCGTGGACGAGGATCATTACTAATTAGTTTTAAGATATTTCCGACCTCGGAATCATATCCTAAGCATTTCACCATGACATGATAGATGTAGGAATAGGTTTTTAAATTTATGCTTGGCCATCCATCATTCGGATTTGGAAAATAAAGATTATGAAACGCAAAATGATATCCTGCAATAAACATATTTGTTAAGATATCTTTTGTTTTTTTCGGAATTGAATATTGATAAATTTGACTAAATAGGTAAAGCATCGTTACCCCTTCAAGGGTAAAGTAATTGTAATGAATGGATCCTTCATACCAAAAATAATCGGATGTTACACCCTCATCGAGTTGGCGAATGATATTAAAAGGACCTTGGAAAGCAAAATCAATTAACTCTTGCTTATCGAAGAAAAAGCCAATCATCCCAATCGCTACATTCTTCCAACAATGAATGTTGTGAATCTTTTGAACTTGAGGTTTGAGAAGGGCATAGATGTGTTTGAACATCTTTTCGTACAGCCAATCAATAAACTCTTTCGGTAAATCTTCTTTAATAATTTCAAGGGATTGAATCATCCGCGATGTGATAATTGCTTCATTTAACCCTTGAGGTAGAATTCGCCCACATCCCCAACGTATTTCCGTTTCATTTTTGAACTGTTCTCGTTCTTTATTATGAAGCGGAAATTCAAGGTAATGGTTAGCATAGAAGGAAATTATTGTTTTGAAAATTTCAAAGTATTTTGGGTCATTGGTTGCTTTATAACAGGCTGAAGCTTTCATTAACGTCTTTACCGCTTCATTACGGTACATATACCACCAAACACCATCATAGATTGGGTCTTCAAATACTTTCCCACAAATCTCACATTGATGGTGATGGGGCTTTTTGGGGTCATAGATTAAGCGTCCCCCATCAATATCACAAAAATAATTGTGTCCCCACTCACTTACATACTTAGGGTCATCATAAAAAGTTGCATAGAACTCTTCTACATCATGACACATTTGCTTAAGATAGGGAATAAATTGGGGGTCATTATTAACTAAATCGATGTAAGATTGATTCACGTATTTCATGATTTACTCCAAACTATATTCGTTTTTGCAGAATTATGGAAGATGTTTTTTCCTTTGGCAAAAACGTAACTTCCTTGAATGATGATAAGACCTGTTATTTCCTCATTGATGTAGCGAACAAAAAGATGTGTTGCATCCGTCTCAAAATACTCATTGCTAATCTTTCCTTCAAAGTAATAATCGGTCCAATTAGGGCTTTTGATAAGTAACCCAAGTTCTTGATCACTCGACAAATTGGTAACAGTTATATCACTTGTTTTTCCTAAATCGTGATAGCTTATTACTTGCAGGAAGGAAGCATTTTTAACTGGTTCGGTTGTAATTTGTAAACTATTTAAATATTCACTTTTTATCACATCAGGCTCTTGAGGTGTAAATATCGTCGATATGTGATTGGTAACCAAATTATCAAAGCAATTGCATGATGGAATTACCGTAAACTTCATTTGATTAATTCCAGAGATTAGCTCATATTGATACTTACCCACTGGTTGTACTTGGCTTGCGGTATTTGCTACTAGGGTATATTGATGCGGTTTCTTGCTTTCTAGATGATCAACCATGATTAAATAATCTAATTGTGGGGTGATAATCGTTCTAGCCACTCGCGTCATTGCTAAATCTAATTGATAGATACGGTGCGTTTCCCCTTGGAAAAAGGAAAGCGCATCATTTGTTTCAAAGATTTCTACTTCTCCATAATAATTTTGAACTGGATCATAGTTTGGATCATTTTGGAGACGTTGATAGATGGAATGCATGTAGATATCACTTTTTTCTTCAACATCAAAAATCTTACCATCAACCATAATTCCATTATGATGGTCTGGTTTTGCTTCCCGGTTATAACCATCATCGATAATCAATGGGAAGTTTCTGCGATTTAAAATGATGCTGTTATTATCTGGATGATGGTGGGATAAACTCATGATTTTCCATTGTTTATTTCGATAATAATCCCAGCCAATCAACCATTGTTTCTTTCCACCTGGATAACCACATTTGACCGAAAAAACGGTCCCCTCTTCATCCCAGCTAGAGCGCATATACAATAGCCCTAAGTCTTTGAAAAACTTGGTTTTAGGAAGATCTTTAAAATCCGCTTCTTGAACCGAAGGATTGTACCAAAGCAGTTCTAAACCAGCTTCAAAGAGGATGCCTGGTTTCACATGGCTTTCCAGTGCTTCTTGATATAGGTAACGTTCTAAGACGAGATTCGCTAACTTTTGCGCATAACCATTCTGATACTCACTTGCTATTTTATAGTAAACAGCCGGAGTATGCGAACTATAATAGTCGTGACAATCTCCAAAGTCTACAGGGTGAAGTAAATTTGCACTCGATTGATAGAGTCGGTAATCAAAGGTGTTCTTTAAGTAGTTACAGGTTTTAAAATAATCAATACTTTCCTCTGTTTTTAACAAATGGGCATAAACGAATAACCACATGCCACCATAGCGCCAATAGGCAACCCCTTCATAATTGGAGCCGTCATCGGCTAGATATTGATAGACTTTCTCAAAATTACGTTTTCCGATTTCTGAATATTTTTTAGCATCACTATTTTCTTTGGTAAGCGCATAACCTGCAGCGGATAACCCGGTCATATTAATCCAGTTATGGTTTTGATAATACTGGGTTGACCAACCAGCACCTTCGGTATTCACCTTATAGTTATACATGATCTCCGCTTGTAATTGAAGCTTATTTCGGATAATCTCTTGTTCTTCATTTGTTAGATATGGTTTTAACCAATCATACCCAATACTAAGACCAAAGAGAATCCATGCGGCGCTAAGGTCAACATTCACCATTTTATTGAAGCCCCAGTCTTTATAGCTACAAACCGTTAACATCCAACGTTTGGCATGCTTTAGATACTTTTCTTCATTTGTCAATAAATACATTAATGCCAAATTGAATATGGTTATTCCCATAAAGGTTGAACTCATTTTCGGATGCTCTGGGCTTAACACTTGTCTGATTCTTCTTTCACATTCTTGATAAAGTCTGACAAATTGTTTATATTTGGAGGTGCAAATTTCCTCTTTCAATGTTTCAAGTGGTTGATCGAAAAACATTAGTTTATTCATTTGGTTTTACCTCCTTCTTCGAAAGAGCTTTTGCTACGGTATTAGCAATACCGACAAAGATACTATAATAGAACGTGTAAAATGTTGCATATAGGATGGGTTCACCTGGAACAACCACACGATCAGGATTTAATTCAAGGAGAAGAATGAGTGCTTGATTTAATAGTTGATAGGTTATGAAAATTAAAATATTAATTACAAATGCCTTTAAAAAATCTAATAATTTAAATAGTGCTCCTTGTAAGACGGAACGTTGAAAATATTTCTTGTTGGCAATTTTTCCTCTTCTTTGGATCGTAAACATATGATAAATGATGGGATTAATTAAAAAAGCAGTTACTAACCCCATCCCTAGACCTAAGAAAAAGATTAATGCAAAAGGGTCTTCCAATTGTCCTAAATTCGTCCCCCACCCAACAAAGAAATATACCGCTCCAGCAAACCACCAGATGACGAAATATGATTTGGTATTATCACTAAGTCTTAAAAACCAAGTTTTAATTTTATTTAGCATGGCCACTCACTTTAAAATATCGAACAAGAATTACGATAAAAATGAAGAAATAAACTGCGCCAAAACCAATTAAAGTGAATACGGAATCGATTTGCCATACACTTGTGAGTTTAACTTGATTACCAACGCAAGCAATCATTTGATAACTTAATATAAAAGCAAATGTAGCGGTTAGTAGTAACATAAACATATTGACTAGTAATCCTTTTTTGCCACTCTTCGTTAATTTAAAAGCATTAAAAGCAGAAACTAACCCAGAAAGAATATAGGAAAAAAAGACGATACCAGTTAATTTATTTTCAACAATGAGAATATCATTAATATAGTATTTTGAGATAGCTAAATTAAAAAGGGCAACAGAAACGATAAAGTATTTGATTATATCTTCATGCTTTGCATAATTTACTATCCCGATAAATAGATGTTTTATTGCCAGTAGAAACTTTTTCATTTACGATATCCTTTCTTCAGAATCAACGTCAAAGAAATGAACCTTATCCATTTTAAAAGCTACCGAAATAGAGGTATTCTTTTGGAGATCATATTCTGATGAAGTTTGCATCACTATATTTACATTAGGGGTTTCAGGATTATACATTCGAACATGAAGATCACAGCCTAACATATCGATAAAGTCAATGTGGTATTCATTGGTTGACGCTTGATATTGTTTTAAATCCTCTGGATGGATCGAAATGTTTTCAGGACGAACACCCATCATCACTTCTTTACCAACATAAGGTTTCAAAATTTGAATATCTTTGCTTGCCAGTTGCCAACGTCTATCGCCTTGGGAAACATAGTCCCCCTCAACGCAAACACGGAGCATATTCATTGGTAACGAACCAATGAACCCCGCCACAAACATATTGTTTGGTTTATGATATACTTCATAAGGGGTTCCCACCTGTTGAACATACCCATTATTCATAACCACGATTCGATCCGCCATTGTCATAGCTTCAATTTGATCATGGGTAACATAAACAACGGTTACGCCCAGTTTCTTTTGAAGGAGGACAATCTCCGTTCGAGTTTTAACCCTTAACTTCGCATCAAGGTTGGAGAGTGGTTCATCCATTAAGAAGATTTTAGGATTACGAACGATGGTTCTACCGAGTGCAACCCGTTGACGTTGTCCACCCGAAAGCTGGCGGGGAAGACGATTCAAGTATTCCATCAAACCTATGTTGTTCGAGGTTGCCATGACTTTATCATGAATAAAGAATTTATCTTCATGTTTTAATTTTAAACTAATACCAATGTTGTTATAAACGGTCATATGAGGATATAACGCATAGTTTTGGAACACCATTGCAATATCACGTTCACCAGGAGATAGATTGTTAATGACGGTTTCTTCGAGTACCTTTTTACCATCTTTCTCTACATAATCTCTTATCACCATTTCTCCAGAGGTTATTTTTTCTAGACCGACAATCATTCTCAACATTGTCGATTTTCCACAACCCGATGGGCCAACTAAGACAATAAACTCACCATCATTAATATGGAGGTTAAAGTCAAATACCGCTTGTACATTATTGGGATAGACTTTATTGACGTTCTTAATTATTAATTCTGCCATGACTTTCACCTCATTTACGAGACATTACTTTTTTATATAATCTTTGGTTATAGATTCGAATAAGCGTAAGAATGTTTGTTACAACTAAAACGGCAATCATGAGATAATTGATAACGAATAATTGGGAAAATACTTCATCACTCGTTTTATAGAGCATATCGTAAACGAAGTGAGTGCGAAAGATTAGAAAACCAACAAAACCAAAGAGTATCCATGCCCAGCTTAATTGGTATACTTTCACTTTGATTCCGCACAAAAATAAGAAAAGGGTAACAAAAATATTAAAGAGAATCGTTACAGCTATTAAATAGGTTGTTGAAAGAGAATTTAATAGAACAATCGTCGCATACAAGTTTAAAGCAATTGATAAGAGCACAACAAGATAAGGGACATTATTCGTTTGATAAAAGGTGCGTTCAATGCGAGTCATCTTATTTCGAATTTTAACATCAATTTTCATGTTTAAACACTCCTCTTAATCGCTTTTTTAGTTCTATAAAGTATACTTTCACACCTTGGTTTTTCTTTAAATATAGGAAAAAATTGATAAACAATAAGATGATAAAAGCAATTGAAATCACGATCACAACAAGATATAATATGAAACCAATATCGAATGTTCTTGTTAACATAACAAAGTCACTTGGCAAATCTTCTAAATATCCATTACTTAAGTCTACTTTTGTTGCGTTTGCTTTTAAAGTATTTAACCGGAAAATAAACAGTACACAATTAATGATTGTGTAAATGGATAAAGCTGATCCAAAACATAATCCCGTAAAATTAGTTACTTTTTTTAGAACCTCAAAAACTAACATGAAAACTAAACCAACAACTAAAGCCAAAGAAAAGTTTAGAATGGTACGATTAAACGGTTGTAATTGATTCGAATAATATTCAATAATTCCTTGATTTTTTGGCAATTGGAAACCGTATAGTTCTTGAAAATCGGTCATAAACGAAAGGGCAAAAACAAAAGTAAGAATGGAAATAATGAAGTAAAGAATGTAAAATGTTTTTTGAAGTCTAAGCGTGCTATTCATAATATACCTCTAACAATTAAGTAATTTTCTCTTGATGAAGTAAATAAACGAGCGTTTATTTACTTTATCAAGAGGGCAGGATTAAGAAATCCTGCTCTCTTTTATTTTAAAATTAAGCAGTCATTGCGTCGTAAGCGTCGTTGTATGTCTTAATATAGACAGCTACACCATTATCATCAAATAATTGCTTATATTCTGCAAATGTCTTTGGTAAAGTGATGTCTGGCTTATTAGGATCAAGTTTTAGATAACGAATGACATTGAACATCATTTCAAAGAATGCTTCATCAAGAGTTACTTGTTCTTTAAGAGCACCTTGTTGACGTTCAGTGAAAGAGAAGAATGTTGGAACTAATTTATAATAGTTTGGATTAGTACCTGGAATACCTTCACCACCGTAGGTTGCAAAGTAGCAAGTTGAATTATTCAATAATTCCCAACCTTCAAATCCTCTTTGACTTGTATATTGATATTCAAATCCAATATCCTTTTGATATCCAATTGGCATTTGGCAACCTAACCAGTCACGTAAGAAGGTCGATAAGTCACCTTTAGCAAGTTCAGAAGCTTTTTCTAATACCCATGATTTATATTTTGGATATACCTTTCCATCTGGACCAGTAATTGTTTCTTCAGAGATAATATCAGGTAGACCATAATTTTGTAATAAATGGCCTTCTTCACTGAAGAAATAATCAAATAATGTTACCGCTCTTAATTGTTCTTTACGAGTTGCTTTTGAAGAAATTGCCCATCCATCAGGTTTTAAAACACGGGAGTTTTCAATATAATATTGCCATACGCCATTAATTTTTGCCACTGGAGGAAGCGTAGTTACAACATCATCGTTTAGGGAATCAGCTGTAGTTGATGCGATCCAGTCAAAAGTCATGAAACCGAATGCTGGGTTAGTAGCTGCCTTATCGGAACCATAGAATACATTACGATAATTAGTTTTATCTGTTTTGTTATGGAAATCTTGATGGATTAAACCTTCTGCATATAATTCACTAAATACTTCTAATGCATTGAACATTTCTTCTTGATAGTACGTGTAAATTAAATTACCATCTTTATCAAATGCCCATCTTGCACCGTAAGAGTCAGAACCAAATACTGGGCAACCACTTAAATAAGTTGCAAAACGAAGTAAATCTTCACGATAACTTGTTTGACGAACAAAGAATGGAGTTACAGTTGAAGCTTTTCCGTTTGTTAAAAGAACAGGATTAGCTTTTACGCAGCGTAATAAAGCGATTAATTCATCCATATCATAAGCTGCTTTTTCACCTAAATATAATTCAGATGGATTTGCATAATCATAGTTATCTTCGATATATTTACGTAATACTGTTACAGCTTCATTTCCATCTAATCCATCTGTACCAGCTGCTTGATTTTGTAATTCAATTACGTTTTGATTTGTTTTCTTAGTAATAGAAATACCATTCTTAGGAGTTACAGTACCACCATTAGCACCAGTTCTAGCATTGGCACCAACAAAGTTACCGGTATAGACAACTGGTAGAACGGTTGTTGTGTCAAATGAAGTAGCTGTATCTAGTAAAGTTGTAACCCAAGTTTCACGCATGTGAACAGCACGTGCATAAGTTCCAATTTCTGCAATATATGGAACTGCATAAATTCCACCGTCATAAGAAGTGATCGCTGTTTTAATGGATGGGTTTTTGTCAAGATAAGCCTTGAAATTAGGCATGTTGCCTGCATCAAGTTCATCATTTAAATCAATAAAGTAACCTTTTGTACCATAGCTATTTAATTCTTCAAGAATACTGTTTCCACCAAATACTACAGCATCTTTAAATTGATTGGCTGCTGCAGTTTCAATCATTTGAGATGCTTTTTGGTTTTGATTGGTAACATCATTAAAAGTAATGTTCAATTCTTTTCCAACATATTGCCACATTGGTTTTAAAGCACCAGAACTAATAACAGTTTCGCCATCGATTAATACTAATGCATTTGACTTGTTGTATGTCATTGTTCTGTCAGCGCTTTCAGCGGCATAATTCATTTTTAAAACAACGTTTTCTGTTAAATCATCAACTGTTGGATCATCCTTGCCTGAATTAGGATCTTTACATCCTACTAATATTGAAAACATCATTACAAAACATAAAAGTAAAGCAAATTTTTTCATTTTTTCCTCCTTATTTATTCTAATAAATTATTTAAACAACTACTTATAACTAACAATTATTTCCCTCTTCCTACTCCTTAACACCTCCTAAATTAACTCCCTTGGTGAAGTATTTTTGAATATATGGGTAAATGATTAGAATTGGAATGATAGAGCAGATAATGATTGCATAAACCAACGAATCTGCAGCATACGTTAGTTCTTCAACCACGCCCTCTTCATAAATTTTCTTATACAATTCTACGAGCTGTCTTAAGTACACTTGTAACGGTTGATCAAAAGCTCCTCTTAAGAGCAGTCTTGACCAATAATAACCATTCCACCGACTTGTCGCATAGAATAGTGTTACGGTAGCGAGCGCAGCTTTCGACATAGGCAAGTAGATTCTTCCGAAAATTTGAAATTCATTTGCGCCATCAATAATCGCGGCTTCCTCTATTTCTTTTGGCACAGAACCAAAGTAGTTTCTGAGCAAAATAATATTATAAGCCTGGACACCAAAAGCAACAATCATTCCCCAGCGGTTGTCAACGCCCATATTTTTATAGTTAAGAAAATGAGGTATCATACCAGCGGAAAACCACATGGTAAATACAAGTAGAAAATTAAATTGTCTTTTGAATAGTAATTTACTTTTTGATAAAGCGTAAGCACCAGTAGTCGATATAATCATGCTCCATAGGGTACCAAAGACCGTATAGAAAAGGGTGTTCGTGTAACTGATCCAAAACTGACGGTCATAAATAATTTCATTATAAACGATGAAATTTATCTCTTTTGGCCAAAGGATAATTTCCCCTAATTCGTACGGTAACTTTCCACTTATGGAAGCACTGAAAACATAAATGACTGGATATAAGGATAGTAAAGCAAAGATTGCAATAAAAGTATAAGCGATTACCTTAAAGATAACTTCACTACGATTTAGTCGTTCCATACCATCACCTACCAAAGTGAAGTTTGCGATACGCGGCGACTAATAAAGTTAGCCCCGACAACAAGCGCAAATCCAATAATTGCATTAAACATACCAGCTGATGAAGCAATCGAGAGAACGCCCCCCGATTCAAATCCAATCCGCTGTTCAAAAGTTGATAATACATCAGCTGTAATATAAATATTTGGATTATAGAGAAGAATTATCCGTTCATAACCCACCGATAACATGCGACCAATCCGTAAGATAATCATGATAATCAAGGTTGGAGCCATTCCTGGGATCGTAACATAACGAATTTCTTGGAGTTTATTGCCACCATCAACTCGAATTGCCTCATACATAGTAGGGCTAATCGCCATGATAGCCGCAAAATAAACGATTGAATTATAACCTGATTCCTTCCAAATACCTGTAATAATATAAATTGGTTTAAAGTAATTAGGGGTATCCATTATGGTTGTTCCATTCGGAACTATATTTAAATTATACAAAAGCTGGGTGAGAATTCCGGTTGTTCTTTCTCCTTTATACAATAAGATAAGGACAATACTTGTAATGGTTACTTCCGATAAAAAGTGAGGAAGATAAGTTATTGTTTGAGCAATTCGCCGGAAAGGACTAAAATTGATTTCACTAAAGAATAAAGCTATAATAATAGGGACAGGGAAACCAAAGCATAATCCATATAGGCTTATCAAAAATGTATTGCGAAAGGCGGACCAAAATTCTTCTTTATATCCACCTGTAGTTAAGACGATAAAATTTCCCAATCCTCTAAACTCACTCTTACCTATGCCAAGTTCAGGTTTAAAGCGTTGGAAGGCCATGAGTAAGCCCCCCATTGGTTTATATGCCCAAAGGATATACCAGATAACCATCGGTGCCAATAAAACATATAAACGCCAGTCTTTGAGAATCGCTTTGGCGATGACTTTAATTTTACTTTGGTGCATGGTAACTTCTTTCATATAGTTCCTCTTCTTGTGATTTTTTTATATTCTCTTTCATATTGGTAATAAGACCATCAATTCGTTTTAATACATTCAAGAGTATTAAATTTACAACGATTGTGAATAGGAAGGATCCAAGGAAAGCTAATATCCCTTGTTCTTCTCCTAAAACAATCAAGGCAATTCCTTTTCCTAAGACAATGGATAGACACAGAAAAATGATAAAACCATTAAACAAGAGATTATGATCGCGGATTTTATCGTAGTTTAACTTTCTAAATAGAATTGGAATTAAGCCAATAAATCCATTAGCAACCACGTAGAACAATATACTATGAATTATCTGTTCTTGTTTGATTAATAGCATCGGTAAACCGGCAACCACATATATAATAGTACCATAATGTCCCCACCGAAAAATCCCAATAATGGCAATTAGGGAGGCAAAACTTAGGGAGAAAGATACCGACCATCTTTCCGATAGATAATTCCCTAAAAATTCGAATATTCCAGCAAGCAGGGCTAACATGGTAATATCAACGCTTCGGTATTTAGCTAAAGTCACATCAATTGTCCTCCAGTAAATTCACATATACGAATTGAGTTCATAATTTGCTACCTATATTATATAATAAAGTGAAAACGTTTGTCAACTTATTATAAAATCTTTTTTAAACGCTTTCAACCTTTTTTTGTATTCCTTACGAATTAAATTACGCTTAAATGAACGGTTTTCAAAATTATTTTTATCTTTTTTCTTGAAAACGCTATCAAAATAGTTTATTATTATAGTATATCGTATTGAAGAACTTGGTTCATATATACGAATTTTTAGGAGGGAGATTATGAATCTATTTAGAAAGTACTTTTGCCTATTCATAACATTAACCTTAATGTTTACGATGATTGCTTGTGGAACAGACAATCCAAATCCAAATAATGACTCTGGAAATGGCTTTGATGATTTATTCGTAGGAGATTACGGTAAGCCAGGGTTATATGAAAAAGATGGAACTCCACACCAACAGCCAACACCAAATCAAGTTACTGGCAAAACCATTAATGTCTTAGATCATGGTGCAGTTCCAAATGATGAAAATGTCGACAATACCGCCGCTTTCAAGAGAGCAGAGAATTCAGCCGAACCAGGTGATGAAATCTATGTTCCAAACGGAACTTACTATTTCAAATCTTATGCAGCAACAGCAGGAAGCTATTATTCTCACATTTACTTACATGAAGGAGTTAATTTGCGAGGAGAATCAGAAGAGAATACGATTCTTGTCTCAAATTTCAACCCTACACTAAATGAAAAAAATAGCACCTCTGTGATTACTACGCTAAGCAGTAATGTTGTTATTTCCAATCTAACTGTAACATCACTGACGAGTGACAATGATTTACCAGACCCAAATTCATCAAATACGAATAGCAACGTCTTTACCGCACCAAAATACGGAATTACAGTTGGATATTTTTCAAATAATGTTTTATAACTCTTTCCTTCACCATGTTTTATAACATTTGCTAAGTTCAATGTAAGTTCATAGCCATCTTCATTATGCAAATCAATTTCCAATTTATTTTTTATTTCCTCAACAATTTGATTGTTTGCGCCATAACGACTATATTTTAAATTTATCTTAAGACAATCTTGGACGAATTCTAAAAGATGATATTGTAATTTAGATGATAATAATACAATGTAAGAAGATGTTAATTCATATGATAAAAAAAGTGCATCATTTTGTAAACCTAAAGATATTGGATCAATTTCTGCATGTGCTATTTCTGCTTCTTCTTCCGATAGAATTGAAGGAGCAATTTTATTCCACTCTTCTCGGTAAAACTCTTCTGCTTTTTTTATTGATTCTATTTCTAATGATTCATAAAAGGGTTTTAAAACGTCAAAGAATATTCTCCTATTTTTTTCAATTTCACTCTTATAGCAATAAATAAACAACCCGTGGCGAGTTAGATTCATCGTATAGTCCTCCAAAACAAATTACTTAGTAACTTCAATTATACATTATTTGGGAATAATATGCAAATAATACCATTATTCTTATTTTTTTCCTTTCAATTTATTTTCTAAATTTAGATGGGTCTATTTTTAAAATTCCACCACCACGTTCTCTAATTGTTTTTCCTGCTGTTCTTGCATACTTTAACCCTCAACTTCATCAATCCAATCATCATGTGCGAAGAAAACGCACATAATATCATCTTCCAAAACACCAAATATATTTTACCGTCTAATCCTTACTCGATCTAAGGTAAGTTGTTTAATCACATCTTTCCAAGAACGGTAAATATTATAACGTTGGTTTTTTAATGCTATACTATACTTTTAAATAAAAATGATACCTCTTGAATCGTATACAGATTCACTTGAGATACCTTCATTTCTTAATGCTCGATCAAGTGCCATTACCGTAGCCACAGCTCCATCGATTTTTTCTACTGATTTAGATTTATCCATTTTAATGTTTCCAGCTGGATCTTCTCTGATCGTGATATTATCCATCATCCAATGAAGGACTGGATTACCATTGTGAGCAAGTCGCTTTTGCATGACCAGATTCATTAACTCTTTGGTTGGTGGACTCATATCTTTGAAACCCTGTCCAAAGGGAACAACTGTGAAACCCATATTCTCTAGGTTTTGTGTCATCTGAACAGCACCCCATCGGTCAAAGGCGATCTCCTTAATGTTGTACATTTTCCCTAGTTCATCAATCGAATGTTCTATGTAACCATAGTGAATCACATTACCCACTGTTGTGTATAAATATCCTTGTGATGTCCATAAGTCATATGGAACATGGTCACGAATTACTCTTTGCTTCATATTATCTTCAGGTATCCAAAAGAATGGTAGGACGCAATATTTATCATCATTTAGCGTTGGTGGGAATACTAGCACAAAAGCGGT
>JAKPKU010000129.1 GCA_029553545.1 Candidatus Cloacimonadota bacterium
GGTCAGTACCGGTCAAGCCCAGGTTCTGTTCTTTTTTTTGTTCTTTGATATTGACAAGAGGCTCACCATATCATTTGCTTAACTCGCAATTCCAGCCCGGAGGGCTTGGCGTGGTTTGTGCCAAGCGAAGCGACTAGCACAAACCATGACAACAGGAATTGTCGAGTTGAAGCAGTTGTTAGCTGTCTTAATTTAATTATATTTATTTTCCATTATTATATAAACAAACTTCAAGCGCTCGAAAAGAAGAATAATGTTTATAGATGTATTTTTTCTTTACTAGTTCATTCTTAATTTTATATATCAACTCTGCATTATTACTAGTTATTAATTCGTTAAATCTATCTATATATAAAAGATAATTATCAATATTGTTAGCATCTGGTTGTGTCTTGCCAGTTATACTAGAATAAACTCTTGAATCAAATATAGCATATTTATCAGGTTCAATGAAGTGCAGCAATTTGCTTGCACCAACAACAGAGTTATTTGTTAAAGCAACAATTTCTATCAATATTTCCATTGTTAATTTTTCTTCTTGTATCATTTTAATGAGATTACTCTTACCTAAACTAATATTTTTTAACATTGTTGGCATCCACCCATAAACCATATGTGCTAATCCAATCAATGTATGATCACTATCGTATTTTATACAATTCTTAGTAAAACCCAACAGTGATTCATAAATATCTAGATATAAATAAGCCTCATCATTCATTTGCAAATTTTGAGCAATCAAATGAATCTTCTCCAAAGACAAGTCTTGAAGTTTATTACTAAATTCAATTTGTGCTTGTTTCATGTTATCCAAATCTTATTCGATAAATATGTTTTGATTAGATAATACCTCATACTCTGTGAATCAGAGTCAGAATAAGATTACATTATCGACAAAGTTCGAATATAATGTCCAATGTCACGTTAAAAGCATGACTAATTTGACATTGGACTCACTTAACACTGAAAAGATGAAGTTTATGCTTTCATAGTTTCCTTAATTGCCATCATCCAACCAATTTTATCTGTTACATTTAACTTATATTTTACTCCAGGCGTTTTCATATATATATGAACACATTTCATGATAGGTAATATCATAAGTAACATTGAATAGGTACCAACCATAACTTCCCCAATATTTTGAATGTCTATTTCCATAGTTCTTTTTCCAAATATTGTTTCGTGTATTATTTTCTTATTTGTTAAATACAAATAACCACCTTTCGCTCCGGAAACAAAGCTTATTGGTCCCCCTCCGCTAGCCTTAATTACCATTTCGCCTTCGCCCAATCCAGATTTTGGATTTTTTATCTTTTCTGTCATTTTCTTCCTCCTATTATGATCTTATACTGCTTACTTTTTCCTTTATCAAGGAAAACAAATATGATAATATCATGATAAACTCGAAATGTCAAGTCCGGCGAGAATTTTCCGCTTTTATCCGGCGAGATTTTTCCGGTTTTCGGCAAAAAAATTATTCGAAGCCAACGGCTCCGACTTTCAGGCGTCCCTTCATACGATAAGAGTCAGCCTGTAAGCTCAAGGTGTGTGAGTGGTGCAACAGCCGATCCAGCATTGCCGTCGCGACAGCCTCATCGCTCATCAGTTCGGCCCATTTTGAAAAAGATTTGTTGCTCGTCATGATGATCGAGCCGGTTTCATAACGG
>JAKPKU010000145.1 GCA_029553545.1 Candidatus Cloacimonadota bacterium
GTGGCATCTCTATAAAAATAGTATGCTGATAGATATGCAGTATATAAACAACAATATTCAAACAGAAATTAGTAATTTGAGATTTTGTGCAATTGCTCTAGTGAGATCTATATGAAGATAATTGAGAGTTACCTTGAAGTGTTAGATCACATGAACGTATGGCTCTGGCGAGAATCCGCTGAGTTTAATTTGACGATTACTTGTAGTCACCACGAATACTCTTTTGCAATAGATATGGGAGTTTGGGGTTATGTATTAAAAACGGATAAACTGGACAAAAATGTTTTGTATGAACCGTGCTATATGTTTACTATGCATTTTCTGAGGAGCATGTTGTGAAAATCGTAGAGAGTTACATGAACAAGCTGTATTATAATGATTGGATGGAGCTTCACTATGTACCTGTATGGAGATTAAGCATAGTACAAGATGACGACGATATTATAGAGGTAAATGATAAATTTGCTGTTGACTATAAAGAGTTTGGCATCTTCCTATCTATCTTTGACACAAAGGCTTCTATACATGAGAATGACTGCTATGCTCTTTGTTGCTACTATTTACTGAGGGGCCTTGTGTGAAAATCATAGAAATGTACTTACCCATATACTCCTTATCATATAATCCGCTTCCAAAAGATAATTTAGCTATATTTAAGTTTTTTCAGGAGTATATGATTACTAACAGAGGGCTAAAAGTTACAGCATCTGAGTATTTGCATGATGCCTATAAGATAGGCCAATACCGTTATTGCAAGGAAGTGTAGTATGAAAATAATCGAATCCTATATGCCTGTGTTTCAAAAGTGGGGTGATAATGACCTAAGTATATATTATGAGGCAAAAGGTTTTCAATATTATGATTCCACCACAATTTTTGATTGCTGCTTTTTATCCTTCTTTGCAAGACCCCTCCCTTTAGGGAGGGGATCAGCCATTCAATTTCTTAAAGTAACAACTTATTCAAAAAAGTGTCACTAATATAGTACCAATATAACACAAGGAGGGGGAAATGTCAACTATTTATAAAGCATTAAAAGTTCGTCTCTATCCCTCCAAAGAACAGGAAGTCTTGATAAACAAGACTTTGGGATGTGCCAGATTCATATATAATCAAATGCTTGCAGAACGAATAGCAGTTTATGAAAATCTGAAAGAAGACAAGCGGGCTTTGTATGAACATAAATATAAAACAGAAAAGCAATACAAAGAAGAGTTTGAGTTTCTAAAGGAAGTAGACTCGATAGCTATTCAACAATCAAGAATGAACTTGAGCATGGCCTATCAAAATTTCTTCAAAAGTCTTTCCGGGAAAAGAAAGGGCAAGTCAGGTTTTCCAAAGTTCAAGAAAAAGAAATCAGGTGAGTCATACACTACAAGCATGGTGAATGGAAACATAGCAATCAATTTTGATAACAGGGAGGTGAAGTTACCCAAAATAGGAAAAGTGAAGTTTCGAGATGAAAGAACAAGTTTTGATGGAAAGATTAAAAGTGCAACTATTAGCCGAACACCAACGGGCAAGTATTTTGTATCCCTTTTGTTTGAACAAGAATTTGAGTATGCTGGAGTCACAATAGACGATTCGCTGATAACCAAGGCAATTGGTATTGATATGAGCCTCAGCAACTTCTTTCTTGATGATAAAGGGAACAGTCCTGCGTATGAACGGCTTTATAGAACGTATGAAAAAAAGTTAGCCAAACTCCAAAGAAGAGTATCAAAAAAGAAATTGGGATCTGCTAATCGAAAGAAAGCACAACACAAGGTGAATTTGCTTCACGAGAAAATTGCTAACAAGAGAAAAGACTTCACTCAAAAGTTGTCAACAAAAATAGTGAAGGAAAATACTGTAATTGTTGTGGAGCATCTCTCTCTCAAAGCTATGAGTCAAGCACTCAATCTTGGGAAAAGCATTATGGATCTTGGATTTTCGCAATTTATCAATCAGTTGCAGTACAAGAGTCTCTGGAACAACAAGGTTTTCATACAAGCTGATAAGTGGTTTGCATCTTCAAAAACGTGTTCTGTTTGTGGGTACAAAAATAAAGATTTAACTTTGAGTGATCGAGAATGGTCTTGCCCTAATTGCGGACAGAATCATGATCGTGATGTTAATGCAGCAAAGAATTTGAAGCAGTATGGTTTGAAAGATTTAGGGCTGGGCCAGCCCGATATTAAGCCTGTGGAGAGAAAAACCGCTGCTGATTCTTTAAGTTTTGAATCAGCAAGTTTTCTCAATGAAGCAGGAAGCCCTTGCCTTTAGGCAGGGGTGGGTCACATTGCTTATAGAAAATATTTGGAGAATCATATATGAAAGTTATAGAAAATTATTTGCCTGTATTTTCAGTAATGGATGATACCGAGATGTGTCCTCTATGCGTAACAGGTTCTCTTTTTGAGATTAACAGTTATGGATTTTATGTTAGAGATATATTTCATCATTATTATTGTGGTAAACGATGTTCTTATAGAATCTGTAGAGAGGTGTGACGGGATGAAAGTGATAGAGAACTTCATACCACATATATTAGCACATTCTCCGTTAATTGGTTCTCTGTACATAATGCTATACTCCGACCAAGACCGTGCTGAAGAATATGGTCTCATAAGTTACGATATATTTTTACTTGATATACTGGATGACTATATTAGTGAGAATACGCAATATAATATCAGAACTTATAAAGTTTGTAGAGAGGTGTAATGAGATGAGAGTGATAGAGAATTATGATATTGATAAGCGAAGTTCTTATAAAATCTGTAGAGAGGTGTGAAGGCTATGAGAATAATAGAGAATTATATACCATCATCGCCAGAACTTACACATACAGACCTTGTCCTCCACTATTACAGAGGATTCAGGTCTTCTGTTTACTGCAAAGGATGGATGCTCTCATTATTTACAACAAGGTTTGGTTCAGAAATTACTTTAGCAACCCAGTGTGCTGTGTATACAATATGGAGAAATGAACTGGAAAACATAATATGAAAATACTTGAATCATATAGAGATTATCAAAATTATTATATCAATAATGATTATAGAATAGGAATTTTGTATGTATTATGTAGTAGATGCCCTCTTACAGATTTTGATGTAGCAACACAAATATGGTACGAAGAAAAAATGTC
>JAKPKU010000168.1 GCA_029553545.1 Candidatus Cloacimonadota bacterium
AGCAAGCATATTTGTTTGATCTGCGATATCGGTGATAAGCTTGACGATTTTACCGATTTCAGCAGAGGATTTTTGCATCTCAGCCATGACGGAGTTGGCGATGTCTGCCTCTTTTGAAGCCTTGAGAGAGATGTCAGATGCTTGATGAGTGTTTTTAGCAATTTCCGCAATAGTGGCATTCATCTCTTCAATTGCCGAGACAACACCTGTGATTTCATGAACCAATTCACTAATAGAACTGCCAGCAGTTTCCATATTATTATTGAGCTTGCTGATATCTACAACTGCCTTATTAACATTATCAGTAGTGTTTTTTGCTACTATAGAAACTTGAGCAATATTAGTCGCCATTTCTTCTGTTGCAGCAGCGACGGTTGCCACTGAGGTGCTTGCTTGCTCTGCAGAGGAAGCAATCACATTGGCGTTTGAACTAATTTGCTCTGAAGAAGCAGAGACAAGTTGCGATTGAGCATTCATTGTACTTGCTTGTTTGACGAGACTATTAGCTGTTTGACCGAGAGATTGGCTGTTTTGATTGAGGGCAACAACCCCTTTTGAAATATCAGTAATAATGATGTGAATTTTATCAATAAAACTATTAAAGTTTGCAGATGCATCGCCTATTTCATCTCTGCTTGTCACTTCTAATCTTTTGGTAAGATCTCCATCGCCTTCAGAAATATCTTTTAGATTATCATTTAGCTTATTGATAGGGGTGTAAATTGTTTTTGCCAAGAAGGCTGAGGCAAAGTAGCCTAAAACTACAAATAAAACAATGAGGATAATAAATATAATTCGCATCTTATAAACTGGGGCAAAAACTTCGCTCTTCAATGAACCTAAGGCTAAAGACCAATCTGTGCCTGGAATTGGTGAAAATCCCATATATCTGACAGATCCGAGATACATGTATTCGTCAAAACCTGTTTCGCCTTTTGTCATTTTTGTTATTAATCTTGCTAAATCTTCAAAGGATTTATCTTCCTTAGCCATTTCAATATAGTTGGTTTGATTTAATACTAATTCACGATTTTCATGAGATCTAATCACACCGCTCTTATCTATAATATACGAATAGCCTTTTTCTCCATATTTTAAATCGTCTGTAATATTTGTTAAAACATCACCTGGTAATCTACCAATAAGCACTTGGACAATTTCTCCACTATCATTTTTAATGGGTGTTGCCACCATCATAACAGCAGAATTTGTAACTCTACTGATGATGACATTACTCATAACAGTCTCGCCATTGAGTGCTTTAATCAGATAATCTCTGTCCCCAAGCTCAGCAGTAGAACCATCAGTGTATTTTGTATGACCAGTCTTATCTGCTATACCCATGCCAATAAACGCTGTTCTTTCAATTTCATCTAAAAGTGCAGGTGCTTGAAGGTTTTCCCAGTCCATAGATCTTACCACAATACGGTTGGCAATAGTCTCAATCAGAACTTTATACTCTTCAATTTTTTGTGTGATTTGCTTGCTACCTTCTTGAGATAAACCAACGAGTGAATAAGATAAGGTGTTTTCGATTGCTGTGGAAGTTAGATAATACGATATAACCCCCATACTTAAAGATACTAATAATAAACTTGTTAAAGTTATGAGGATTATTCTTTGTTTGATCCTCATATTTCTTAAAAAATTATTCATGTTTTCTTTTTTATTTTTTTTGTAATAATTTAGTGGATTTAGTGCACTGGGCTGTGATGATAGGATAATGCTTTTTAAAATCTATATTCTGCTGTGTTGAAAATATAGTGTTTTTCACCTGTTTTAAGATGGTGGTATTGGTATTCAGTCTTTAGCGAAAGTTCCTGGGTAAGTCTTAGTGCTAATTCTGTTTTAAATACTTCATGTCTTTCTATATTGTCTGCTAAAAACTCTGTTTTAGGGCTACTGTATGGGTTGTTTGCCTTGTCACCTTGTTGGATGTTTTCATAGAAGAAAGTCAATGAACACCAAGAGTGGCTTAATCTTGCTCTGCCAGCAAAGCTAAGGTAGTTTGAGCCGTGCTCGCTACCAAGAATACGATCGTCATTTGTGTACATATAGGTCTTGGATTTGTGCGAATAACAGCCTGGTCCCACGGCAGTTGCTTCTCCTGCTATTTCTAAAGGTAAATGTTCTAATTGCAATTTCATTCCGCCCTGAAAAGCGAGAAAAGTCATAAAATATTTAGTCTTTAATCTTGATTTGGTGAGGTCATCTGCATAGAAATTGCCATAAAAGCTCAGCCCCTTCATTGCGCGCATATTTGCATAGCCAAAGATGATGCCATTGTCCCAACCATGATATTTATTGTCCATTATTTTATATATTGCTAAAGGTGATGAATACGCCAAATTAATCGTATTATTGCCATATACTACGGCATTACCAACACCGATCGTCAAATGGGGATTTGAGTATGATATAGTTTGTAATGCGTAAGACTTGCAGTCATAGGCTTCATTCACTTTTAAGCTATCGGGTATTAGTTGTGCAGTAAAGCCTGTATAAGAAAAGTCACCAATCTTTTTGTTGTATTTGACATAGCCATAAGGGGTTGTGGTAGAGTTTAAGATAATTGGTGAGGTGATAGAATAACCCACTTGCATCGCCCCATAACCCATCGATAAATTGAGATATTTATTCTTAAAGTCGAGCTCGGAAATCATGTCTACTTGGGAGTACCAGCCATTCTGTTTATAATAACCATTGCCCATTTTTGAGAGTTCAGGGTTTTCTTCGATAAAAGAATCATCACCGCACCAGCCACCTTTTTTAAAATAGAGATAATAGCCAAAGTCTTTGCTAAAATTGCCAGCAGTTTCTACTCCATAATACTGACGGTTTCGATTAAAATCGTCATCCTTTTCATACTTCATATCATATTTGTAGCCGAGCATGCCTGAGATAAATAGCGAGGTCTCGTCTGCAATAGCATCTGCCTTTTTATTCCGCGTAGTATTGCCATCACCATAGGTAAATAAACGCTTGGGTTTGGCATGGCTTGTGAAGCTTGAAAAAAGCTCATTGGGAATCTCTGAAACGGGACTCAAGGCTGTGTCAAAACCATTTTTATTGAGGAGACCAAGCCTATTCAGATGAGCCTTTGCCTGTTGTTTGTAATAACCAGTTTTATTGCTGTTTGCCACTTTAGTCAGCTGGTCAATCACAGTTTGATAGTAAATAGGGGTAATGCTAAAATCGATATTGGTGTAGCCGAGGGTGTTTGTCATTTCTAAAAAATCATAAACCTGATCGTCTTTTGGTATGATAAAATCAGCATTTAAACTGTATATTATAAGTAAGAAAAGTATTAATATCGTTTTTTTCATTAATCACTCCTTTATTGTTTTTGCTAACTATGTTTTTGATAGTATATTTGTCAACTGAAATTTCCATAATTGATAGAGCATTCATTTAATAGATGTTATAATGTTTTTGCCCTATATACGCTTTTTATAATAAAGCTATTACTTATGATTCATAAGCATTTTTTGGCTCTGGCTTTGCTGTGGGTGAAGAGTTTTGACTTCGTAGAAGGTTAGGTTCCTCGCTTCGCTGCGGGTTTGGAATTTTTACTTTCGTGAAAGGTTTTTTTTAAGTAAGTTGAGGGTGTTGAATAAAGCCGTTATAGAGATTTTTACATTAATTTTATGCCTTTTTTTAAATAGATTTCTTGAGAAAATATAGTTGACTATGCAACACCCTCAAGTTGTATCAGATAAAAATTGTAAAAATAAATGGCTTCGCTGCAGATCATATTTCTTTCTGGTAAAAAAAATCATCTCTAAACCCGCTTGTAGTAGGCATCTGCTGAATTGGGTGAAAATAGTTTTCAAAAAACCACGTTTTATAAGCCCTATATATATAGAGGGTGATGTTTTTTTAAATTCATAAATCTTAATTCATAATTATTTTTTGCTAATCCCATACTGTATGTGATGATCTCCATTGTTTGGAGATGCTGCTTACATCTGTTTAAACAATTATGAATTACTTACTATCTACAATCGACTGTAAATGCCTTTTCTGCAGATCGCTTGCTGATTTGAGCTTTGCTTCAAAGCGTTTAATAGGGATCCCTTCAATCTTTTTTAAAGCGATTTCAGCAGAGTAACGAACCTCTTGATATTGATCATTCAAACAATCGACGAGTGCCTCAAAGGCGTCTTCGCTTGGTAGCTTTTGTAGCGCTATTGCAGCTTCGCGTCTCACAGCGACAGAATTATCTTTTAAGAGTGTAATCAAGAAAGGGATAGCTTGAGGGTTTTTGAGATCGCCACTTGCTTTGATAGCCATATAACAGTAGGCATTATCCTGATTTAAGTATGGTTCAATGAGATAAAATGCTGCAGGGTCTTTGGTCAAACCAATAATTGAAATAAGAAAAGATGTTTCTTTGTCGTCTTCCAATCCTTTCTGGAAGTAGGGGTATGCTGAATCACCCATCTTGGGTAGGGTTTCAGTGAGTGCGAGTTGTTCACGTACTAAATCAGTGCTCAGTTGTTCTAAGAGGTAGGGGATCGCCTCTTCTTTCATCTCAATTAGCTTATCCCTGGCAGGTTTAACGATATGTTGGAGAGCTTCAGCCTGTGCTGAGGCTTGCAAAAAGAGTAGCTCTAAATCATCGGCAAGTTTGACATCTGCAGGTTGAGCATCAGGCTCTGCAAACTCTTTAGCTTTCTCTTTGCTGAGCGCTTGTTTATCGACACCTACACCATAATATGAATGAGTCCAATGGGTATTATTTTCACCAAAAGGAGAGCCATACTGATCATTGCCATTGAGGTCAAAGAATAAACCAATATAACCATAACTTCTGCGTAAATCTGAGTAGCCCATGGTATTTGTGTCTTTGGCAATATAGCCGTCATCGCCAGCATAGTCCATAAAAAAGCTGATAGCATTAGCATTGCCGCCACCTTGGGATAAACCATAACAGACATAATTGTCATTGCCCTTGATATCTAATAAGCCACCAAAAGCAAGGTCGTGACCGCAACCCTGTGAGACGCCATTTGACTTGTAAAAATCATCGCCTTCATAGTCAATCAAAGCACCAAAAGCAAGGTGGATACCCGCCCCCTGTGCATACTGATATGAAATATATTGATCATGACCAGCAGCGTCGACTAAAGCACCTAAGGCATACCAGTAAGCGGTTCCCTGCCCGTATATATCAGAAATGTAAGTGTCATTGCCATTTTTGTCTGCTAAGACGCCTGTTCCACCTGAATAATATGGTCTGATTCCCAAACCACAACCCTGCGAGAGGCTTTCAAAGTGGCTATCGTATCTGAGCCAGTCTTGATGACTTTTTTTGACAATATAAGTGTCATTGCCCTTTAAATCAACAAGTGTACCAAAGCCTTTTGTATAACCAAAACCTTGCCCATTAAGCGAGCAAAAATACTGGTCATTGCCCGAAAGATCATATAAGAGCCCAATACCCAACTTGCCAGCTCCTTGTACAATTGCTTCAGCATTATAATAGTCGTTGCCAGACAAGTCTATTAATACGCCAAAACCTAAACAGGCAGCGCCTTGGCTGTTGTTTTGTGCAAGATAAAAGTCATTGCCCATAAAGTCAATAAAGAACTGAATGCCCATGAAAACGCCCGCTTGTGAGTAGTCTTTTCCCTCATAGCGGTCATTGCCATAATAGTCCATCACCACCAAGAATGGGTTGTTTTGCGTCTGCTGATATATATTATCGGTTGTGAAGTCTATCACAAAGAGTACATTGTCTAAATTGCAAACTTTCGGAGGATTGATATAGATTGTACCTAAATCAGTGTCGAGCTGCACACTCTGTTGCTTGTCATTTTCTGCAAGATTGTGAGATATAATTTGATCAATATCGTGCACTATTTCTTGCATGAGAGATGATGCAGAGGCAATGTGCTCAAATTTCACTCTTTCAATTAACTTATATGCTTTGCGAGTCCTCTCATTTGAGTTGAGTGTAGCCTCTTTTAAGGCTTTTAAATCGAGATAATTGAATGGTTCTGTGTCTGTTTCATTATCTTCTTTAATAAAAAAGTCCTTTAATGCAATGATTTCTTCTTCTGAAAGGTCTGTAAAAGCAAGCTGGAACTCATCTTTAACAGCTTTTATCTTTAATATATGATTAATAATCTCTTGATATTGAGGGTTGAGTTTTTTCATCTGTTTCTTTTGCTTTTTATTTAACTCTATTTTGCTCTGAAAAGAGCTTTGCTTTACTTCTACTTCTACCATTTGCCAAGCAAAAGTAATAAGCTCCTGTAGATTTAAATTATCAAGTATTGCTGCTTCATTTTCCCAAAGCTTATTGGCAATAGAATCTGATAGAGTAAAGGTGTGGAGAGGGTCTTTGAAAAGGTTGTCTATATAGGAGAGGCGAAAGGCATCTTTGTTATCACTATAAAAGTTAAAAGTAAGATCGTTCCTGGTCATTTTAATCAGGCTCAATGCAGAGTCAATTTCTGTGCTCAAGATAATATCGTCAACGCTCATGGCATAGACGCTAATAGCGAAAAAACAGCAAATAATTATAGAAAGTTTTTTCATATTTCTTCCTTTTCTGTGATAGCTTTATAGAGCTCGACAAAGTCCAAAGGCAGGGCGAGGCGTCGATAAATAGGTAGGTTTATCATCATATTTCTATCAAAATAGCCTGTTGTTTTATAGATTATCATAATCTTCAAGTTCTTTTCTTTAATAATGTCCTTATTATTTTCTATAATTCCAATGATATCTATGGTCGTGTCAAGAGGCGCTATAATAAAATCACAGCTTTCTTCACCTTTTATATATGACTCAAAAACATCAAGTTGCTTGAAGACAGTCTGCATTTTGAGAGAATCAAAGAAGCTTTTAAAAACAGCTTTTGTCTCACTACGCTCTTCAAAAATAACAAGTTTGTAATCATTATACACTGGGTAATCTAACAAATATTGTTTTTTAGTTATTCTAAATGGTAGCGAAATACTAAATTGTGAACCTTTTCCGACAGTACTCTCAACTGATACCGTCCCTTGCATTGCAACGAGCATTTGCTTAGCTAAAGCCAGGCTGAGCCCTGTTCCACCGAAATGTCTATTTGCGGTATTGTCTATTTGGAAAAATGGTTCAAAGATAGCTTGATAATGCTCTTCTTTAAAGCCTATTCCTGTATCTTTGACGAAAAAATCAAAGACATAGCTATCTTTCTTATGCTCGACAGCTTGCTTGAGGCTGAGAGTGATACTGCCAGATTCAGTGAACTTTATGGCATTATCAATAAAATACAGCAACACTTGTCTAAAGCTATTTGGGTCTCCTTGTACCAGGTCGGGGCAGGCATAATTCCATGCCACAAAGATATCTAAGCCCTTTTCAAAAGCTTTATATGCGATAGACTTGACTGTGCTGACAAGGACTTCATAGAGCGAAAACTCACTGAGAGTGAAGTTTTTATCGACATCTACGACTTTTGAGTATTCAAAAATCTGATCAACGATGCCTACAAGTTTATTTGTTGACTTCATAATAATGTCTGTGAATTCGGTTTGTTCATTGCTCATATCTGTTGTTTGCAGAAGTTGAACCATTCCCAGTATGCCATTTATTGGTGTGCGTATTTCATGACTCATTGTTGCCAAAAAGCGTGTCTTTGCATTGTTTGCCTGCATTGAAAGCTCTGCCAACACTTGCTCATTTTTTACCGACTCTTCAAGCTTCAGATAAGCTTTTGTTAGCTCTTTCTGTGACTTGATTATCTCCATCTCAGCATGCTTTTCAGCAGTAATATCAACCATTGAGAAGATGACTTTTTGATATAATTCCTCATACCCAGGCACGACGTTTCCCCTGACTTTGATATACATTTTATCACTTTTATCCTTTTTATGACGGCTCCCGATTACTTCAAATCCTGTTTTGTTATTGTAAATGGCATCCAATATTGTCACGAAGATATTAATATCTAATGTTTGATTATAGTCAGTTATCATTTGCTTAAACTCTTCTTGGCTCTCAACACCATAACTAATAAGTGTTTTGAGATTTACATCATGTACTTTCATCAGTGACATGCAGCTTTTAACTTCTTCAGGGTTTTCAAGTAGGAAGTCTTTTATATTACCTTTAATCATAGGTCTTATCGAGTTTAAATAGACAACAATAAGAGAAAGATCGCTCTCCCAAAGGCTTACAGGTGCAGATTCAAAAAAAGTGAGATATTTATTCTTACTTTTTATTAACTCGATTTCAGTCTTTTTTCTTTTTTCAATATTGCGCGTAAAGCCAAATGTGCCAAGATACTCAGAGTCTTGATAGATAGGATGAAAGGTGATCTCAGCCCAAAAGTGTGATTTATCTTTCTTCTCAAGCTCCAAATCAAGCTTTGAGACACCATCAAATCCCTTATCTTTACTGTATTGTACAGCGTTTTTTATATGGAGGATTAATTGGTAAGAAGTGATGCTAACGATAGGTCTAATGCCGTATTTCTTGAAGAATTCAAGGTCATAACCAAGCATCTTTTCGAAGCTCTCGCTAATATAGGAGAAATTAAAATCTTTGTCTAAAAGCCAAATTGCATTATCTGTAAGTACACTCATGAAATCAAATAATTGACTGGCAAACTTGCTTTTTAGCTCAAATGTATCTGGGTTGATAACGAGTTTAAAGATGTTTTTTATGAAATCTTCTTCGTTAAAATTGTACAAAATAGCCTCTTTTTGCTTAGTTCATTTGCTCGCTAACAAAACAAAGAAAGTCTTTGACCTCTAATTTATAAACAGCTTCGGCGCCTAAATCGGACCAAGCTACTATTTCACTTGATACGACTGTATTGGCGTAAAAGGCGCCTGCACCACCGATTGCAATCAAGTATATTGCTTTATTCTTTTTTAAAGAGTCAATCACAACCTGCGAGCGTTCACCTTTACCAATGAGCATTTTCACGCCATGAGCAAGCAAAGTAGGGGTGTATGTATCCATTCTTGTTGAGGTTGTTGGTCCTGCGGATCCAATTGGCAAGCCTTCACGTGCAGGACTTGGACCACAGTAATATATAATCTGATTCTCAAGATCAAATGGCAAGGACTGATGACTTTCTAAAGCATTGATCATCCTCTTGTGGGCAGCGTCTCGAGCTGTATAAATAGTCCCAGAAAGCAATACTTTATCGCCTGCTTTTAGCTCTTCTAATTGCTCTGGTATTATAGGTGTTTTTATGCGGTATGTATTCATATTTTAACCATTTACAGATGTATTGTTTTGTATCTATGTGCATGGCACTCAATGTTGATAGCAACAGGTAATGATGCAATATGACAGGGAAGCGTGCTAATAGATACCTTTAGGCATGTATTCTTGCCGCCCAAGCCCATAGGACCTATGCCTGTTTGATTGATCTCTTCTTTTAGCTTATCTTCCAAAGAAGCAAGCTCAGGATCTTCGTTTTTGCACTCAATCTCGGTTAATAGAGCCTTTTTTGCCAATAGTGCGCATGTCTCAAAGTTACCACCGATACCGATGCCAACGATGATAGGCGGACATGGATTGCCCCCGATTTTCTTGATATGAGAGATAACTAAATCAATTAAGCCCTGCTCACCATCAGCAGGTTTTAACATGACCAAGGTGCTCATGTTTTCAGAACCACCGCCTTTTGGCATCACAGATATCTTTAAATCGCTACCGGGCTTGATATCATAATGGATAATTGCTGGCGTATTATCTTTGGTATTAATTCTATCAAAAAGAGGAGAAGCTACGAGAGATTTACGTAAGAAAGCTGATTGATAAGCCTCTCTGACTGCTTCATTCAATGCTTCTTTTAAACTACCATTAATAAAGTGTATATCTTGACCAATTTCGCAAAAGATAACTGCTACACCAGTATCTTGACAGAGAGGAAAAGTCCCTTGCTCCGCTATCTGATAGTTTTCGATCAGTGCTGCAAGTACTTCTTTACCATGTGGACTTGTTTCTTTTTGTAGTGCATCTACAAGAGCCTCTCTGACATCTTTATTGAGATTGTAATTAGCATCGATAAAGGCTTCTTTAACCCTCTGTTTAACAGAATTTACATCAACTTCCTTCATTAACCCTTCTTAGAATATGGATTCTTTGGTGAGCGTAGTGAATAGTTCCAAAGCTTTGAAACCAACATATGAATTGCCATTTTTATTCAATTCAGGCGACCAGACAGTTATTGCTAATTTCCCTGGAACAATAGCTACAATACCTCCGCCAATACCGCTTTTCCCAGGTAAGCCAACTCGCCATGCAAAGTTGCCTGCCTCATTGTAAAGTCCACAGACCATCATTAAAGAATTTATCTTCTTGTTTGGTCTAAACCCCAAGACTTGCTCATTATCAATACTATGTCCATTGTTCGCTAAAAACAGGCAAGCACGACACAAATCGATGCATGACATCTCGATACTACACTGATGAAAATACGTGTCTAAAACTGTCTTAATTGGGTTAGTAAGATTATCGCTACTCTTGAGAAAGTTTGCTACGGCAGCATTACGATAGCCAAATTCAGCCTCAGCTTTAGCGACCTCTTCATTGATATAAATATTAGGGTTTTGGGCAAGCTTTTGCACATAATTCAGCAAGCTTACTTTCGGCTTTTTATGCAGTTCGCAGAGCATATCAGTAATAACCAAAGCGCCTGCATTTATAAAAGGATTACGTGGTATACCATTATCTTTTTCCAGCTCAATAATGGAGTTAAATTGATTGCTTGATGGCTCTCTTCCCACTCTCTTCCAAACTTTATTACCAAGCTGATGAAAAACATAAGTTAAGGCAAAAACTTTTGAAATACTCTGAATGGAAAAAGGTTCGTCTGCATCGCCAATCTTGTATTCTTCGCCTGTCACTGTTCTGATTGCAATGCCATATTTTTTCCCATCAATACCTGCCAGTGGTGGGATATAACTTGAGACTTTACCTTTACCAAAGCAGTTTTGCGTGTCTTGATAGATCTTTTCTATTATTTTATAATAATCCATTAATCAAATCTCCCTACTTTAAAGAATTCTTGAACTGTCTCGTGTGGACAGAGTTTTGCTTCTGCAAGCGTGCCATGAAAGACTAATTTGCCTTGATGTAAAAAAATAATCCTATCTGCTATACGATGAATACTGGCGAGCTCATGTGTTACAACGACAATTGAGATCTTTAGAAGCTTTTTCAAATCTAAAATAAGCTCATCAAGTTGAGCTGATGTAATCGGGTCTAAGCCTGCAGATGGCTCATCAAAAAAGAGTATTTCAGGGTCTAATGCAATAGCACGAGCTAAAGCGGCTCTCTTTTTCATACCTCCAGAAAGCTCAGAGGGCAGCAAATATAAAGCGTGAGATAGATTGACTAAAGCGAGCTTTTTTCTCACCATTCGCTGCACAATTTCACCTGGAAGCTTAGTATGCTGTTCCAGCGGTATACACAGGTTTTCGTGGATATCAATGGAGTTTAAAAGCGCCCCATTTTGAAAGAGCATACCCACTCTTTTGAGTGTTTTAGCAAACTGCTCTTCGTCCATATCTGTCACTTCTTCTCCAAATATCTTCACAGAGCCTGAATGAGGTTGAGTTAAGCGGATGATATTCTTTAAAAAAGTTGTCTTGCCACCACCACTTGAGCCCAAGATAACAGTGACTTCGCCTTGATAAAAATCCAGAGAGATATCATCTAAAATAGTACGTTCACCATATTTAGCGACGAGATTACGTACTTCGATAATTGACTGATTCATCCTATAAACCTCAAATCATATACAGCAAGCTAAAGGCTGCATCCATGACGATAACAGAGAAAATGGAGATAACGACTGCAGTAGTAGTTGCTTTACCGACACCCTCAGCGCCACCCGTCACTTGAAAACCATAATGACTACCCACAATCACAATTTGCCAGGCAAAAACAGTACTCTTTGCCATTGAAATAACAATATCTTTTAGTGCTGTCACCTGTAAGCAAGAATTTAGAAAGGAAACTAAACTCAAATCCAAATAATAAACACCAATAAGCAAGCCACCAAACACCCCTACCATAATTGAAAACAGCACCAATAATGGCATGCAGATAGTAACTGCATGAAACTTTGGCACAACTACATAGCGTATGGGATTTAATGCCATCATCTTGAGTGCATCAATTTCTTCAGTCACCTTCATGGTAGCTATTTCTGAAGCTATCGCTGAGCCACTTCTACCTGCAACGATGATAGCTGTTACCAGTGGACCAAGCTCACGCACCATACTAATAGCGATGAGGTTTGCCAAAAAGATATTTGCGCCAAACTGCTTTAGTTGTGAAGCTGACTGCAATGATATAATAAAGCCAATAATAAAAGATAATAAAGCGACAATAGGTAGGGCATCAACACCAATCAGCACTCCTTGCTGGGTGAAACTACCCTTGCGCTGACCTTTTCTATTCCAAAGACCAATCACAGACCAATATACGATATCTGTCGTCAAAACAAGCATTTCAAAGATTTCATTAAAGAATTTTACAATCTTATCGCCCACTGCTTCAAACATATAAATCTTACGCGGCTTACTACTTTCAGGTAGAGATCTTGACTCAAAGACAGTGACTGTATCCTTGATAATTTGCGACATACCAATGAGCGGCAAATCTTTACCACTTGCTATGATCAATTCATCAAGCAAGGCTACTCCAGCGCTGTCTATTTGCTCAAGTCCTTCGAGAGAGATTTTATCTATTTCAGAGAGGCTCTTTTCTTTAGAAATCTTTTCATAAATCTCTGGAATAGTCTCTTTATTAAGACTACCTATGAGGAAAAGGGCTTTGTCTTCAATTTTGTATTCTAACATAAGCCTATCTGGAGATAATCGTGGTAAATCTGATAAACGTTGTGCCGTCAACTACCACATAATCTTTTACATCTTTATTGTAGCTCATATTCATGCGATATTCAAGTGAAATATTCTTGTAGAGAGGTAGATTCAATGAGTTTTCCCAATCCATATTTATCGACGAATTATTATCAATTGGCTTGAGCAAGTCAAAGTTGGTTGTCCAATTCAATCGCGAGTTTGTATGAGGCAGAGGTATTGGGATATTACCGTAAAGAGACGATTCAAAGCCCATTTGTCTGGTAGATTTTAGTTCTTTAAAAGTATATCTATCACCGACTTGATTATCAAGAATATAGTATTCATGATTTTGATCATGCCTTAACCCAAAACCAACTCTAAAGCTAAGGTTATTGTTCAAACGGAAGTTCAACCCAGTTCCTGTTTTGCTGACGAGAGGGAAGAAGGATGACTTAACTTTCAGCTTTTTTGTATTGTCATAATCAGTAGAAATGCCATCGATATTAATCTTTGTAAAATTTCTCTCCTCTTTATCGACAATATATTCAGGCAAAATGTGAGTATTTATATCTTGTCGAGCATACACACCAAAAAACTTAAAAATCGTATAGACATAAGTGTTTTTCAAGTCAATTTTATCCATCGAGAAGTTCATATCGATCCCAGAGGACTTTGTTACTCCTTCTTCAACGAGCATTTTCAATGAGAAATAATGTGGGTCTGAATCATAGACCATTTTGTAGTCACCTTGCACATTAAAGAAGGAAGAAAAATCATATTTATTTTCTTCAACGTCGTTTTTAAAGCTCAGGTTTGCGTTAAAATGAAGCAGTAAATTATTCTTTAAATTACTCTTAGCAAATAGCTCATCTTGCAAGATTTTTCCAGCACCTAAGAGCTTTTTAGATTCATTATCTACTACCACTGTCATTTGTTCAAGCTCACCTCGTTTGACTTCAATAGTTGCAAAATCTGTGTATGTACTAAATGGATAATTATTTAAAACAACTTTATAAAAACCACAGGGCAAGACCCATGCTTCAACTCTCTGTCCCAAACCCTCTTTCACACCAACGCCAGTACCAAAAGACTCTGTCGTTTCCAGGTTAAAGAGTTCATAACGTACATCCATCTCATCTCGATTTTGGTCAACAATATTAATTGTGAGCCAGCCCCATTCAGGTTTGACGACAGTTTTATAGCGAGGGAAAACCTCTATTTCTTTTTCAATTTTTTCACCAGACCCTATTCTCAGAAGGTATTTACCAGGATCTAATAAGACATCATTACCCATTTGTGCATTTTGTACAAACTTGCCATTAGAATCATAAATTGTATAAGATGGTTCATAATCTGGATCTGTTTTGATTGGGACAAAGAGGCTACCAGAGCTGCTAAAATCGAAATCAGTAGAATCTATTTCTTCATAATTATCGGTTTCAATACTCAGACTATCAGCAGTGACAAATTCTATTCCAGTGCCATTGCCATTTTGTTTATTATTTAGATACTTAACGGTCTTTTGGATAAAGGTATCAGTCTCATCCATCACCATATCGTTAATTGTTTGCACAAATAATTCGATTCTATCGTCATAAAGCTCAACATTTTTATCAGCAAAATGCCTTAAGACAAACTGATTATCTTTCGTATTACGTAAATACAATTCAAAATTCAAATGAGCTGCCCATCTTGTATTATAATCAATAAATTCAAGCGTATTTACCTTGATAACAACTTCATAGTCTGCCTTTTGTTGAAAGTCTGTGAATACCTGTTTAAAGACATTATACCGTGTCAACCGTGTTAAGATGAGAGTAGATATATTTGGGCTTACTCTATCTGCCCAGAGGTTGTTTGTATCGTATTCAATCATATTATCAGAGCTCTTGATCACGATTTGTTTTTTATCATAAATACGAGGTATTTCAGCATCCAAGACTCTTACAGAGTAGTCTAACGGCTTCTTTTGTATCAAATCCTTATTCTCTTTTACAGGTTTGTACTCGAGAATATAGTATTTTTTGGTTTGAATAACAGCATTTGAACATGCAGTAAGTAATAGTATTGTCAATAATAATAAAATTACAGATATTCGTAATCTCATCCTAATTACCTCTTTTTATGGGTTTTGTTTACGTGAACCGAAGTTGATAAGCATACTTGGATCATCAGATATTTGTCTTGAGAACTCATTAAGGTTTTCAATTGTTTCTCTCAAATTCTCAATTGTTGCATTTATATCAGGTGAATTTTTCTGCACTAATGCGTCAATTCTATTCATCAAAATATTGGCTTTATTTACTGTTTCATTAAGCTTTTTGCTGGTTTCTATAATCTCATTTTCCAATTTCTTTGTATCAATATCAGAGAGTTTATTAGTGGCAACTTCCAGATTATCAACAATCTTATCAACTTTGCCGCTTTGCGTTATAGTACTGATGTCTTCCAAGATTTGATTTGCCTTGAGTAAAGTTTGTGAAAGCTCATAGGTGAGGGTTTCAACATTATTGAGTGAGTTATTGATCGGCTTTTTTATATCTTGAGAAATAGTTTTTAAATTGGCTAAAGTCTCTTCAAGATTAGTTTGATTTTCTTTATTTGTGATTTCGATAATATTTGTCAATACCGCATCCACTTTGTTTGCAATAAGCTCAGCTTTATCGCTAATATTATCAAATAAAGACTTTCCTGGTTTGATAAATGACCCTACAGGAATAGTCTTTGCCTCATTAGTCCCGCCTGTAAGTTCAATTTGCTTTAAACCTGTAATACCGACAGCCACCAAAGTTGCCTCTGTGTTTTCTTTAATCGGTGTGCCTTGTATAACAGTTAAATCAACAATCACGCTGGTAACGTCTTTTTTGTCGATTTGTATGCTTTCAATCCTGCCAATTTTGATTCCATTATACATTACATGTCCGCCAACTTGTAGTCCGCTGACAGATGTATTGTCATAGCGAATATAGTATTTATCACGCTTTTCCATCATCTTGCTGCCTGCAATAAGAACCACTAATACCAATAAGCAAAACAGCCCTGCCAACAAGAAGACTCCTAAGCGAATTTTTTGAGCTTTACTTACCATACAACCTCTCTTTTAAACTGAATAATTATTGAGTTTTGTAGTTTAGTATCATAATATTAAATATCATTTAAACAAAATACACTCTCAAATCAAAATTGTCAAGTAGTATTTGCTTTCACTTGCCAATAATTTGCAACTGCCTTTGCAATAATATACTCTTCATCGTCTATATCACAGATATAAGCGGAGCATTCGATGATCTTTTTTCTTTGATTATTTATTTCACCAAAAACCTTATATCTCTTATTCACCCTTGCAGGCTTGAGGTATCTTACCGTCATTTCTGTGGTTACTGCCTCTTGATTGCCGCCCAAAATTGCCTTTGCCATCACCTCATCGAGCAGGGTTGCTACGATTCCACCATGTATTATTTCAGGATACCCTTCATAGTTTTTATGCGTATCCCAAATACAATAAGCTGTATTGTTTTCATAGAAAAAATCAAGTTTCAAGCCAATCGGATTATCTTTTCCACAAACAAAACAATTCTTATATTCAAGCTCTGACATTTTTTAATCTCCCTCTTCTTGCAAATCAAGCGATTCTACATCCTCTGTATCATCGGCATCATCGTCTATTTGATCAATATCGACGCCTTCTGCACGATGCACTAAGCAATAATCTGGTGGGAAGTTAGTATTGTATGGCAAAAGTTCTTTTTGAGTGCATTCTTCTGTAGCTAACATGCCAGATTCTAAACAAAACTCTGCAAATTCAATCTCTTCAGGTTGAGTGAAAGCCCTTCTCATACCAGGGTATTTATTCTTTTCTAATTCTCTGTACATAATGCCAAACATGGGTGCACACGCTGTTCCCCCATAGCCAAATCTTGGATCAAGCTTTTTCGAAGCAGTATCATTGCCTACCCAAATTGCCGTTGATAATTCTGTATTATAGCCTACAAACCATGCATCAGTAGAGTTGGTAGTGGTGCCTGTTTTGCCTGCGGCTACGCCTTTATATTGTCTTCTGACATTATATCCTGTGCCATTATTAACTGCTTTTGTAAGGGCAAAATTCATCAAATAGGCAGTTTCTTCATCAAGCACCTGCTCTTTCGTTGATGAGCCACGATAGTAAACCTTGCCATTCTTATCTTTTATAGAGACAATCGACCAGGTAGAAGATAAATAACCGCCTGAGGCAAAGACAGCAAATGCTCTTGCCATCTCAAGAGGCGAGACTTCGCTGGTGCCCAAAGCAATAGAGTAAAAAGGTGATAAATTGGATTCGATACCACATGTTTTGGCAAATGAGATCACTGAGTCTGGCGAAGCAAGCTCAATCACACCATAAGCAGTGGCAAGATTTAATGATTTACTGAGTGCTTGAAACATAGGCGCAGCCGCTGATGAAGAGTTATCATCATTTCTCACATCCCACTCAATATCTTCTTCAACCCATGTATTTAACGGCATATTATTCATCGATGTTGCCAAGTTAAATCCATCTCTCAATAAACATCCATATAGCATAGGTTTAAATGCCGAGCCAGGCTGTCTTCTAATCTGAGTTGATCTATTTAAACCTCGATGAGGTGCTTGAGGATTACCTCCTATCATTGCCCTTATAGCGCCATTTTTTACATCGACAGAAATCAGTCCGAGCTGTGAATTTTGCATACTGGCAGGGAATTCTTTCCAATAAGTCCTCATGGCAGTGCCAGCTGCTCTTTGAGCTCTTGAATCAAGCGTGGTTTCTACTATAAATATATCTGAGCTGAGGTTTTTACCATAGCCTTTTAGTATTTGATTTGCTTGTAGTCTAATATATTCCAAGAAAAAGCCATTTGTCTTTTCTCTCAATAAGAGATTAAGTCCCTCTTTTTTTGCCTGTTCAAACTGTGTTTTGGTAATATGCTTTTCATCATACATATTTGACAAGACAATATTTCGGCGCGCAATGGCTTTATCAGGGTGATTTACTGGATTATATGCATTAGGGGCATTTAATATACCGATCAATAAAGCGCTTTCTGCAATGGATAATTTATCTGGTGTTTTAGAATAATACTCATCAGCTGCAGCCCAAATTCCATATACAGAATTGCCAAAGTAAACTGTGTTTAAGTACATTAATAAGATCTCATTTTTTGAATACTTTGCCTCAATTTCACGTGCGATCTTCATTTCTGCCATCTTACGCGATATAGTTCTATCTTGTGTCAAAAATAAATTACGCGCTAATTGCATGGTAATGGTGCTGCCACCCTGAACATTGCCTGTAATTGTCTTTGCCACAGCTCTGCCCAAGCCTTTATAGGAGACTCCATCGTGAGAATAAAAGCTTTTATCCTCAGTGTCGATTAAAGCATTAATGACATTTTTTGAGATCTGATTTATATTTGTAACCTCAATCCTTGCCTTTTCTCCATAATAACCAACAACCGTTTTGTCAGCGGTAAGAGCATATGAACAGTATTCTATATTTGGGTCTTCTATTTTTGCAAATATCGGTGAAAACATTAATACAATTATGATTAATACTAAAGATTTCTGCATAAAATACTCCTTTATCATGAAAATACATTAAAAATATTAACTAAAAAACGTCAAGCAATTCTTAATAATTTAATAAACAATAAAATGAGGCTGTTGCATAGTTACCAAAATAGCTTATAAAAGAATAAAGCAGACTCATAAAAAAAATCAACACCCTCTATATATATAGGGCTTATAAAATGGTGTTTTTCGAAAACTATTTTCACCCAAAACAGCAGATGCCTAATACGAGCGGGTTTAGAGGTGATTTTTTTTGCTCTCATAATTATCATTAGTTGACTCAAATCAATTACATTTCATCTCTCAGTTCACAGCTTTCAGTACTCTTCAAGCCTGTAAATCTGAATTATGCATTAATCATCACCCTCTATATATATAGGGCTTATAAAATGGTGTTTTTCGAAAACTATTTTCATCTAAATCAGCAGATGCCTAATACGAGCGGGTTTATAGATGATTTTTTTTCTTCACCCGCAGCGAAGCGAGGACCAAAAATGTCTTAATAACATCTTCTATATGTTTTTATAATATTTTAAAATACATCTTGACAAATACATTCATTAATTATAATATATACCAAACAATTTATTATAATATTTATTAATTTGGATTAATTTAAAAATGGAGGTAATTCAGATGAAAAAATTGCTTGCCGCAATTATGTTTTTGTCGATAATATTGGCGATTAATGCCAAAATGATCGACCAAAAAACAGCAGAAACAGTAGTTGAAAACTGGATTAAGCAACAAGACACAAAGTTCGAGTTTTCAGATCAAATTGTAAAGGTTGAGGCACAAAGAGTCTCAGAAATTGTACTTACGTACACAATGCATTTAAACGGGAAAGGTTTTGTAATAGTATCAGCTGATGACAATATCGAGCCGATCTTGGCATTTTCTGCAAAGACCATCTTTGATGAAAAGAATATTTCGCCAGCTACAAGAGATTATTTGAAGGTTTACTATGACCAAATTGAGTTTATTATTACAAAGGGTCTTATCAACAAAGAAGCGCAGGATAAATGGGCATCTCTAATCCATAATACTTATCAAAATAGAGATACTGATTATCGAAGCTATCTATTATCAACAACTTGGAACCAAGGCATATATTATAATGCGCAATGTCCATCTGATACACAAGGACCTGATGGACACGTATATGCAGGTTGCGTAGCAACTTCCATGTCACAAATAATGAAGTATTGGGCACATCCTGCTCAGGGACAAGGTTCGCATTCATATTATTGGTCAACTTATGGTAATATATCTGCAAACTTTGGTAATGCAACATACAACTGGGCTGCAATGCCTAACAATATTACCGGGCACAATACTGAGATAGCTAAATTATTGTTCCATGCTGGAGTATCTGTCGATATGCAATATGGACCAAATGGCTCTGGCGCATACTCAAGTGATGTTCCAATAGCTTTGACAAGTTATTTTGGGTATAATAGCCAAGGAGTGAAATATAAATCAAGTTACAATGACAGTCAATGGACAACAATGCTGAAAAACGAATTGGATAATGCCCGACCAATCTATTATGCTGGTAGCGGTCCCGATGGAGGGCATGCTTTTGTCTGTGATGGTTACTCTGGTACGAATTATTTCCATTTTAATTGGGGCTGGAGCGGCTCTGCAGATGGCTATTTTTATCTTAATGCCCTGAACCCTGCAAGCTATTCTTTTACCAGTTATCAAGAGGCAGTAATGGGTATTGAACCTGTTGAGATAGACGATCCGTCAACTGATATTTATGCAACCGATCTCTTTATCTCTGAATATATAGAAGGCTCTTCTAATAATAAAGCGCTGGAAATCTTTAATGGTACTGGCGAGACAGTCGACTTGACCGCTTATAAAATCAAGCTCGCTACCAATGGTAATACTTGGAATGAAGGAAATACCTATCAAATGACAGGCACGCTCGCTCACGGCGGCACCTTTGTGATTTGTCATAATCAAGCAAATGCTAACTTTAAGGCATTGGCAGATGTTTATCCAAACTCAGGAAATCCCACCAACTTCAACGGTAATGACTGTGTTGGTTTATTCAAAAATGATGCTCTTATAGACATCTTTGGCATTTATAATACAGGAAATAGCTCAGAACCAAACTTTAATGTTGCAGGAGTTACAGGTGCAGCTGCTAATCATACACTAATTAGAAAACCTACTGTCATATCGCCTTCTACTGATTGGGCATCCTCTGCGGGCACAGATGAGAACAACTCAGAGTGGATAGTCTATCCTATTGATTATATCGATGATTTAGGACAGCATACCTTTAATCCACAAGTTCCTACCGCTGCAGTCACCCCTACCTTTTCACCTGGAGCTGGCTCGTATTACAACTCTGTGAGCGTAACAATAGAATGCTCAACACCTGAGGCAAGTATTTATTACACTACAGACGGCACTGATCCAAATAATCAATCAATGGCATATACCACGCCAATAAATATTACTCAAAATACAAATTTAAAGGCAATTGCTTATGCTGAAGGGCTCGATCCAAGCAATATTGCGAATGCAAATTACACAATTATCATACCAATAGCAAATGCAAATATTGCAGCTCTGAGGCAGCAAGATGACGACGAGAGCACTATCTATCAACTCACTGGCGAAGCAGTAGTGACCTTTAAACAGACTTATCGTAATCAAAAGTTTGTACAAGACGCTACTGGTGGTATCTTGATAGATGACCAAGCTAATATCTTGGGAAATTATAATCTCTATGACGGTATTACTGGTATTACTGGCAAGCTCGTCTCGTTTGGCGGTATGCTGCAATTTACACCTGTTCTACCAGGTAATACTGCAAGCTCTACAAACAATGAAGTTTCACCCACAACAATTAGTGCAAATACATTTAACAATAACTTTGAAGACTATGAAGCACAGTTGGTTAGAATCGATGACGTTCAGTTTACCTCGACAGGCAACTTTGCTAATGGTCAAATCTACTACGCAGCCAGTGGTAGCGATATTTTAAAATTTAGAACAACATTTTACGATGTTGACTATACTGGAACTGCTATACCGACTGGTAATTTATCTATTGTAGGAATAGCAAACTCGACAGATGATGGCAACTTTATCAGCGCAAGAAATGCTGCAGACTTTATTGTAGTCACAACAAATCCTCCAACCAACGTCGTTGCTGTCGCAAGCGATACTGCTGTTGAACTTACTTGGGATGAACCAGGCACAGGCATTGGTACATGGTTTACCCATGCATTAATCAATGAGTTCTCCGATGCTATTGGTACTGGTAGTGCAGCTCAATTTGAAGTTGCACATAGATACTCACCTGCACATCTTGCAAGCTTTGGCGTTGCTGGTGCTACATTATCAAAAGTTCAATTCATGCCACATGAAGCAGGGGCTACATATACAGTTAAGATCTATACAGGAGGATCTGTAGATGGTCCTGGCACATTGGTTCATACACAATTTACTTCCAATATAACAATTGACCAATGGAATGAAGTCGTACTTAACACACCAGTTGCTATTCCAACAAATACAGAATTATGGATTTCTATTGCAATTAATACACTATCAGGCTACCCTGCAGGTTGTGATGAAGGTCCTGCTGTAATCAATTATGGTGAAATGATGTACTTCGGTGACTCATGGTCAACCTTATTTGATTTAGCTGGCATTGATGCTAACTGGATGATTAAAGGTATGGCATCAGGAGCAACAGGAACAAGAACATTTGCTCTTAATATGGACGATAGCAAAATAGATCAAAGAGGAGCTGGTGCGAAGAGAATTACTGGCAAGCATGCTTTCTCAGCTGATCCAATGAAACCTATTGTTACAAGAAAGAACACTCCTGCAACTAAG
>JAKPKU010000183.1 GCA_029553545.1 Candidatus Cloacimonadota bacterium
TTTGTAATACATTATTCAAAATTTCTATGTGGCAATGGATAAAAAACGATGAATGCAGTTTAAAGGTGCAATTTTTAGGTTTTTTTGTTTTATGCCGTAAGCATCAATTTAAAAAGCAATTTTGAGCATCAGACTCACGACAGTCTCAACATGCCATGACACGCGCGAGTGCTACAATGAGCGTACACGTAGAGGCTATTGCGGTACCATGTGTTTAATTGAAATATTCTCTGATACGGGCTGTCGTGTGCCATATTCTCGTATGGTTTTTGATGTAGTTAACTCTTAAGAGTTAAAGAAAAAGCAGCTTTTGCTGCCCTAGATAATTTTCGAATAAGTTATTTTCTTTTTGCCATTCGGTGGATTCATTTTGAATAGACTAAACCCTTTTTCTTTAGCAAGCCTCTTCATCTTATTCTCATTAGATTTCTTAACTTTGAATCCGAGGTATACTGCCTTGATATTTAGATAACAGAATTTACCACCCGCATTAGCGATTAGTCTCCATTCTGCTTGATATGACCAATCAGTATCTTTTGTGCAGAACAATTCCATCGATGCACCAATGTTACCAGTTAGATGGCCATCGGTAACTGCTCGCATGAATGCACCCATAGCATATTCAATCATCTTTTCAATAAACTTATTGTTATTTCTTTTTGTGTAGATGACTGGGCAAAGATTAGGAGTTACCTCTTGTCTTTTTGGGATATCATACTCAATGCAGTAACCCTCATAATTATTTCCAAACAAGGACCACATAACTTTGTTATCTCTCTTTTCTGATAACGAGCAGATACCTACCCTATCACCAGGAGACATCGCACTCTTTGCAAACCCATCTAATTTAGCGCTTTCAATTACTCTTTCAAAGTTTTCATTAAATGTATTGAGCACTACAAATAATTGTTCGACCTCTGTTCTGGTCATAACACCATTTGATGTGACGACTTTAGGAACTTTTTCATAATCTATGCCATCTTCTTTTATGCATTGAAGAGCTAACTTTTTAACTTCTTTAGGGGGTAAGTTTTGAATGCCTTTTGGGCAAACTAACTTAATAATAAAATCAACCGCTTTTGGAGTAATCTTGTGAGTCTTCTCGTTATAGAAATCATTTATAGTAAAATCATTAAGGCAGTCAAAAGGATCATCAAGACCTTTAACCGGGGCCAAATAAGCATAGCCGTCTTCAATCATTTCAAAAGCGTATTTATCAAAAGATCTATATTTGTATAGGATAATAGGAGTCTTTTTAAGAAAGTCTTTCCTTGTTTCGAACTCAGACATAAAAGGTGTTGATTGAAAAACCAACAAATCTGTCA
>JAKPKU010000232.1 GCA_029553545.1 Candidatus Cloacimonadota bacterium
ACTCGAAGGCGGCGTACTTGGCAGCGCGTTAAACAATCACTTAATCGCCGCTGACCTTTGCCAGATTTCCGACGGATTTTTTGCGCACAGAGAACACAATGTTTTGCATTCCGTAATTCGTCGCTGCGTTCAGTCTACCGGCAAATGTGGACTTACCGACATACAAGCGTTTTTGTCAGACATCCCAGATCGTGACAAACTTAACGCTTATTACGCAAGACTATACGCAGAGCCGCTACACGCAACAACTACAAGCGCGAAAATTGCACTTGACCAGCTAAGAGAATATTATAAGCGTCGTAAAGTCGCTGAATCCGCCGAACTTATGAAAAGTGAACTTGTTGAATTAGGCGCGGAAATAGCTATTGCTAACCACGAAAAGAGAATGAGAGAAGTCGAGACTAACGAAAGCGGACTAAAGACGATGCGATGTCATACGCTGGAAGAACTATTAGAGAAAGATCCTTGCCTTCCGACTGGCATACCTGCTCTTGATTCTGGTATTGTTGGAATACCTATAAATCAAATGACAACAATCGCGGCACGTCCTTCAGTTGGGAAAACAGCTTTTATATTGTCAATTATGAGGCATATTGTTAAAACTGATAAACATATTATATTTTTTTCTCAAGAAACAAAAGTCAGATCACTTATGCAAAGAATATTTGCGGCTGAAGTCGGCATGAGTTTGAGCAGGTTTAGATCTGCGGATACTCTCTTTAATGATTCAGAAAAAGAAAAGATCGCTAAATTTTATTACGGGGCTGATTGGCTTGATAGAATACATGTATATGATAAACCTTGTGACATGTCTAAATTGTTTTCTTTGTCTAAAAAATCTGTTGATAATGATAAATCATGCTTAATAGCAGTTGACCACGTAGGTCTGGTTCAAGGAATGAATTCAAAGTATGTAAGACGCGAACAAATAGGAGAATATTCTGCATTTTGCAGAGCGTTTGTTTCTGACAATAATGTCGCATGGGTGAATCTTTGGCAGTTAAACAGAGTAGCCGCAGATGAAGAGCCTGAATTACATCATTTAAAAGATTCAGGAAGCGGAGAAGAGGATTCTGACCTTGTATTATTATTGTCGGCTAATGAAGAAGACGAAACTAATAATAGATTAAATATAAATGTTGCTAAACAAAGGCAAGGTTCAAAGTTCAAATTATCGTCAAAAAATAATAATTCAGTATATTTCAATAGGTCAAGAATGATCATCGGTGACAATCCGAGAAGCTTAGAATATTAAAATATTTGTTGACATATAAAGCATAAAAGCATTAGTTAATTTTACGGAGGACTCAATGCAATTATTCAACGACCATTTTCAAAATTACAAACGTTATGCGATACCAAA
>JAKPKU010000254.1 GCA_029553545.1 Candidatus Cloacimonadota bacterium
ATACATACAAAGAATACTCCTTTTTACTATTGTCATACTGATAAATATTGTCTCTATCTACGTTTATCAAAAGTATGATTTAACTAAAAATAAGTCTTATACTCTGAGTAAAGAAACAATAGATTTAATCAGACAACCCACTGAACAATTGCACATTAAGTTATTCTTTTCCAGTAATTTACCAGCTGAACTGCTTACCATAAAGAATTATACAAAAGACTTATTAAACGAATATCAAAGCTATTCAAAAGGGAAGATTAGCTTTGAATTTGTAAATGCAAACAATGAAAAGAATTTCAAACAGCAAGCATCAGACAGTCAGATTCCTTCAGTTACCATACAGGTAATGGAAAAAGATAAGACAGAATACCGTGAGATATTTATGGGTATGTTCCTAACCTATAAGGGAGGATATGATCGTGTTCCAATTATTTCCTCTACAAATGGTTTGGAATATCTCATTTCTACCGCAATAAAGAATCTTTTGATTCCAGAAGAAAAGAAAATTGCTTATTTTAGTCCATTAGAAGAAAAGTTTGAAAATGATGAGCTGGAAGAAGATGATGGAAGATTGCCTATAGACCCAAAATTAGAAGTTATGGTTAAAATGCTCTCTAAGAACTATCTCGTTGATAGAACAGATCTGCATTTTCCTTTGCCAGACGAGACAGACTTGTTAATAATTAGTGGCATTACAGATTCTCTCAATATCGTACAGCTTTATTTACTTGACCAGTTTATTATGCGTGGTAAGCCTGTTTTGTGGTTTCAAGACAGATATATTGCTGATAGTAATGCTGAATATGCAGAGATAATTGATTCAAATGTTATACGATACCTCTTTGAGCAATCACTTTATATCAAGCCAAATCTTATCTTGGATGCTTTTTGTGACCAACTTTCAAAGTACAGACAACAAGGCGAATACCTTGTGCCTGTTTCATTCGACTATCCATTCTATCCTGTTTTGGTCAACTTTAATAAAACGCATCCAATAACACGAAACTTGGATAATATGCTCAGCCTTTTTGCCTCTGAAATATTTTACACAAAGAATAAAGAGCTGCTATTCACACCTTTACTTATGTCTTCAAATAATAGTAGTGAAAAAATGGGAAAAGACATTGAAATGAGTTACTTACAGTTTCAGGATATAAGTCTGCCAGCTGTATTCAATCAACCTCCCAAAGCTATTGCTGGACTTTATGAAGGTAAGTTACAAAGCTATTTTTATGACAAAGAAATGAGGCATGATAAATATATTAATAATACTAATCATGCAAAGATTCTATTGGTAGCTTCTAATTCTCTATGCGACAATAATATACTCGCCAATGTGCCTGGCAATGCTGAATTTGTGCTCAATGCAGTTGACTATCTAACAGGTAATGAATCCCTGATAGGAATGAGAGCTAAGACTCTTGCTTATTCACCGTTTGTAAAGACTACAGAGCGAATGCGCTTATGGGTAAAGATTTTGAATTTTGTTTTGCCAGTATTGATGATCTTAGCATTCTTTATTGTTCATATTTTTAGAAGGTTAATACAAAAAGCAAAGATAAAGAGAGATTATAACGAATGAGCAAAAAGACCATCATTATGCTGAGCATTGTCATATTGCTGGTAATATTATTTCTATATTTTCGCTTTCACGATCCTACAATCCGAACACAGCGTGTCTTTACACTTGATAAGGCATCCATCTACACCATAGAGATCACGTCAGAATTGGGTGAAGTGTCTTTTGCCAAAAAAGATAGCACATGGTATCTTTCGAGTGAAGATTACCCTGCCAATGAAGAGAGGATAGCAAACTTTTTTGAATTGATTTTAAATGTAAACAGATCGCATAAAATTCTGACAAAAGACCCTTTAAGGCATGCAGAGTATCAGACAACACCTGAAACAGGTACGCATATTGTTTTTTATGATAAAAAACATATTCCAATAGCAGACTTCTATCTTGGGTTTAGCCACTTTTACACCTTTAGTAGCTTGCGCTTTGCTGGAGAGAATGAAGTATACGAGCTCGATTCGAGCATTATTGGTGCCGTTTATCCTGATCATCAGCAATGGAGAGATCCTTACATTATTAGACTTAATAAAGATGATATTACAAATATAAAGGTTAAAAGCACATTCCAAGATTATCAACTCAAAAGAATAGACAAAGAGTGGGAATATACTAGTGCTGAAGATACTTTTATTGTGTATAACTCAAACCGAACTCTTTTTAAAATACTAAATATTCTACAACAGCTACAGTCCGTACAATACCTTGATAATGCTGCAGAAAATCTAAATAAATATCAGAAAGATACTATTGTAAAAATTGATATAGTAATGAAAAATGGAGAGGCGTATAAGCTCATTGCATATAGATATGATGAAGAAAACTGCTTACTTTATACATCCTCCAGACCTACATTTTTATATGTAGTCAACTACGATTTTACTAACCGATTTACACGAGCTTTAGATAACTTTAAAGATTATTCAAATATAACATATTAATGAAAAGGGGAACTTATGATTTGTGATAAAAAGTACCAAGAAAAATGCATTGAAGAAGTTGTAAGCCTTTGCAAAATGCCAAGCCCAACAGGCTTTACCCATAAAGTTAGTACATACTTAATGCAGAGAATTAAAGAATTAGGTTTTCAACCAATTCAAAGTGTAAAGGGCTCCGTTATTGCATGCTTAGGAGGAGAAGGTAATCCGCTTGTTCTTGCTGCGCATATCGATACCTTGGGTGCAATGGTAAGAGCTATCAAACCCAGTGGTGCAATAAGATTCAATAAGATTGGTGGCTACCCCGAAAACAATATTGAAAATGAAACATGTCTTGTGCATACTCGCTCGGGTAAAGAGTATGATGGCACATTTTACCTAACCTCTCCTTCTGTTCACGTTTATGATAATGTGGGTACAGCTGTGAGAAATGACTCTAATGTTGAGCTGATTCTGGATGAAGTTGTTAAATCAAAAGAAGATGTGGAAAAGCTGGGCATTAAAGTCGGTGATTTTATCTCTATCAACCCACGTACTATCTATACTAATTCAGGATTTATCAAAAGTAGACACCTCGATGATAAAGCAAGTGCTGGAGCATTGCTTAGCCTTGCTGAATGGGTGAAAACAGATAATGTAAAACTAAATCGAAAAGTGTATATTGTGTTTACAACCTATGAAGAAGTAGGTCATGGCGGTGCTGCTGGCATACCTCAAGACACTGTTGAGATGATTTCTGTCGATATGGGTGCTTTAGGTGATGATTTGTCATGTGATGAATTTAAAGTGTCTATCTGTGCCAAAGACTCAGGTGGACCTTATGATTATGAAGTGACCAGCAAACTGATAGAGATTGCTGAGAAAAACAATATACCACATGCAATTGATATTTACCCACGCTATGGCTCTGATGTCGAAGCTACACTGCATGCAGGTTACGATATCAAACACGGCTTAATAGGTCCAGGTGTTTTTGCTTCACATGGTTATGAAAGAACACATGCAGATGCCTTATATGCCACATTACAGTTATTAAGTGAGTATATCAGTTGTTAAACAAGAATATCTTCAATTGGAACGATTTTGTTGATTTGTATGATTGGGAATTCGACTTCATTTCTGATGACCAGAAACTTGATGTCGAATTTTACCAATCTATGGTTAAAGAAAAAGGCGGTACAGTACTCGAAATAGGTTGTGGAACAGGGCGCATCACAGAAAAGCTTTTGCCAATTGCAAAGAGTGTAACTGTTGTTGACAGCGCACCTTCTTTTTTGGAAAGGTTAAGAAAAAGGCTCAAGCAATATACTAATCTTGAAATAGTCGAGTCAAATATGCTGCATTTACAGCTTGGTAAACAATTTGATACAATAATCTTGAGTTACTCAACTTTTCAATACTTTTTGACCAGAGATGCCCAGTTAGACGCTTTAAAAGTACTAAAAGAACATTTAAACGACGATGGTAATATCTTGATTGACATCTCTCCATATATAGCTATTGCAGAGTCTCTTGACGATTTTACTCCATACTATGAGCATTATCATCCTGCTTTGAATGCAGATATAGCCATGTTGACTTCATATCAGGTTGACCCAGAATCAAAAATACAGTATTGGGTGGATAAATATATTATAAAATATAGAAAGCCGAGAGATAATCAACCTGCAATTGAAGAGTTTGACCACCATCTTGCCTTGAAAGGTGTTGGTTTAGATGAAATGCATGACTTATGCAGATCTGTTGGCTTAGCAGTTGTCAATGTCTTTGGTTCGCAGAATAAAGAGCCAATTAATCCTGATTCAAACAACTATTTTTTTGTGATACAGAAAATGAATAAATAACAACTTAAGTCAATCATATTTAAGCAAGTTTTTTTTTAAAACTGATATTATTTTCATAAATGAATTGCTTTTTTTTGGAATCAAATTTGCTTAATAATTGAATGAGCTAATAAATTATAGCAAAGGGGAAATATGAAAAGACACATTTTAACAATCACGATTCTAATAGTGTTGGCATTATCTTGTCACCTATTTGCACAAAACTTTGAATTGGCACCTGAAGCATTTAGGGTTAATACTCAAAAAAACACAACTGAGATTACCTTTCAGCTACCTGAGTATAGCCTAAATACAATTACTAAAGAATCACAAAGCTTCTCAAGAATTAGCTTGGGAAATATCGAAATGACAACTGAAGAGGGGTTGCCAGAACTACCAATTTTTGCTGTTAGTATTGCTGTACCTCTCAATAGCAATGTTCATCTGTTATCAGAAACAGCAATAAAAAAAGATTATTTAGACAATATCTTGTTATATCCTGCACAAAGTGGCGATGAGGAAGCTCAAAAGAATTTCTCATATAATACAAGATTTTATCAAGATAATACACATTACCCAGCTCAGACAACAGTTGTTTCAGATGTCTCTGTCATGCGTGATTATGCATTTGTAAACGTCAATGTTCAACCTTTTGTGTACAATGCTCAAAGCAAGCAACTCGAAGTAAACAAAGAAATCAAAATTGTTATAGAACACCATTCAAGATCTGGCGAGAACCAATATCAAATTAATAATAAGATTTCACGTGCCTTTGAACCTATCTATGAATCTATGTTTGCAAATTATGAGCAAATCCGTTCACCATATCCTCTTTATCAAAAACCAACCCTGCTGATCTTATACCCTACAAATGAATTAGACTTATACATGATTGAATTAAATAAGTTGATAAATTGGAAAAAACAAAAAGGCTTTAATGTAAAAGTAGCTACAGGTTCTCAAATTGGTATTACAACCACAACAATAAAGGCATATATCCAGAATGCTTATGACACATGGGAAGATAAACCTGAATACATCATGCTTATAGGTGATCACTCTTCAAGTGCTGGCTATGCTATACCTACCTGGACGAATATTGCTTCCTATGGTGCAGGCGACTACCCTTATACATGGTTGGCTGGCGGTGCAAATGACGTCTTTGGCGATGCAATTATCGGCAGAATGTCTATTGCTGGCATCAGTGATTTCCAAACCTTAGTATCAAAAGTAATGAATTATGAAAGAGCGCCTACATCTGAAGGCACAAGTTGGATGAATAAAAACCTCTTAGTTGCTCAAAGATATAGTAACGGTATTTCATATGTGAATATTAATCAATATGCTAAAAGCGTTATTCATGACTTTGATCAAAATCATACCTTTATCGAACAATATAGCATTACCCCATCTCCTACACAAATGGTAAATGCAGTAAATACTGATGGTGTACTAACCTTTAACTTCCGTGGCTGGATAGGTATGAGTGGTTTTGATTCATCTTCTGTAAATTCACTCACTAATGTAAAGAAATTATTCAATGCTGTGTTCATCACCTGCTCTACGGGGAGCTTTGACGGCACAAGTATTATTGAAGATGTGATTCGTGCTGGTACAGCTCAGCAACCAAAGGGTGCTATTACTTCTGTAGGTTTGGCAACTTCTTCTACTCACACTGCTTATAATAATGCCCTTGATGGTGCTATTTTTCATGCAATGTATAAAGGCGATATTCCTACAATGGGCGGGGCTACATTGTTTGCAAAATACTATATACATCGCATGTACGCTGCAACAGACTTAACCCAAGCAAAAAATTTTGCACATTGGCTCAATCTGATGGGCGACCCCACAATTAGTATTTATCGTACTATAGCAAAAACTTTCAATGTGATTTATCCTACTTCTGTTCCTGCTGGCACAAACTTTATAACGATTGAAGTACAAGACCAATTTGGTCAACCTGTCAAAAACTCGTGGGTGGCAATTACTCAAAACAATGAACATGTTGACTTTGCTATTACTGATGAAACAGGTATTGTAAATTTAAAAATACCTACAGAATTAGAGAGTGCGTTGACTATTGTTGTCTCAAATGAAGATTATATCTCAAAAATGTTGTTTATTCAGCCTAATGAAGATGAAGCTGCAGTTTCTTTGAATGATTATATTATATCTGACGCAGCCAATGGCAACAATAATCATCAAATCAACCCTAATGAAACAATTAAGTTTGACATGAGTATCAAAAATTATACTAACTCAGCTCAAACTAACTTAAACCTTACTCTTCGTTGCAATAGCCCTTATGCTACGATTTTAGATTCTACTGCTATTATTGCGAATATCAATGCAAACGCTGTTACCAGTCTTACAGATGCATTCAATGTACAAATCGCTCAAAACTGCCCCAGCAACCTGCCTATTGAGTTTACTTTAATTATTCAATCTGGCAATGAGACATGGAAGTCAATGATTTTTGAAACTGTAAAAGCTGTTGACTTAGATATTGCTTCTATGAATGTCGTTGGTAGTAGTTATGTGCAAATTGGCACACCTACAAATATCTATTTTACTGTCATGAATAATGGCGTTTTGCCCGCTGAAAATGTATTAGCAAAACTAAAAAGCGAAAGCCTCTTCTTGCAGGTAATCGACTCACTCGCTGTATTTGGTTCAATTAACCCTGGTAGCACAGCAAACAATCAATCAAGCCAATTCACAGTCCAAGCTCTTACAGGTATTTTCCCTGGCGTTAAGCTAAAGGCAAAACTGATATTCTACAATGATAGCGGTTATGAAGAAACAGAGGAAGTCTATATCCAAGTCGGGAATATTCAATCTACTGATCCACTACCTCCAGATGACTATGGCTATATCGTCTATGATATCACAGATACAGCATATGAAGATGCACCTGTTTATAACTGGATCGAAATCAGCTCTATAGGTACATCGATAAATACAAATGACACAGCTGAAAATTTGGATGATGTTCAAGTTATTGATCTACCATTCCCATTCAAAATGTACGGAGAGACTTATACCAGAGCAACTATCTGCTCAAATGGATGGATGGCATTAGGTGAAACAGAAGCAGCTCTCTTTAGAAACACTCCTTTACCAGGACCTATCGCACCAAGACCAATGATTGCCCCATATTGGAATGATTTAAGAAAATCAGGTACTAATAGTGGCATTTACTCTTATTATAACTCAGAAGAAGATATCTTCATAGTGCAATGGAATAATATGTCCGTCGCAGAAGGTAGCGGCAGCGTAACATTCCAATTAATTCTATACAATCCAACCATTTATGGCACACCGCTTGGCGATGGACCTATCAAGTTCCAATACAAAACATTTAGTCCAGGAGCACAAGGCACATCAACTAAGCCAAGCAACTACTTTACCTGCGGTATTCAAGACCATACTGCAAAAGTCGGTATTCAATATGCAAATAATAATCAATATTCTCCTGGTGCAGCAACTTTAGGAAATGAAACAGCCCTTTATTTTACACATCCATTCTTCCTCAATGAAGCACCTTATATACTGGCAAATACGCCTATTATTCATGATCAAAATGGTAATAATGTCATTGAAGCAGGTGAAATTGTAAATATCGGTTTACCAATACTTAATGTCGGACTAACAACCGCTCATAATGTTACTGCAACCGTTTTGTCAAATGATCCATTCCTTACTATTTTAAACCCTACTGCTTCTTATATTAATGTTGAACCTTCAGGTACTGAAATAAACACTGATTATCTTGTAGTTCAGGTATCTCCTTTATGCCCAACGAATTATACATTTAACTTATTAGTCGATATCAGCTGCGATGAAGGCTCATGGCTCAGACCAATCTCATTTAAATCATACAGACCATCTCTTACCTATAGATCTTATATGATTAACGATACTGACGGAAATGCTAATGGTATTTTAGAAGCTGGCGAGCATGCTAAGCTTATTATTAATTTGGTAAACTCTAGTAACTTAAAGATTAACAATGTCAATCTAACAATCAATAGCACACACCCAGGTATTACTATCAATCAAAATAGCACAAACACTCCTTCAATGCTCTCAAATTCAAGCTATCAAAATGTGTTTGATTTCCAACTTGATAATAGCTTAACCGAACAAACAGCTATCCCCGTTAGTGCTACAGTAACTTCTGATAATGCACCAACATTGAGCTTCGATATCATGCTTGGCATCAATCAGAGTGGAGCATTGCTTCAAGAGACCTTTAATAATTGGTTACCAACTGGTTGGACTATTCAACAATTCTCAAATAACTGGTCTCTTTCACAGACTGATTATGCTGGTGGCACAGCTCCAGAAGTAAAATTCTCAGGCACACCTGCATTCAATAATATCACTCGTTTGGTATCTACCACAATGGATGCTTCTGATATTTCAAGCGCTATTTTAAGCTTTAAACAAAAAATAAATGTCAATGCACCTGGTACCACTATTGGTATTGCTACTTCTGCAATGTATAGCCCTTGGCATGTGATTTGGACTGAAGTATTGACTGAATCTGTTGATGCTGAAATCAAGAACATCCCTATTAATAATAGTGACCTAAATAAAAATAACTTCCAAATATCTTTCTTTATTGAAGGTCAATCTGGTAATATCGACGAATGGTATATTGATGATGTAACTGTCTTGACTGACGTTGGAAATACTGCTATCATGTTTGGAAATGTCGCAATTGACGATCCTAATTTCGATATTAGAAGAGTTAATGTTAAAGCAAATGAGTATATTGCAACTCCTGATGAAGAAGGTAATTATGCTCTTTACTTGATACCAGGCTATTACTCAACGATTTCTGCTATTGCACCGTATACTCAGTCTAATCAATATAGCTCGATGACTATCGATTCAAGTCAAATAATTGAAGATATTGACTTTGACGTGAACTATATGTATGCACCTATTAATCTTATTCATCAAATGAATCCAGAAACACACGTAATGACTTTAAACTGGACACATAATTTACCAGAAACAAGTCCATTTACTTTAACTGGTTTTGATATTTTTAAACAGGTTAATTCTGGCACATTTGATTTTCTCGCAAACACCACTGATACATATTATACAGAAACTCTCAACCCTGATCTCAGATATAGATATTATGTATTAGCTCATTATACTATAGGTGTAAGTGACTCATCAAATGTTCTTTATGTCGATCCAAATATCGTTGATAATAACGAAAATGTCGTTGAACCTATCAAGTTCAACCTTGCGCAAAACTATCCAAACCCATTCAATCCTACTACGAATATTGCCTTTAGTATCCCTGATCAATCTCGTGTAAATCTCGCTATTTACAATATTAAAGGGCAACTTGTAAAACAATTAAAGAATGAAGTGATGAGCAAAGGGCACTATACGGTACAATGGAATGGACAAAATGATAATAATAGGACTGTTGGCTCTGGTATTTATTTTATTAGATTAAATACAGAAAAACAACACTCTATCAGAAAAGCACTATTACTTAAATAATTAAGTATAATAATTAATGTAGGGGAGATTCTTATCTCCCCTTTTTTTATTGCAATATAGAAGCTATTGCATAAACTTGTAATAATAAATTATGCTATTATAATGTTTCAAAATTCATAATAAATCTCCTTTCCACTACCTTTAGATTCCTATAAGATTACCTTTCATTCTCCAAGATAGCAAGGGGAATGTAAAGGGAATCAGTTAGATATATTACTGATAAATAGTATTATGCAACTATAGGTAGGGAGATTAGAAAAAAGTGAGAAAAACAGGATCTGATACCAAGATTTTGAGCTTATTTTTGCCCTCTTTTTTATTTAAATAAGGATCTTTTCAAGCAGAAGTTCTTGCTTGTTGTTTCGATTCTCAATGCAACAATCTCTATCAGATTGACTTTACCTTTGTGAGTAATGATATCGCTAAACAAGAAAAGCATCTTTTTTGGTTCTATTAAAAATATCATTTGACTAAATATTAAATAAAAATAATGTAATAAACAAATAGTATATTTTTGAATAGAGGTGTAATATGTTTGATGTAAAAAAGTACTTTGGTGATCGAAATTTAGCTGTAGAAGCCGATTATCGTCACAATCTTGAAAAAGTTCAAGCTATTTTTCTTGAATTACAAGAAGAGAAAAATGATAAGTATTTGACTTATTTTGACAAATTAGCTCAATGGATACTCTTAATTGCTGAATATGAAAGTGATTTTTCTGAAGGTTATCTAAGAAAACACAGCTTTGAAGAGCTGAAAGCTTTTAATGATAGCTTATTCTCTGAAATTATGCCTGATAACTACACTACTTCTTATCTTAATCCTGATTATGCAGTTAAAGTATTTGGCAAAGAAATGGGGCAACTATTATGTGTATTCTACTCAGGATTCAGAACTCTGGTGCCACATGCAACTATGCATCTTGTGTTCAAGATCAATAGAAAGATTGCTCAATTTATTCAGTTGTACGATGTTTATAAGACCAATGGAGCTGACTATCAAGAGCTAAAAAAGATAGTCGATTATCCTTATTGGGCTGAGGCATATGATATGATGACTCTACGCTACGAGTTGAACTATAATCCTGAGTTCGCTTTCAATTTAAGCTTTTTAGAGACTGCTGATTTGAATGATTTGAGATATTTATTCTATTTTGGTAAACCAATTACTGAAGATAGAATACAGATGGCAAGATTTGTCAATTCATTACCGCAAGAGAAGATTGACAGAGTCATGAAGCAAACAGCTATCGCTTATGTTGAGGGCTTTAAAGAGAGTAATAAAGACTATACAAAGCGTAAAAATGTAGCATTGATGCCTATACTTGGTATGGAACGGTTTGCTTTAGCATTAGTAAAAGAGTTGAAAGTATTTGGCTTTAGACCTATCATCTCAAATATCCAAGCAAAGGATATCAATCAACAGTTTGCCTATGATCACCGCTTTGATAGTGCATTACAGATCGATGAAGAATTTATCAAACATAGCCTGATCGAAGCTGAAAGAGCGATCAATGATTATGCTCACATTCTCTCACAAAACTCTGGCACTATATACTTTGACCCATTTGGAGAAGTGCCATTTGCCCCAGAAAGTAAAATAACAAGCCTGAAACTAAACCAAGAGCAGATAGAATTAAATAGAAAACTCACCAGCCAAATGTCAATGATGTTCAATAAAGCTTATAAGCGTGAAGAAGCAAGCTTCTGTATTATAGGCTTCCCAACACCTGAAATCGGTGAGCAGTTTGAAGAAATATTTGAAAAAACTGTCGAGATAAATATGCTTGACCATTATGAGTATCTGAAGATCCAACAATATCTTATTGATGCACTTGACAAAGCCGATTATGCACGCATCAAAGGAAAAGGAAATAATCAGACTGACCTTACTATTAAATTGCCTAAGATTACTGACCATACAAAACAAACAAATTTCTCAAACTGCGGCGCAACTGTCAATATCCCTGTTGGTGAGGTCTTTAATACACCGCAGCTCACAGGCACACAAGGTAGATTACATATCGGTGAAACATTCCTTAATGGGCTATTTTACAAAGAGCTAACTCTTGATTTTGTTGACGGATGTATTTCACAGTATAATTGCGCTAACTTTGAGACTGAAGATGAGAATAAAAAGTATATCGAAGAGAATCTCATCTTCCCACATAAGTCTCTGCCAATAGGTGAATTTGCTATTGGCACCAATACGCTGGCTTATGTGATGGCAAAGAAATATGATATCTTATCGCTCTTACCTATTTTGATTATAGAAAAAATGGGTCCACACCTCGCTATTGGTGACACTTGTTATTCATGGGAAGAAGATATTCCTGCATATAATCCAGATGGTAAAGAGATTATTTCCAGAGATAATGAACGCTCAATTTTGAGAAAAGAAGACCCCTCAAAGGCATATACACAAGTGCACGTAGATATCACCCTGCCTTATGATGAAATTGCCTTGATAGAAGCTGTTACAGAAGATGGACAACATATCGAGATCATCAAAGATAGCCGCTTTGTCTTGCCTGGCACAGAAGTGCTAAATGAGGCTTTTCAAGACTTATAAAACTATATTGCCAGCTTGCAATTATGGCAAGCTGGCTTGCCTTATAAAATGAAGATTATCAAAGAAATTAGCTGTTATGAGGAGAAGATCCAAAGATCTACCTTTATGGCTCAAATATGCCCTATTTCAACCTGGCAAGAGGCAAAAGAATTTATTACTAAGATTAATCAAGAACATAAAAATGCCACTCATAATTGCTGGGCTTATATTGTGGGTAGTAATGGTGAAACACAACATTCTTCTGATGCAGGAGAACCCCCAGGTACTGCTGGCAAACCAATGTTAAATGCCCTCAATAAGTTTGAAATGACTAATATAGTGGCTGTTGTCACACGATATTTTGGTGGTGTAAAGCTTGGGGTAAGAGGACTAATTGATGCTTATGGAGGTGTACTTGAGCAAGCCCTTGAGGCTGCCACAAGAGAAGAACTTGTCTTTAAAAAATCAATACATATTACTACTTGCTATGATTTTTATAATACTCTCAAACATAGAATTAGTCTCGATGGTATTGAGATTATCAATACTGAATATACAGATAAGATTGACTTATCCCTAAAAGTAAGAGAAGATATCTACCCTGAACTTATGAAAATGTTAGATGAAATGGGGCAGCATATTTCACTAAGTGAGCCAGAGAATGAGTGATCAAAGCTGGTCTGCATTGCACATGTAAGAGTGCCTCTTATCTCAAAACAATCCTTCTCTTTTAAAAGACAGAAATTCTTTGTCGCCAATGATAAGATGATCCAT
>JAKPKU010000011.1 GCA_029553545.1 Candidatus Cloacimonadota bacterium
GGAATACGATGTTTCCCTACATTTGTTAATTTAGCTTTGTTTGATAATTTATTAATTCGTGACCAATCTAATAATTTTAAAACTTTTATTACTGGTTCATCTGAGAATTTCTCAACAATACTGTCTATTTCTGAATCGATAAAGCTACCTGACATTGAACACCTCTTTTATTCTTTAATTAATGTCATTTTATGATAGCCTATATTATTGTCAAGTAATATTTTAACTATATTTATTGTCTGTTTTCTAATTCAAAGCTCTCAAATGTTAGTAAAACAAGATAGTATTTTATCAGTATATGCCTTGATGATTTGACTAAGCTGTATGCGAATACGTTATTTAACCAATAACATTTTCTTAATCTCTTTATAGCTTTCTTCATTACTTTTGACATTCAAGATATAAAAATAGATGCCAGAAGACACTCTCTTGCCTTCGCTATCGTCACCGTTCCAAACAGCTTTGTGATAGCCGTAATCCAGATTCTGATTGAGCAGGGTTTTGATTCTTTGACCTTTGATATTATAGACAGCCAAATCTACAATGCTGTTGTTTTTTAAGGCAAAGCGTATCTCAGTTGTGGGGTTAAATGGGTTTGGGAAGTTTTGATAGAGAGCATAATTCTCTGGTTTTCCACCAAGCTGTGGGTCATTCTTTTGCAGAATATAATTGAATTGATTATTTGCTAAATTGATATTAATAGTGTCTTTGATGGTTTGATAGCCATCTTTTGCGATAGTTATTAAATAATCTGTCATGAAGATTGCTGGCAGATTAATAACTCCCAATTGATTAGTTACAAAATTTAACTCTTGATTGTAAATGCCGTCATTACCTAAAAGGTGAAAGAGGATATCTGAAGGAGTTTGATTGTCTGATAAAGTGATATTAAATGTGCAAGGCGTGAATCTTTTTAATTGAATTGGGTCAGATTCTGTACCTTCGCTTGCAATAACTTGAGCATTTCCAGGTATTGTGTAAAGTGCTTTGACCATATAAGTGTAAGTGCCGTCATTTGCTTCTTGCAGATTATCCGAGTAATAAAGGCTGCTTGTTTGAGTAATCTGCACAAAGTCACCATCATTGACTTTTCTAAAGACTTGGTAATTACTAACTGAGCGTGAGTTGTTTCTCTTTTTTAAAGGGCTTGGATTATCCCAACTGAGGTGTATTTTGTGTACAGCATCCAGATATGTGGCGATATTTTGAGGTGGAATAATTGAGATCAAATTAAAAGTAATCTCTTTAATAAAACTATTACCTGCTTTGTCGAGCGCCTTCATTTTTATCTTATAAACGCCGTCTTTTGTGCCATCAAGTGTGATATAATTTGCGTCTTGTAAAGACCAGCTGCATGTTTTATTTGTTCCTTCTCCAATATAACTCAATGTACCAGGGATAAGTCTATTTTCTGGGTCATAGAGTGCAATAGACGTGATATTTGGCGAATAATGTATGCCTGAAGTGACGTCTTGATATTTCACTTGTACAGAAGTAAAAGCTTGCTTGATTATTGAGTTTTGAGCCACAGTGATAGGGGTATTATCTTTTACTAATGCCAATTCAGTGAAACTTGGAATCACCATGTCATAGATAAATGTCATCGTAGTGTCAAATTCAGCCCCATATTGGTTCATTGCCTTAAAGAGAATCTGATATTCTCCATCATTTTCTCCATCTGTATTAAGACCGCTGGTTAATTGGAAGGTAGCTTTCAGATTATTTTGTTCTGTTTGATAGCTAAGTATTCCACCCTGTAGATGTTGTGCCACTTCTCCATTTGGGAATACGAGCTTGATATTAGTCAAAGCAGGGTCTTGAATAATAGGAATAACGTTTTTAAATGAACCTGTTATCACTGCAGGGCTAAATGAATTTACATAATGGTTAATCACATTCTGCGGTGTGTAATCAACGAGCTGTGGGATTATATGTGACATTAAAGTGAAGTTATAATTTGAATTTAGTATATTGCCCGCCAAGTCTGTAGCCTTAATTTGAATGGTATAAACGCCGTCTTTTGTGCCATCAACAGGTATTGGATTATTTAAAACCCAACTAATTGTTGAGCCATTAACAACTCGCCAGCCCTGAACTAAATTTCCTGTTGGGCTTACCAAAGTGAGCGAGCTAAGGTTTGTGGCAAAATCTACAGGAGATGTGAGATCATGATAATCGACTTGAATCTCAGTAATTGGCTGGCTAAAGATAAAGCCATTTCTGCTTTTCTTCGTCTTTGCAAAAGGCTTTAACAGCTTTTCTCTGCTGCTGACTACCATATCATTGATCTTTAGATTTTCATAGTAGGGGTTTAGTCTATCATAAGTAAAGGTGAAAGTGATCGGTCCTTCTTGGAAACTATTTGTAGCAAAGAATGCATAGATCTTGTACTCTCCATCATCTTGCCCATTGTTTGCCAGAGGTTGATTGAGGTTTAAGACAATCTCATAGCCACTACTATTCTTGATAAAATGTAGATTCGCACCCACGCCATTAGCAATCATAGAACCATTTGGATGTTTTAGACTTAAGTAACTTAGGCTCTCATTTAAGACAACTTCTTCTGGATATTCAACAATCAGTTTGATTTGGTTTAGATTTTGATTAATATATGAATTATTTGCAGGACTAACGCTGATTATCTCGGCTTGTAAAGCATTGAGAATAAAGCCAATATTTCTGGTTACAAGATTGTTTGCCTTATCAGAAGCGCTTATCTGAATACCAACTTGTGTGCCAAGCGATACTATTGGCTCATCAAAGGTAAACTTAAGGTAGCCTTGGCTTTCATTCTTTTCTAATACACCAACGCTATTTTCTCCATTAATAGTAATATTAATAAATGTGAGAGGGCTTTCATAGTCCACACCAGACAATAGGTCAACTGGCTCTACCTTGATATAATTAACGCCATTG
>JAKPKU010000039.1 GCA_029553545.1 Candidatus Cloacimonadota bacterium
TCTTGAAGGCGTGGCAAGAAGGGAAATATGGGATTACCCACTGGATGCTCTGCGAGAAGCTGCAATCAATGCATTGATTCATAGAGATTACCTGGATACTTCCGCTCCCATTGAAGTACGCATATATGACGATGAACTCATACTATCGAATCCTGGTAAGCTAATGCCTCCATTGACTATTGAACAGCTAAAGGAAAAGCATTCGGGAAGGCAGAGAAATCCGCTCATTGCCACAGTATTCTATTATGCAAATCTTATTGAATCCTGGGGCTCGGGAATATTAAAGATGATTACACTGTGTAAAGAACAGAACCTTCCTGAGCCTGAATTTGTGGAAAGAAAGGGAGGTCTGGGAGAATTTACCGTCGTATTTCATAAAGACATTTTTAATGAGGAAGAGTTAAGAAAAAGAGGATTAAACGAAAGACAGATCAAGGCAGTAATGTACGTGAAAGAGAATGGCAAGATTACCAATAAAGAATATCAACAACTTTCAAATATATCCAGACAAATGGCAACGATTGATCTATCTCATCTTGTAGAAAAAGGAATTTTAACTATGAAAGGAAAATCAGGGAAAGGAATTACCTATCAATTGACTAATTTGACTAATAATTGACTAAGAATTGACTAAATTGTCAAATAGTTGGCATTTAATAAGGAAGAAATAGGATAATGAATGATCAGCAGGGCATAGAATTCAAATCCCAACTAATAAAATTCCAGAAAGAAAGAATAATCAAGTGCCTAGGTTCTGCCAAAAGTCGAGACCAGGAGGGGCAAAAATTAAAGGGGAAATATTCATTAATTGAAAGGTCTATAAAAGATAAAGGAATAATAAAATAATGAATTCATCAATATGCTCCATTTTTGCAAAAAGGTTATGTTCATTAAAGAATACTTGCTCATTAAACATTCAGATTTGTCTATACTGAAAAAAGAAATACCAAGAGGTTGATTATGCGTATTAGGAAGCTAAGAATTCATAACTACCGTAGCATCAGTGAATTGGATATGGAATGCTTATCAATGGTCACATTGTTGGGCCCCAACAATCATGGAAAATCTAATGTTCTTGCTGCGATTGAGTTTTGTCTGACAACATCCAATAAACCAACAGAACAAGATTTTTTTATAGGACGAAGCAATGAAGACAATAACCTTTGGGTTGAGTTGACTTTTAATGGGCTAACAGAACAAGAGAGAAATACTTTTAAGAAGTATGTTTTGTCTGATGAAACAATATGTATTCGCAAAACTGCGCAATTAATCAATAGTGAGGTTGCAATATCTTATAATGGCTATGTTGAAGAACCCAAAGAGGAATGGCTCCGATCGGATAAGGCGGGCGAATATGCCTCAAAAGAGAAACTAGACGCAATACCGCTGAAAGACATTGTTAGTTTGTCTGGGCGTTTAACGAAGAAAGATATTGAAGAAGCGCAACAAAAATATATCGAAAATCATCAAGATGATTTGCAATTTTTAAGAAGATTGGAAGAAGGGCCACTACTTGGTTCCAAAAATGTTGCAGCAGGAATTCTACCTGATTTCTATTTGATACCTGCAGTTCGCGACTTGACTGACGAAATAAAAGTCAAGACGACAACAAGTTTTGGTAGACTATTGAATCGAGCTATACAGGAAATGGCTAAAAGAAATCCTGTTTTCATCGCTGCTAGCAATCAGCTTAAAGACGTGGTTAATAATCTAAACAATCGCAGTAACAAAGAAGGCGGGAATGAAATAGCAAACATTGAAAAGTCTATTGAAGAAGAGCTTAGTTCGTGGGATGTGAAAGTGAATATAGAGGTTACCCCTCCGGAACTTGAGCGTCTTTTTGAGCTTGGTACTGATATTCAGGTCAATGATGGAGTTAAAACACCTATTGACCATAAGGGAAATGGGCTACAGCGGGCTATAATGTTTGCTTTTCTTCGCGTCTGGTCAAAAGTATTACATAGTGAGGAGAAAAATGATGATAACGAGCCTGCACCGCGAAAACAGTCCCAAACTATAATTTTCGCTATAGAGGAACCCGAACTTTTTTTACATCCACAAGCACAACGGAAATTAGCAAGAGTTCTGCGTGATATATCTGAGACAAAAGAACATCAGGTATTTATTTGTACACATTCAACAAATTTCGTCGATCTTGAGCACTACAAGGAAATTGCAATTATTGCTAAGGATTCTCCTGCTGGAAGCAGCCATGTCCGTCAATGTATTACAGATTTATTCGAAGGTACTGATAATGATGACAGAAAGAGAAGATTTCATATGGCTCATTGGATAAATCCTGATCGCGGTGAAATGTTTTTTGCTAAAAAAGTAATATTTGTAGAAGGCGAGACAGAAAAAATTATTTTACCATTTATTGCCGAAAGACTTAATATTTTCGATCAGGATATTTCGATTATTGACTGCGGTTCTAAACATAACCTTCCATTATATATTGTTATTGCTAATGCTTTTAATATTTCATATCTCGTTATACATGATGAAGATCCCTTGCCAGTTCCAATACCTAATGACTGGAGCGAAAATAAGAAGAATGAAAAACAAAGGGCATTTGCTCTAAATAGTGAGATAAGAAATTTAGTAAGATCAGATCTAGGTGGAGTGGAGGTTCTATCAGCAGATTTTGAAGAGGTAAGTGCAATATCAAAAAGGGAAGGTGAGAAAAAAGGCAAAGCACTTGCCGCCCTTGATTTCTTTGAAAATACTAATGAATCCGAGATTCCTCAACGTTTAAAAGAATTGGTAGAAAAAGTTTATGATCAAAAGAATGTCAAAATATGATTACTCGATTGAAGTCTTCTTTACGCTGGGAAATGGCGTACAATTAGCTGCTTAAGAAAAGAAATTGGGATGAAGATGAAGAAGAAGACTATGAATTCAAATAAACACTTAGGATGTCATCATTATGAAAACAACTGATAGCGAAATAATGCCGGAAGGCTACAAAATTACAGAGCTCGGAGCACTGCCAGAGGAATGGAAAGTTGTAAGGGTGGGAGAAGTCTTTGAGTTTAGCAAAAAGCCAAAAAATTTAAAAATACAAGATAATGATTTAATTCCATTTATTTCTATGGAGATGATCTCAGAAACAAATCAATCTATGAAGTTTTGGGAAGAAAAAAGATATTCCGACATTTGTAGTGGTTCATTTGTTTTTAAGGGTGATATCATTATTGCAAAAATCACACCTTCTTTTGAAAATGGCAAACAAGCACTATTAGATGAACTGCCATCAGATTTTGGATATGCTACTACAGAAATATGGGCATTACATCCTAAAAATGAAAAAGTAATTATACAACACCTGTATTACTATCTGAAAAATGACGCTATTAGAATGGCTTTGGCTGGGAAAATGGAAGGCTCAACTGGACGACAAAGATTACCTAGGCATGCGCTTGAAGATTTTTATTTCCCCCTCCCCCCACTCCCGAGCAGCAAAAGATTGCAGCGGTGCTTTCTGCGGTGCAGGAGGCAAAGGAGAAAACCCAGGCGGTGATAGACGCCACAAAAGCCCTCAAAAAATCCATGATGAAACACCTGTTCACCTACGGACCCGTGTCGCCAAAGGAAACAGAAAACGTTCCGCTCAAGGAAACAGAAATCGAAAAAGTGCCAGAAGAATGGGAAGTGGTAAAACTGGGAGAGATTTCAAATGTGAAGACTTCTTTTCCAGCATTTAAAAGCATTTCAGAACTGGACACTCATAAAAAGGATGATGAAGTTGTTTTAGCTTTAAAAGTCTCTGATATGAATTATTTCACTAATCAAAAATATATCAATGAATCTCAGATAGCTTTCCATTATCAAAAAATTAAACTAAATGAGCCTCTTTCAAAAGTCCAAGAATATTCTGACATGAACTGTATAAATAAGAAATAGAGACAGGATTTTGCAGGATAAAACATAGAACAAGGATCGACGAGTACAAAAAAGTAAGAAAAAGGGCCTTAAGTGAGCTTTTTGCGAGGTACAAGCTTATAGCTCTCTCTTCGATGGGTCATGAGAGC
>JAKPKU010000053.1 GCA_029553545.1 Candidatus Cloacimonadota bacterium
AAGCTTGGGCTACAATCTAAAGATAAAGATAGAACCTCTCGTACACTCGAGCTCGTCACCATTCAAGATACAAATTATGAAGTTATAGATGTTTATATTGATCCAGATTTTTATGAAGGATCTTGCCATATTTATGAATTAAAGCTACCTCCAGGTACATTAGTCATATTTGTCACACGAAATAGAAAACTCATACCTCCATATGGCGGCACGCTTATCAAGCCCAACGATACACTCACTATTCTTGTCGACAAGGAAGATATAGACATGATCCCCGTCGATATCCTCAATAGCTTTATATTCAAAGGATAATAAGTCTAAAACCAACTGCTTTTTTCAACTATTTAACAAAGGCAAACCCCTCAATTTACATAAATGTAAATACAGGCAGATTATTGCTTCACCACAAAATACCAAATTGAACATCCCTCATCATTAAAAAATTACAAATAGTAAGATATATTTTCTTAAAAAAACCTCCCTTTGATTCCCTTTAGATTCCTATAATATTACCTTTCATTCTCCAAGATAGCAAGAGGAATGTAAAGGGAATCAAAGAGGCAATATATTGAAATATAATTAATTATAACAATGTCACGAGAATTAGCAAAAAGTGAGAGAAATTGCCCTAAAAGCAGAGCAATTTGTACTTCTTTTTTGAATCTTTAAAAAGTAAAATAAGGAATTTTTCAGCATGTCTCTTTTTTTTTTGTAGATATGATTAATTGCATGACAAGCTCATAAAAAATATTTTAGCCTTCAAGTCAATGTGAGCAAGCATTTTTCTTGCACATTTGCAAATTTCTCTTGACATTATCTCCCTAAATATTATTATATCTCTTAAAGGAGGATTAATCAAATGTACAAAATAAAACCAATAAAAATGGCAATCAATAATAATAGCCCTTGGCAGATGCCTTTCATCGGGTCGCTCGTACCTGCAGGGTTTCCATCTCCAGCGCAGGACTATATTGAGGCTGTTTTGGACTTAAATGAGCTCTTAATTCAGCATCCTGCTGCCACTTATTTCGTGAGGGTAGAAGGATACTCAATGGTGGATTCTGGCATCAATCCAAATGACATACTAATCGTTGACCGCTCTTTGGAGGCAAGCGACGGCAAAGTCATCATTGCCGTATTAGATGGCGAGTTTACTGTGAAAAGATTACATATTGACAAAAATGGCAACTACTTTCTTGTACCAGAAAATGCTGACTACAAGCCAATCAAAGTGACCGATGAGATGGGCTTTTCTATTTGGGGCGTCGTCACTAATGTAATCCACAAGCTATAAGGTGTTTTTGTGATAGAGTTTCCTATTCCTGAAAAGAATAAACGTCCTCTCTTTGCACTTGTCGATTGCAATCAATTTTACGTCTCCTGTGAACGTGTTTTTCAGCCCTATTTAGAGGGAAAAGCTGTTGGTGTGCTCTCTAATAATGATGGCTGCTTGGTTGCTTTATCTCCAGAATTAAAAAAGCTTGGGGTCACCCGAGGCATGCCTGCTTTCAAGATCAAGCCCCTTCTCAAGCAGCATGAGATTTACCTCTTCTCTTCTAATTATACACTTTACGGCGATATGTCGTCTCGAGTCATGCGTGTACTCTCGAGCTTCACTTCAGATATTGAAATCTACTCAATTGACGAAGCCTTTTTATCATTCAGAGGAATGGAAAATATAGATTTAATTGAATATGCACAAACTATTCGCCAAACTGTCTTAAAGTGGACAGGCATACCCGTATCAATCGGTATTGCACCGAGTAAAACACTGGCTAAGATAGCGAACAGGGTTGCCAAAACCTATAAGGGCTATAATGGCGTCTTCAATATCACCGACCACCCAAAAACAGAAAAGATCCTCTCATCTATTGCGCTCGAAGATGTCTGGGGCATAGGGAGGAAATACTCAAAAAAGATGAAAAAGATAGGGTTAGCAAATGCTGCTGATTTGCTCTATTTAGAAAATGAATGGGTCAAAAAAAACTTTACTGTCGTCGGCTTACGCACGGTTTTGGAGCTCAAAGGCTACCCCTGCATAGAGTTGGAACAAGTCACTAATAATAAAAAGCAAATAGTCTCATCTCGTTCTTTTGGCAAATTATGCTCTAATTATGAGGATATCGAGCAAGCGATGTCATACTTTTGTACAACAGCAACAGAGCGCCTCCGCTCACAAAAGAGTGTAGCACGCCAGCTCTTGGTCTATGTCTGCACCAATCCTTTTAGAAATGATCCTCAATATGCAAACTTCATGTCTGGCGTTTTATCTGATTATTCTGCTTATACGCCTGACTTTATCAGCCTTGGCAAGTCAATGCTCAAGAGAATCTTTAAGCCTAATTATCTTTATAAGAAATGCGGTATCATGATCAGTGATATTATTTTGGAAAAGAATATTCAGCCAAATCTGTTTACTTTGCCGTATAATGAGCAAAGCAAGAGTTCAATTATGCAATGTATTGACACAATTAATACAAAATACGGCACAAATAAAGTATTTTTTGCATCTAATGGAACAAAGAATAACTGGAGCATGAAGCGTGATATTCTTTCGCCACAGTTTACTACCTGTTGGGCAGAGCTACCTATCGCCAAAGATTAGTTTTTGTTATAAAAGTTTTCTTTTTTAAAAGCTTTTATTATATTATTAAATAAATGAGGCAATATGGAATTATTTACAGAAGAAGTGATAAGAGTTATAAAATCGATACCCAAAGGCAAAGTGTTAACCTATAAGATAGTTGCCAGCCTTGCAGGCAATCATTTAGCAAGCAGACAAGTTGCCCGCATTTTACACAGCTGCTCAAAAAAGTATAAATTACCCTGGCATCGTGTCATTAATTCCCAGGGTTATATTTCACTCCCAGTTGGTGGCGGTTTTGAAGAGCAATTTATTTTATTAAATAAAGAGGGTGTCTTCATTTCACCAGCTGGTAGAGTTGATTTGAAAAAATATTTATGGTGCATTAAAAATGAGGGGGAATAGTCAACTTGCAATTAACATCAATATTTTTACCTTTTTACTTGACAATTAAAAGGCATTTGCTATTTTTACTCTTAAGAATAATATGTGGGAGTTATATTTGAAGTATATTTATAAAATCACCATTTTAATATTAATACAAGCATTCATTCTTCCTCTGGCTTATGCAGCCATTGAACAAGTACCTTATGAGATGATAAACTATCTGTTAGACGACGATCAAAGCTATGACAATGTCGTTATCTTCGTTGATAAAAGTAAACAAGATGCTTTTTTATATGAAGTATCACGAGACTCTTTACACCTCAGGCAGCTGAATCAATACAAGGTAACTACGGGTAAAAACCATGGAGATAAATTTAAACAAGGCGACAAAAAAACACCTGAAGGCTTTTACATAATTGAAGGTGAAGTATCAAAATGGCGTCTAACCCCCATGTATGGATACGGTGCCTACCCGATTAATTATCCAAACCAAATTGACAAATACTTAAAGAAAAAAGGCAATAGTATCTGGCTTCATGGCACAGATAAAGATATCACGCCATACGATACAGATGGATGTATTCGTTTTGAGAACGAAGAATTAAGAGAACTATCCAAAAAGTTTAATTTCAAAAAAACCGCTGTCATAATAAATGATACACCACGATGGGTAAAAACAAATGAATTAAAAAAGGAAGCAGAAAACCTTAAACAATTCCTTGTTGACTGGGAGCACGCTTGGGAATCTCAAGATCTCACAGCTTATTTGCAATTTTATCATGCAGACTTTTATACAGAAAACCTCAAAATGAGTTTTGAGAGCTGGGCGAGATATAAAAACCGTATTAATAAAAAGAGGTCAAATATCCAAGTAGAAGTCAAAAACCAAAGGTACTTATATTCAAATGGCTATCTGTTGATTGAATTTGATCAAGTTTATAAATCTGCAAACTACTCTGATCTTGGTAAGAAATCAATGCTGTGGAAAAAAGAAGGAGAAAACTGGCTGATACTACGTGAGGAATGGGATGGAAATGTCATACCTGTTAGATCCACAGAATTCATAGATTTAGATTCACAAATACCAGAAGCGTCAGAGGAGTTAAACCATGAATAAACACACAATAAAACATACGTTTTTAACTCTACTTTTACTCCTCTCTATATCTCTTATTTTCGCTGAAACTGAGCATCTAAAGTACTTTGCAAATACAGATTATGAGCTCAATGTCTACCACATAAAAGGTGAAAAGCCTGGTAAAACACTAATGATTATTGGTGGTATTCAAGGCGATGAGTCAGGTGGTTATCTTACTGCAGATTCATATGTCGATATTAATATTGAAAAAGGTAGCATGATTATTGTGCCCAGAGCCAATGTTCCTACTATTGTGCAGAATAAAAGACAAATTAATAAAGATATGAATAGACGATTTAATCAGCCAAAAACTGAGATATTTGAAGATCAAGTGGTAGATATACTAAAGCAATTGATGGATAAAAGTGATATACTGCTGAATCTACACGAGGGTGGCGGTTATTATCGTGATACATATATAGATGCTACCAGAAACCCAATGAAGTTTGGTCAATGCATTATTGCTGATGCAGACTCTTTTTACTCAGAAAAACATAATAAGACGATTTATCTTGGCGATGTAGCAAGAACTGTCTGCAATGAAGTAAACCAGAATATTGACAATGATTTTTACCATTTTCATTTTAATAATCACAATACTATCTCTACCTCTACCAACCATGCAGAACAGAGAAATAGTGCCACATATCACGGATTAACAAATGTGGGTATACCATCTTTTGGAATTGAAGTATCTAAGCAATTACCAAGCATTGAAATGAAAATAAATCACCTCAGCCTGGTTATCAATTCCTTTTTAAAACATTTAGAAATAGTCCCTCAAATACCACATATCAATCATCAAAAACCTGACTTTGAATATCTCATTGTGAAAGTTGATGGACATAGCCAAATTGTTGAAAAAAGCTCAGTACTTGTAATAAACAAACCTGCGGACATTGAGATTACTGCGCTCAAGGGCAATTATAATAGAGGTTATTTGCTCGATATTGAAGCATATGGCACAACTAATGATATAAATAAGTCTTTCTTTATCGATAAAGACACACAAATCATTATCCGTAAAGATTATGATATTATTGACAAGATCCCCATTATTATTCAAAGCAAAGATGAGGCATATAATGGAATTGTCCTCTCCATTAATAATAAAAAACAAACACTGAAGCCTGGTCAAGGAATAAAAATCGATAAAAACGATACAGTGAAGATTATTGAATTGCTCAATGCTGATAATACATATGAAGCCAATTTCCTCGGTTATGCCAATGCAAAGCTGACGGCAAATGATATTGGCTTAGATATCATTGTTGACGACAAGTTAATCAAAAAGTTTTCTCCTGACGGAGGCAAATCATGGTTGATTGATATATTAAAAAACAAAAAGAGAGTGTCTACTCACCGCTTATTTGTCAATGAACCTGATATTATTGTTGAAAAACAAGAGCCAAAACAATTCCAACTTGAGTATGTATTGAATGGCAAAACTAATATATTAAATGAAGGCGACACTCTTTATTGCAAAAATGGCGACCGTTTACTCTTGGTTAAACCAATCCTATCAAGCAAAGCTGAAGCGATAATCAAGCAAAAAGATATCCCTTATATCAAAATCAATCTCGCAGGCTTTGTCTCCGATCCCAAAAAAGATGGTGATGATAAAGGGCTTACTTTTACCATCAATGCCAAGAAGTTCTACCCAAAATTTGCACTTAGTAAAAATCTTTATGAGCTGCAAGTAAATCTTTACGAAAAGAGATACGCTCTTTTTTACCTTAAAATAACAGAATGAACAATAAAAGTAATACCACCGAAAAAGGTAAATATGGTGAAGAATTGGCGATTAAATACCTAATCGAACAGTCCTATGAAATACTCGAACGCAACTATACTATTCGCGGTGGTGAAATAGATATTATAGCCCGAAATGGCGATGAGCTCGCCTTTATAGAAGTTAAATTTCGTACGCAAGGGACAGAAGACGACGCTGTACTTTCCATCACCAAAGCAAAACAAAAGAGAATTAGCAAGGCTGCTTTACTGTATCTTGCCACACATGATGAGACCTTTTCATATTATAGTCGTTTTGATACCATTATCATAATCCAAGAAAAAGAAAATCACTATCAATTAAATCATTATAAAAACGCCTTTGAGAGCATTGTTGACTTTTAAAAAATGTACCAATCATTAAGCGATACTATTTCTGCTATCTCAAGCCCGCGTGGTCGAGGTGCAATTGCTATTATAAGAATCAGTGGCGAGAGCGCAATTGATATTGTTTTGTCTTTTGTAAAGCCTACTCTTAACTCACTCAAAATCAAACCAAGAAAGAGCTATTTTGCCCGCTTTTATGATGATGAACAGCTCATCGATGAGGTTTTGTTCACCTGTTATTTTGCACCGCATTCATATACGGGAGAGAATTTGGTGGAAATATCATGTCATGGTAATGATTTTATAGCAAGCCAAATACTGGAAACTCTTTTAAAGAAAACACGCCTTGCTGAGCCTGGAGAATTTACATTAAGAGCATTTTTAAACCATAAAATGGACCTCACACGTGCTGAAGCGGTTGGTAATCTCTTAATGGCACAAACGAAGAAAGCGCAACAAGCTTCATTGGCACAGCTCGAAGGTAAACTTGAAAAGAAAATAAATCAAATTTTGGAAGATATTCTTGACTTGAGAATGCAATGTGAGCTTGCTATTGACTTTATCGAAGATGAAGTGGACATCATCGAGAACAATAGAATTGAAGAAAAACTAAATGCAATATTAAATCTCCTGCTTAAGCTCGAAAAGACAGGTCGCGATGGGCTGATCATTCATGAAGGCTTAAAGATCTGCCTCGTCGGAGAACCTAATGTCGGCAAATCAAGCTTATTCAATAAGATTCTTGATATGGACAGGGCAATTGTTAGTGATATACCTGGTACCACGCGTGATTATTTGGAAGAAGCTATCTCTCTGAATGGCAATCTCATCAGGTTTTTCGATACTGCTGGCATCAGACAAAGCAATGATATTATTGAGAAAATGGGCATTGATCGTTCTAATCAAATGATAGCTCAAGCTGATCTTGTCTTTCTACTTTTAGATGCCCAAATAATCATGCAAACCCCAAATATTAGCCATTACCAAGCTTATTTATCTGATTTGCAAGACAAACTTATAAAGAGTACATCACAAGAAAAAATAATACCAATAATCAATAAGTCAGATTTACTCAGTCCCGCACTAAAAGCTAAACTGATTGATCATAAGATAATTCTCTGTTCAAGTATCACTGAAGATGGACTTGACTCGCTAAAAGCCTATCTCTTAAACTACTTTTCGTCTTTTGCTCACGAGATAGATACTGGGCTGATCTCCAATGTGCGTCAACTCTCTGCTGTCTCCAAAGCAAAAGAGGCTATTATCCAAGCAATAAATACTCTGAAAATGAGTACGGGTATTGAATTTATCGCCTTTGACATTGCCTCAGCCAGCGCTCACCTTGAAGAGATTATTGGTAAAATATCTACAGACGATATACTTAATAAGATATTTGAAAACTTCTGTATTGGCAAATAAAGCATTCCTTTTTCTCGTTTAGCTTTGAAATTATAGCAAACAACTAAGCAATATTCCCCACTCTATACTTCTGCAAAGTGATTATTTAATTATGAGAGCTTTGAATTAGTCATTAATGCCTTATTCAAAACATAAAACAGATGAAGTTAAAGTCTGTTTTTTAAAAAGCCTTCGTTATTATGCCTTTTTTGGAGCTGGCTCAAAACATAAAATCCTTAAAATCAGCGTAATCCGCGTCTATAAATCTTTTCCTTTCTAATTCAAAGATCTCATTATTGTAGTGTCTTATCTGAACCCTTTGAGACTCATCTACAAATAGGAAAAACCAGTCTGCATAAAGTTAATCTTCAAAAAAAAAGACCCCCGAAATGGGGGTCTTCTAATCTAATTCATTTGGAACAGTCGCAGCATCATACTCGATGTCCAAAATAATGATACATTATTAGTTATTCAACGTTCGCTTGTGCTGCAGCAACTCTTGCGATAGGTACGCGGAATGGTGAGCAGCTTACATAGTTCATCCCAACTTTGTGACAGAACTTCACTGAATTAGGTTCGCCACCGTGCTCGCCACAGATACCAACTTTAAGCTTAGCATTGGTTGATCTGCCTCTGCTTGTTCCAAGCTCAACTAATTGACCAACGCCTTCTTGGTCAAGGATTTGGAATGGGTCATTCTTCAAGATATTTCTATAGACATATTCTGGTAAGAACTTACCAGCGTCGTCACGTGAGTAACCGAATGTCATCTGAGTTAAGTCATTAGTACCGAATGAGAAGAACTCAGCTTTTGCAGCGATTTTATCAGCCATCAAAGTAGCTCTTGGTATTTCGATCATAGTTCCGACGAGATATTCGATTCTATCGTTTCTTTCAGCAAAAATCTTTTCAGCAGTAGCACGAATAATCTTCTCTTGGTTTTCGAATTCTTGAACAGTTCCGATAAGAGGGATCATGATTTCAGGTAATGCTTTAATACCTTTTGCTTTAAGGTTTAGGGCAGCTTCAATGATAGCTCTTGTCTGCATTTCAGTGATTTCAGGATAAGTGATACCGAGGCGGCAGCCACGATGTCCCAGCATTGGATTGAGCTCATGAAGTGAGTTGACACGGTTTTTTACAACTTCTAAAGACAATCCCATTTCTTTAGCCATTTCAGCTTGGTTTTTCTCTTCTGCAGGCACAAATTCATGTAGTGGTGGGTCGAGCAAGCGAACAGTTACAGGCAGTCCTTGCATTGCTTCAAAGATACCTTCAAAGTCATCTCTTTGGAAAGGTAATATCTTTTCGAGAGCCTTTTTTCTTCCTTCGAGGCTGTCTGAGAGAATCATTTCGCGCATAGCTTTAATTCTATCACCTTCAAAGAACATGTGTTCTGTACGAGTGAGGCCAATACCTGTAGCACCAAATTGTCTTGCTTTAGCAGCGTCTTTTGGTGTGTCTGCATTTGTTCTTACATTCATACGTGTATGTTTATCGCAGATATTCATCAGTTTCGCAAAGTCGCCTGATACTTCTGCTTCTTGTGTTTCTATTTTGCCTTCATAGACTTCGCCAGTTGTGCCATTGAGTGAGATCCAGTCACCTTCTTTAAAGGTCTTTCCTGCAGCACTCATTGTTCTCTCTTTATAGTCGATTACTACAGAGCCAGCACCTGATACACAGCATTTACCCATGCCACGTGCAACCACAGCAGCGTGAGAAGTCATACCGCCACGTGCAGTAAAGATACCTTTGGCAACGTTCATGCCTTTTAAGTCTTCAGGAGATGTTTCTATTCTCACTAAGATCACGTGTTTACCTTCATTTGCCCATTTTTCAGCATCATCAGCAAAGAAGACGATTTGTCCAGTTGCAGCCCCAGGAGATGCAGGCAAGCCTTTTGCTAAGACAACAGCTTTTTTCACAGCATCACTATGGAAAACAGGGTGTAATAATTCATCGAGCTTGCCAGCTTCCATGCGCATGAGAGCTTCTTTTTCAGTCAAGTAGCCTTGCTCAAGCATATCCATAGCAATCTTCACCATTGCAGCGCCAGTTCTCTTTCCGCTTCGTGTTTGTAGCATCCAGAGTTTGCCGTCTTCGATAGTAAATTCGATATCTTGCATATCTTTATAATGATCTTCAAGCTTTTGTTGGATAGTATTTAATTCTTCATAAGCTTTTGGCATAATCTCTTCTAAAGAAAGGAAATTCTTCGCTCTTTCTTCTTCAGTTACATTCTGTGATTCAGCCCATCTCTGTGAACCAATCTTGGTAATCTGTTGTGGAGTACGGATGCCTGCAACAACGTCTTCACCCTGTGCGTTAACGAGGTATTCGCCATTAAAGAGATCTTCACCCGTTGCAGAGTCACGTGTAAATGCGACGCCAGTAGCGCTTTTTTCACCCATATTACCAAAGACCATTGCTTGTACATTGACAGCTGTTCCCCACTCTTCAGGGATATTATTGAGTTTACGATAATAGACAGCACGTTCATTCATCCAGCTTTCAAAGACGGCAAATATTGAGCCATAGAGTTGTTCCCAAGGATCTGATGGGAAATCTCTATTAACACTCTTTTTTACAACAGCTTTGAATCTTTTTACCAATTCTTTAAGGTCATCAGTTGTCATTTGCAAGTCTTCTTGATAGCCTTTTTCTTTTTTTAATTCATCAATAATTTCTTCAAAAGGATCATGAGCTTCTTTATCTTTAGGTTTCATTTCTAAAACAACATCACCATACATCTGTACAAAACGGCGATATGAGTCCCATGCAAAGCGTGCATTGCCACTTTTTTTAGCAAGTGCTTCGACGGTTGTATCGTTCATACCGAGATTAAGCACAGTGTCCATCATACCAGGCATGGAAGCACGTGCACCAGAGCGAACTGATAAGAGTAATGGGTTTTCATTATCACCAAATTTCTTTTCCATGATAGCTTCTACTTTGGCAAGTGCAGCTTCCACTTCTGCTTTGATAAGTTCTTTTGTCTTGTCTTTGCCAAGTTTATTGTATTCAATACACATTTCAGTTGTGATAGTAAAGCCTGGAGGTACTGGCACGCCTATCAAGTTCATTTCAGCTAAGTTAGCCCCTTTCCCTCCCAAAAGGTTTTTCATATCAGCTTTGCCTTCTGCTTTGCCATTGCCAAAGAAATATACTTTTTTTGTATTATTCATTTCAACTCCTTTTATTCTTTATTATTTACCTATGACAAAAATAATAGAATGAACAATTTGTCAATCAATATTTGCCTTTTTTTATTATTGTGAAGAAACAGCCATTATTCATGATAAACTCACAGATTTTACCAAGCAAACCAGTTAAACACCATTCATTATTGAATAAGAAATAAAAAAACTATATTGGCTAAATACCTATCTTACAGTTAATTCTAATAAAAGATAAAATAATTTAAACTTTTTTACATTTTTTACTTGACAGAAATACTCAATTATGCATAATCAAAACAGAATAAAATTTGGAGGAGAAAATGAAGAAAACCTTTTTATTAATCGTAGTGCTCGTAGCTTTTACAAGCTTGTTGTTGGCTGATAGTGACAACTCAGGATTCGCAATTCCTACAATGGACAGACTTGTTGCAAATCAGAACCTTAATGTTTCTGCTGCAAACTGGGCTCCAACAGCTAATGTCGGAGAATGGACTAATAGTGGTGCTGTCACATCGTCTTTTGAATATGGCACAACAAGAACAGAAACAAACTCAGCGAAAATTAGCGCAAAAATCAATACTGTTACTGGTATTGAAGCGAAACTTTGGGTAGAAGATTTTGCTTCGGCAGTGGCAAGCAACTTAGCTACAAATAACAGCCAAGGTGAAATATCTTTAAATGAAGAAACATATTATGATTATACAACTGAAGATGATGCATTAGTTCTTGGCTTAGAAGATCAAGTTCTCATTGAAGATATTTATGGTGGCACATGGAAATTAACAGATCTCTTAAATTACAGATTTGTCTTTAATACACGTTTACCAGAGCAAACAAATATCATAGTAACTTATACAATTAGCGAAACAGTTGAATAAAAAGATGAATTTATCAATCATTGTAAGCAAGAGGTTGATCTTCTTGCTTACGATTTTTCCTTTATCTTCTTTACTTTTAGGTATATCTATGGGTAGTGGTCTATTAAATGAGTTTGAATTGACAGACAAGGCAATAGAGCAAAATCTGCTGATAACTAATGAAGCAGATAAAGCCTGCTTTGTAAGAGTATACTCAGAAGATGACATTAGCAGTGGCTGGTATCCTACATTACCAGATACTGTCATGATCAGCCCAAAGACAAATTATATTTATACTTTAAACACTAAAATCCCAGAAGAGCTTATAGATCAGTCGTATCACACCAAAATCTATGTTGAAGAAATTGGTGCAGTTCAAGCACAAAAGACGAGCTTTGGTAGTATAGGCACGTCTGTAAGATATGAGATTAATAATATCTATCACCACAATTATTCTCCCACACTAAATATCGAATTAAATAATTTTAAGATAAGTGATAATGCTATCAGCTTTGACTTGACTAATCAAGATGATTATTTTCTCAAAGCAGAAATTAGTGTTCAAATTATCAATAATAGCGGAGAGATCAGTAAAGAAATAAAAGACAAATACAAAATATTAAACAAAAAGACACGCAAATGCAATCTCAAATTGGGCAATGATCTTGCTACAAACAGTATCAAACAAGTCTTAATCGTCATTACCAATCAAGAAGATGAGATTTGTGTCTTTGAAAAAAAGATTTAATAGGAGGATAAAATGAAGAAATCCCTAATTTTTGCTTGCTTATTTATGTTAAGCTTATCCGTGCTCTTAGCACAAGTAACTTATAATGAAGTGGAGAAAAATGATACTGTGGCACAAGTAGAAGCAGGTTCACAGCCTAAAATCATGACAAAGAATGCAATATTGATAGGATCTGTGCAAAAAGATAATGACCAATATGACTATTGGAAATTAGATGAATCTCTTGAAGGGAATATTAAGATTAGTATCGTATCCGATGCAAATGTTGCTACGTATGGTTTACTTAATCAATCAGATAAAACATGGGTTTTTAGGGATATTAAAGAACCACAAAGTACCGATCTAATACCAACTAAGGTTTATTATCTAGTGGCCAGAAACACCACAAACACCAAGGTAGCTTACACCGTGACTCTCTATGACGAAGCTACTCTCCCAGTTGAGCTCTCATCTTTCGATGCTGTTTTACTCAATACCAATAATGTGCAATTAAATTGGACGACCCAAACAGAAGCGAATATGGTTGGCTATAATATCTATCGTTCAAATGACGATGTGCAGACCAATGCTATTAGAGTAAACAATGAGACAATCGGTGCGACCAATACTTCAAGCGAGCATAACTACTCTTTTATCGACTACGGTATTGAAGAAGGCGAATACTACTACTGGTTACAGTCAGTTGAATCCAACAATGAGATAGAGATGCACGGACCAGTACAAGTGATCTACAATATCAATACAGATGTACCAAACCCAAACTATCAATACAATCATGTATTAAAAGGTGCATATCCAAACCCATTCAATCCCAGCACTTCAATTCAATATGAATTAGCTTGTGCAGCAAATGTTCAGATCTCTATTTACAATACTAAGGGTCAAAGAGTTAAGACTTATAACACGAGCCACAATGCTGAAGGCACATACAGCGTGACTTGGAATGGTGAAGATGAAAATGGCAAATCTGTGAACAGTGGTGTTTATTTCTACACTATGACAGCAGGCAAGACAATTCAAAGTAAGAAAATGATCTTAGTAAAGTAAGACATTGATATTAATATTTAAAGCGGACAGCAATTGTCCGCTTTTTTTGTATCAAGCATGAAGCAAGTAATAAGTTCCCTCTTTTTTCTGCTATTTTGTTCATTGTATAGCCTACAATTGAGCTTTATCTCAGTGCCTACGTCGCTTGAACCCAATAAGAGCTACACTATCTCCATCGGTATAGAAAATGATAGTGACTCTCTTCTTGTGCTTCATGGGGAATTGCAGACGCCTGGTCGTTGGCAAGCATTTCTCACCAAGCATAATATTAGCTTAGAAGCGCATGAAAAGACCTTTCAAGTGAGCACAATCAGGGTGCCTTTAGCAGCTGCAGCAGGGACTTTTCCCCTTACTTATCTCATCTCAAATGTTCAAGGGATAGCACTTGATTCTATTAGTATCAAGTGCAAGGTACCAGAGCTTAGAGAAGTGGAAATAATAGGGTCGCCTCTTCCCATATACTCGCTCAGTGGCGATAGCCTAAACTTTGAAATCTCTGTAAAAAACAAGAGTAATATGCCTATTCAACTGAAGAATCTTGACCCACACAATAGAAGTTTAGAAAAGGTCACTCTTTTTCAAGAAGAATTGGCGATCAATGAAGCGAGAGTGCTTCATTTCTCAGCTCAAATAAGCAAAGACATAGAGAAGTCACAATCCATGCTACTTGAGTTGCCAATAGAAATCAGGTATGCCAATGGAGGCAGAGAACAGAGGGCAATAAGCTATCAGACGCAAGTGATACCTGTAGATAGTCGAGAAGGTGATATTTATAATAACCTTAATCTTGTCTTCAATGGGCAAAGCCGCTATGCAGAGAATGACTTAAACAGTTATTATTCGATTACAGGCAATAGTTATCTCGATGCGAAGAGGCGGCAATATCTCAGCTTTAATTATAGCGGTAATGACCAGCAAGGTGGTTTTTTATCACGTGAAAATAGAAGCTCAGCCACATGGCAAACACCATATAGCACGCTTACTTATGGCGATACAAACTTGGGCTTTGTCTCTTCAAAGATAAACTCTCAATCTGGGCGTGGTGCAAGTCTTGCGCTCAATAGTCGTTATCTCAACTTGTATGCAGGCAATCTGCAGGATTTGGATAGTTTTACTGATCATTATGCCTTTGCTGCCTCAGTCAAGCCGTGGAGATATTCAATGCACAAGGTTTCTCATGCCTTTTCTGATCAAGCAGATAATGTCTTCACTGCAGTAGAAAATCAGATAAGAATCAATAATATACTAAACTTTGATGCAGAGATTGCCAGTAATCATGATAAAGGCAAGCAGGACAATAGTTATGCCTATGATCTCAGCTGGCAACCAAGCCTGAATAATGTGAACTTTAAGTCTCGTTATTTTTACAAGCCTTCTGCATACACGGGTACTGAAGAGAAGAGTACACAATTCAACAATGCTCTGCGTTTTAATGCACTCTCTCGCTATATAAGCCTCTATTTTGACAAAGATTCATACGATATTAAAAATAAATACCAAAAGGAAGAATTGCGCTTTGCGGGTGAAACCAGTATCACAGGTAATTTTAATACACAATTAGAATATAAAATACAAGATACAGACTTTGCAGAGATCAAGGTGAATGAGAAAGTCATCAATAGTATTTGGTATTATGATAGAGACTTTGAGCAGCTCCAGACGAGGCACTCTGCTACTTTCAGTATCAATCAATTAGATGAGGGGAGTAAACGCCTTTCACAGACATATCGTTCATCTTTTCTCTTTCCCTATGATGCCAATAATACCCTGCGAGCATCTTTCACCTTAAATAGTAAAAATGAGAACTTTAGCTATCAAAATTTGAAGACACTCAGTTCGAGCTTTAACCTGCATAGCATTTTATCGAATAGGCTGAGCAATTCTTTTTCTTATAGTAATAATCTATTTTTGCACAAACACAGTCAAATGAGCAATAGCTTTTCCAATAATCTCAACTATAAGTATGCAGATAACTATGTCTTTTCTCTAAATACAGGGCTCTCATTTCGACAAAAACATAACTATTGGTTCGCTTCTCTTGGGTTAAATTATCGATTAGGCATTCCACTACAAGAGCGAAGAGATATTAGCTATCTAAAAGGACGGATAGTTGATCAGAATAATATTGCTATCGAAAAGAAGATAATGAAGCTCAACCAAGATCTGGCAATAAGCAATAAAGACGGCGAGTTTATTTTCGCTGCTTTACGTGACGGCTCATATAAATTGGACGTGATAGACAGTGATAGTCATGTCATGACGCCTGCCCTGCCATTACAAGTGCAGATCAAAGCCGATTCATTGCAGTATCTCACTCTTACTCAAGCCTCTGCCTCTGCTATCTTAGGGCAAGTTAAGCTCTTTAAGCCTGTAGCAAATTGGTTTATGCAAGACGAACCAGAGTTTTACGAAGCGGGACCATTTTCTGCACTATTAATCACGCTATCAAATGGTGTGACAAGTTATAGCACAGCCAGTGATATTAGGGGTAACTTTTCTTTTAAAAGGCTGCAGCCTGGTCAGTGGACATTAAAGATAGATAAGAATAGCTTACCAAAGAATTATGAAACAGAATGGGAAGAACTCAATATCGTGCTGAGTGCTGCGCAAGATATAGAGATAATAATTAAGGTATCAGAAAAGCTAAAAAGAGTAATAATCAGGCAAATAGATTAGAGAGCTATTTTATTTACAAATACTTTTTGCATAATATTCAAATCTTAATATTTTAATATTGGAGGGCACATGCTAAGACACTTTGATAAATACATAGAAAAAGCAAAAATACTGGTAGTAGACCACAATGATGATAATGCCTACTCTATCTCAAATATTCTAATTGCTAACTCATTCCAAGTCATACCATGCAAATATGGTAAAGAAGCACTGGGACTTGCAATTGAGAGCGTGCCCGACCTAGTGTTAATGAGAATCGACTTACCTGATATAAATAGCTTTGAAATCTTTAAAAACTTCAAAAGAAACGGTAAGTTAGCCACAATACCTATTATCTTTATCACCTCCAGCAGAGAGGTAGACGATTTAATAAAAAGCCTCAATATGGGGGCAACTGACTATATATCACTTCCAATCAATCAGGGTGAGCTAATCGCTCGTATCAAAACACACCTAATTAATAAATTTGCCATAGAGCTCATAATACAGCAAAACAAAGAGCTCTCAGAATCTACGCAAGACCTGGCAAATGCACTGATGAACCTAAAAATACACCAAGAAAAAGAGATTGAAATGGAAAAGCTGAAAAGTGTCTTGGCAATGGCGGTGACGACGAATCACGAGCTTAAACAACCCCTGGCTGTTATTCAAGGCAACATTGAGTTATTAATACTCAAACATCCAGAGTTGAAAGATAATAAAAACATAAATAGAATATTCGAGAGTTTACAAGATATTACCACTAAAATAGCAGTGAATACAAATATCGACCAGGTACTCTACAAAGAGTATGCTAATGGAGAAGAGATGGTCGATACCTAAAGTAAAAAATGGACTCACCAAATGAATGGCAAGTCCTGTAAATATATTATTTTATTGATTAAATACTAAAACTATAAAATGCTTCAGCACATACCTTTGTTTCAAGGTCAATTAATTCATTGATGCTAATTCTATCAGCAATTACTTCGCCTAAAGGCATAAAAGTTTGTTTTTCATCTTGACATAGCTTTTCAAAAGCATCTTTATCAGCTGGTTTAATGCTCACAATAATACGGCTGTGAGATTCACCAAAGAGCTCTATATCTGCTCTATTTTTCAAATTCACCTTCACTTTGCAGCCTGTATGATAACCATTTGGACTGAAGCTTGATTCCATCAGGGCAATTGCCAAGCCGCCATCAGAGCAGTCATGCGCTGACTGCAAGAGTCTTTTATCAACGAGCTTGAGCATAGCATTATACAATAGTGCTTCTTTATCTAAGTCAACATGCGGAGCATCACCTTTTATCAAGCCATGTATCTCATGCAGGTATTGCGAGCCCCCTATTTCATTACAATTTTCACCTAATAGATAGATCAAGTCGCCTTTATTTTTAAAGTGAGATGTGATGACCTTGCTATTATCTTCAATTAAACCGAGCATACCGATAGTTGGAGTAGGATAAATAGCTCCTGTCGGACTTTGATTATAAAAAGAGACATTGCCACCCGTAACAGGTGTTTCAAACTTAATGCAAGCGTCTGACATACCCTTGATAGCCTCAACAAAAGTCCAATAGACCTCTGGATTATAAGGATTACCAAAGTTCAGACAGTTGGTAATAGCTACAGGTTTTGCACCAGAACAGACGACATTTCGTGCAGATTCAGCCACAGCACCCTTTGCTCCCTCATATGGGTTTAAGTAAACGAGGCGCGCATTACAGTCAGTTGCTACAGCAATAGCCTTATTTGTATCTTTTATCCTAATCACAGCTGCATCGCTACCAGGCTCGACCATAGTATTGATTTGCACCATATGATCATATTGCTGATAAATACTCTTTTTGGAAGCAATAGTTGGTGTTGCAGCAAGTTTTAACAATACTTCATTATAATTATTTGGTTGTGCTAAAGAGTCTATATTCAAATTTCTAATCTCATTAAGATATTCAGGCTTCTTTAATTCACGATCATAAATAGGTGCATCTCCACCTAAAACAAGCATTTGCGAAGGTAGCTCAGCCTTAACTTCGCCATTATATTTGATACGCAAAAGACCGTCACCTGTAACAACGCCGACTTTTTCAGCATGTAAGTCCCATTTTTCAAAGACAGCTTTTACCTTCTCATAATTCTTTGGTTCAACTATCATCAGCATACGCTCTTGTGATTCAGAGAGCATGATCTCATAAGCAGTCATACCTTTTTCTCTCTGTGGTACAAGCGCAACATCCATTTCAATACCATTATTAGCCTTGGCAGACATTTCACTACTGGAGCATGTCAAACCCGCAGCACCCATGTCTTGAATGCCAACAACAAGCTTTTTCTGTATCACTTCGAGGCTAGCCTCAAGCAAGAGTTTTTCCATGAAAGGATCGCCTACTTGCACAGCGGTTCTCTTTTCTTCTGATTCTTCGGATAGGTCTGCACTGGCAAAGGTCGTACCATGAATACCATCACGACCTGTCTTAGCGCCAACATAAACCACATAATTGCCTGGTCCTTCAGCGGCAGCAGACATCAAATCGTCATGTTTCATCAAACCCACAGCCATGGCATTTACCAATGGATTGCCAGAATACGCATCTTCAAAATAAACTTCACCACCAACAGTCGGTACACCAAAGCAATTACCATAATCAGCAATACCAGCGACCACGCCTTTGATTAAGAACTTTACACGTGGATCATTTGGATTGCCAAATCTTAATGAATTTAAAGCACAGATAGGACGTGCACCCATAGTAAAGATATCTCTTAAAATACCGCCTACGCCTGTTGCTGCACCATGATAGGGTTCAACAGCTGAAGGGTGATTGTGTGATTCAATTTTAAATGAGATTGCAAGATTATCGCCTATATCGACCACGCCAGCATTTTCTTCGCCTGCTTTAGTCAGCATAAAAGGACCATCTTTGGGTAATGTTTTTAGGTATTTAATTGAATTCTTATAACTTGCGTGCTCAGACCACATAACAGACACAATTCCCAATTCTGTGAAAGTGGGGGTTCTGCCAATTGTTTTTAATACTAATTCATATTCTTCTTCGGTTAGACCATGCTCTAACGCTAAACTCAAATCTACTTTAGGCTCTTGCATAATAAATCCTTTTATTTATTTGTTTTAAATACCTAATGAATAAAAACACATATTTAGTCAATCTTTTTTTAATTAATACTTAGCATAATCAGAAAACTCATAGCAGAATGGCTAATAGGCAGTTGCCAACTTGAATATTCAATGCATTTGTTCAGCAAATCAATTTTTTCTTTTTTATATAAATAAAAGCTTGACTTATTCAATTGTTTTTGCTAATCTTATAAAGATTATGAAAGAAAGGGGATTATTTATGAAAAAGACTTTAAAGATTGCATTACTGTGCATCTTCATTTTAATCATTTTGCTAATCGTGATACAATGTAAGGATAACGACAAACTGTCCAAAAACAAGCAGGCTGCACCTCAAGACACCTTATTATTTGGGCTGGCAACGGGGCTCGGTGGGCTGGGTGATAAGGCATTTAACGACATGCATTTCAAGGGTATGACTTTGGCACAACAGAAGTATAATATTAAATATATCTACGATACTCCTCTTGCTATTGAAAATGATACTGAAGTAATTGAAGGACTGATTAGTAAAGGGGCAAATGTCATAATTGCTGGTGGTGGTTATCATATGATAGAACCTGTCGATATGCTGGCAAAAAAGTACCCAAAAATAAAATTCATCGTCATGGACGATGTGGCTCATAACTATTATGACAATGTGGCATCCATTCAATTCAGGCAAAATGAAGGTTCTTTCTTGGCTGGAGCTCTCTGCGCAATGGAAAGCAAAACCAAAGCAATTGCCATGATCGGCGCTATTAATATCAATATCATCAATGACTTCAATGTCGGCTTTATTGCTGGTGCAAAGTATATTAATCCAAATATCAATATCTACACTGAGTACATTGCTGATTATGATAAAATAAGCAATCCATTTGACAACTCAAAAGTTGCCCGCCAAATAGCCAATAAGCTTTACCAAACAAAAAATGTTGATATCATCTTTCAAGTTGCAGCAGGCGCAGGCTTAGGCGTCTTTAGTGCAGCAAAAGACAATAATAAATATGTTATTGGGGTAGATTCTGACCAGGATTATCTTGCAGAAGGTATTATTTTAACAAGCATGATGAAAAATATAGACGTTGGCTTAGACATTGTCATTAGTGAAATCATTAATTCTGGCTTCAAGAATAAAGCATATAAATTCGGCATTAAAGAAAATGGTGTTGGTCTTAGTCAAATGCTCTACACAAAAGATAAAATTAGCCCCGCGACACTAGATAAACTAACGGAAATAGAAAGCTTATTAGTGAACAAAGCTATCAAAGTTCCAACACTATTTAAGGATGAGTAATAAAATATGAACAAGTTTTTTGATAATCTAAAGCTCAATACAAAACTATTATCTATTATTAGTATCACATTAATCTTTTCATTGATTTTCATCAACAGCTTTTTGTTTCGTACTTTTTATTCAACTTTGATGAAAAAAGAAAAAGAAAAAGGCGATCAATTAACTAAGGTCTTTGCTCATAACTGTGCAAGCTCACTGTATAGACTTGATTTTTACTCACTGGAAAACTATGTTATTCAAATGCAAAATCTCCCTCTGGTGAAATCGGCAAGAGTCTATGATAATTCCAACAGAGTAGTAACTCCATCAAGCAGAGGTATAACAGAGGGGAAAAATAACTCAATCACCATCAAAGATTTACTTACCTATAATGACCTCATCGTAGGAAAAGTCGAGGTTGACATTGACTTATCTGATAGCATGAAGCAAATAAATACATATCGCTATAAAACCCTCTTTTCCAGCTTTTTCATTATTTTGGCAGTACTACTCATCCTATATTTACTAATCAATATTAATGTATTAATGCCGCTGAGCAAAGTCATTGCAAGCATTAGCAAAATAACAAAGGGGGATCTTGATCAAGAAATCCCTGTACATTCAAATGATGAGATTGGGGATCTCTCACGCAGCTTCAACCTGATGACAGAATCGCTAAAAGAAAACATCTCTATTACAGCAGGCGTCTTTGCTTCTATGCCAGGCGTGTTTATCGTCACTAATAAAGATTTTGCTCTCTTGAAATGGAACAGTTTCACAGAAGATTTCTTTGAAATAGATGGCGATCTTGAAAATAAAATAATCTGGGAAGCAATACCCTTCTTTGAAAGATACAAAGAAGTACTAAGAGAAGTAATAGATATCTCAAACCCTATCAGACTTTATCGTGAAACTTATGCAAAAAAACCAAATCATTTCTTTGAGGTTTTTCTCTTTCCTTTAAAGACAAATAAGGGAAATGGGCTGGTTGTCAGCGTAAATGATGTGACTGAAACTGAGAGCATTAATGAACAGTTTAGACAAACTCAAAAGATGGAGGCAGTGGAATCGCTCGCTGGTGGTCTGGCTCATGATTTTAATAATATTCTCTGCGGTATTAGTGGCACACTATCTCTCTTAAAGCATAAATTACACTTTACAAATGACTTCAAGACTGAAGATGTCTATGATTATATTCAAACTATTGAAAGCTCAACAAATAGAGCTGAAAACTTGGTTCAACAATTCTTAACTTTATCCAAAAAACAAAACCTCTATATCACAAAAGTCGATCTAAACGAAGCAATTCAACATATCTACAATATCTGCCAAAATACCTTTGATAAATCTGTCAAAATGGAGGTAAACTGCTACCCTGAACCAGCCATTACCATAGCTGATCAAACACAAATTGAACAAGTTTTACTCAATCTTGCCTTAAATGGTTATCAAGCAATGGCGACGGTAGACTCTCAAGATAGAGAAAAAATCTTGAGCATCTCTATTGAAAAATTTGAAGCAGATAGATTCTTTGTCTTATCAGAACCTAGCTCAATGGAAATAACCTATTGGAAAATAACCGTCAGCGACACTGGAATAGGCATCTCCAAAGAAAACATGTTAAAGGTGTTCGACCCATTCTTCACCACCAAAAACATCGAAAGCTCAACTGGCTTAGGATTGTCTATCACATACAATATTGTCAAACAACATAATGGCTTTATCAAATTCTTTTCAGAAGAGAATGTCGGCACAAATTTCGTCATCTATCTCCCTTATTTGTCAGCTGAAAACTCCATTGTCCTCCTCAAAGGTGAAAAAGAACGCTTCTATGTCGGAAATAAAGAATGCATCTTAATAGCTGATGACGAACCTATTGTCTTGCAAATAGCAAAAGAAATATTAGAAGAATCAAAATACACTGTTATCACTGCAATAGATGGACAAGAAGCTGTTAGATATTTTAAAGAACTACACAAAACCATTGATTTAGTAATTTTGGATATTAATATGCCTAAACTCAATGGCAGAGACACTTATATCCAAATGAAAAAAATAAAACCAGACATCCAAGTTTTGCTCTGCTCTGGGCTCAAAAAAGATGCACGTATTGATAAAATCATGGACCTTGGCATCCAACACTATATCCAAAAACCTTTTACCCTACACAAGCTATCAAAAAAAGTATATGATATTTTCCAAGGACTAAAAAAAGAAAGAGGCAATTAATTCTCAACTAATTCAACACTTTTCTGTGTAATACTGAAGAAAACTGCCGTTAAAAGCTCACAGCTTAAGTATAGGCAAGGATAATTATTACTCTGCTTTTTATATAATAAATAACAACCTTTTGTTCAGGGAGCTAATTTACCTATTTTTAGGTAATAAGCCCCCTTCATTCTCTTGACATTCCCCTTGCTATCTTGGAGAATGAAAGGGATTCTTATAGGAATCTAAAGGGAATGGAACGGAGATTTATTATGAATTTTGACAGAAAAATGCTGAAACTATTTGTTATTTAAAAATTATACAACTGTCCCTCAAAATATGATCCATTGAATACTATTCGAGGCTATTGCATAGTAAACCAAAAAAAGTTATCAAAGAATAAGGTAGAATTATGAATTTAAACAACAACACCTTTTAAATAGTTCTCCAATTTTTACCTAAATAGCCATAATTTGTAGCGGATTTAGTTATTAGCTATAAAATGTAACTCAATTATCACACTACGTTCTCATCAAGAGTTAAAGTCGTATTGATTTTTGTCATTTTCTATCATTTGCTAATATATTATATTGCAATACTTAACATCACGAGAATAATCGTTCTTGTGATTTGTTAAAATAAAAGCTGTAATTTTTATAGACAGTGTAAAAACTTTGTTGACAAAATTACTATGTTTATTTGAATTAGCTTAATTAGGAGTGAAGTGATATGAAAGACGTATTAGAAAAGAGTTTAACTCAAATATTGGCAAATAAGTCTGATCTTATTGATGATATTTTATTAGAGCTCGGCTCAGAGACAAGTCAGTTAATTGAAATATTTGGACATTCGGGTACAGGAAAATCATATTTGTTTAGGAAACTCTCTGAAGTATTAAAGTCAAAAAAAATAATGCATGTAAACTATATTCCGAGTTATTTTGTTTTCAATCATATATCCGATTTGCTGCAATCAATCTCTAAACAGATAGACACGACTCTTTTTACCGAGATCAGGGCATCATGGAATGCAAAAAGCACCAATAAATACAACTTTTTCTATTACTTGAGCTCTATTTTACGAGAAAAAGAGCTCTTAAAACCTATGGTATTGCTCATCGATAGCGCAGATATTTTGGACCAATATACTATTGATTTTATCCAGTATTTTATTCAGTTTGTTAGTAGTTATAAGATTCATATTGTTGCATTTACCAGTCGTGAGCTATTTCCCTTTAGCACAAAAAAGAACCTTGAATACTTTAAAGCTCATGAAATATCGCTTATTCTCAATGAACTATTTTTATCAGAACCAAAAGAAAATGATATCGATGCAGAAATAATTGAAAGTATTACTGGAGGCAATTTATTTCTCATAGAAAATATCATCGCCTCGTCTATTGTCGATGGTAAAGGCTCCAGGGCAGAATTGCATAGACAGTTGAACAAAACAACTAATGCAGAAAATCTTTATTCCGAGAGACTTGAACAACTAAATGAAAAAGAATTGGAGACAATGCTATATATCTTACTCTGTGATGGAAGTGCAAAGCCCCCCGTACTTGAAGAGCTTTTGGGAATAAAGAGTCAAGCCTTGCAAAAGATTATCAATAGACTCGAAAAAGGACACTATATCGGAGTGAATGAGGACAATTTTTATATCAAGAAAGTTGGCTTTTTTGACAAATTCATCAAAGATAAGGCAAATAACTCATTTGCAAGTTATACCAATAACTTTTTTGATTACCTTAAAAGAAAAAATGTCAATGAAGCAAGCTATATAAAGCACTATTTTTTAAAAAATAAATATATGCCTGCAGCAGTAAAAAAGGAAATTGCTTACCTCAAAGATATTAATGATCACAATGCACTTTTAGAAGTGTTTGAGCTGTCTTTGAAACACATTAAACAGGTAAAAGAACAAATCTCCATGCAAAAAGACTTGGGGATATCCTATAGAAATATTAAACAATATGAAAAGGCAAGCGATGTCTTTCGCTATATCTTAAAGATCTCTATTGCAAACGATTACCCTGTCGAAGAAATTGCTTATTTGCTGGCTAAAACACTCTTTGACTTGAGCTCATATAAGTTTGCTTTAGAAATTATAAAGACATACTATAGTGATAACTTTGACCCTGTTTGGAAAGCACAATTTGAGCACTTGAGAGCTGAAATTCTGACCGATCAAGAAGACTTTAATGAGGCTATCAAATCAATCGATAAAACGCTTGAATATGCTATCTCTATAGACGATAAAGACTTTAGCAAATCCATTCAGGCAGAAGCAAAAAAGACTGTCGGAAAGATATATTATTATATTAATATGCTTGAAAAGGCTGAAAGTGCGTTTAAAGAAGCAGAATCTATTTATAAATCTATAAAATGTAATTACGGACTGGCTGCAATTTATAATAATCTCGGCGTCATCAAAATGTTTCAAGGTGATTGGGAAGAGACTGAAAGACTCTATCTGGAAAGCTTAAAACTGGAACAAGAACACTATAATCTCGAAGGAATAGCAGTTTGCTATAATAATTTAGGTAGTCTTGCAGACGATCAAGGCGACTATAAAAAGTCTTTGACCTATTTTAATGAAGCTCTGAGTATACAAAAACTGCTGGCAGAGCGCTATAATATTAGCAATTGCTATAATAATATTGGCGTTACTTATATGGATAATCGCGAATATGATAAAGCAATTGAGGCATATGAAAAGTCACTACAAACCGCTGTGAGCTTTAATCTCTTTAAAAATATCATTGCCAGTCTGAATAATCTGGGAGCAGTTTATTTTATCGTTGGTAATTGGACAAAGGCAATTGAATACTATGAATCTGCCATCAAGAAATCTGAAGAGATGGGCTTTATGGAAGGCTTGCTGAGATCCTACAATAACCTTGGTGAATTATATGAAAAAAGAGGCGAATATAATTTAGCGCATGACCTTTATATAAAAGGACAAAATATTATTAATAATATAAATGACGACTATCTAAAGGCAGAACTCTTTGGCAATCTGGGCTCTGTGTTGACCCAATTACATAAGTTTGGAGAGGCTTATGGTTATTTGGTCGAAAGCTTTGATTTCTTTAAATCTCTGAATGCTAAAGATAAAATCTTGGAAAGTAGTATAAAACATGCATGGTACTTTATTTTAACACATAATAATGAAAGCGCTGACTATTATCTTAAGCTGGCTGAAAAAACCGCATTAGAGCTCAATAACCAACTACATTTGGGTAATATCAATATCATGAGAGCCATGCTTGAAAAAAGAGATATTGAGGTATCAAAGCCTTATCTCGAAAAAGCTATCGAGATATTTAAGACTAATCAAAATCTATTTGAGCTCTCGCTCGCCTATTATGAATACGCAGTTTTATTAAATGACATGGGAGACTGGGAACAGGCTTTGCATATCCTGACAAACAATATCAGCATTGTGAAAAATTATGGAGCAATCAAATTCTTAGAGCAAAATGAACTGCTCTCTCAAAAAATTGCAAAAGAACACTCAGGTGAGCTAAAAGAAACAAAATTTCAAGAGTCTTTGCTTAATAAATTCTCTGAAGTAATACAAAAACTTAATTCTATTACCGACTTTATTACCTTGCTGGAAACTTCACTAGAACTACTAGTCGAGTTTTCAGAGGCTGATGGCGGGATTCTCTCTCTTTATAAATCAACTGATTCTGTCGATTCTTGGGAATATCAGCTGTTTAACAACTTTTCTACTAATGAAAAAGACTATGATTCGATGTTGGACTTGATACATAAGTCTTATAAAAACAACCAAAACTACACTTATAAACAGCCTGCATTTGCAATGCAATATAATGACATTGCCACCTTTTCATTGAATATTAGAAATAACACTATTGGAGTGATTCTTCTCTTTAGTAAGCATGGCTCGCATTATTTTGCAGAAAAGATGATAAATCTACTCAACTCGCTCTGCAACCAAATCATTGTTATTATCGAGAATATTAGGCATAGTAACCTGGAAAAGTCTCATGCTGTACTGAGAGAAGAGCTTGAATCAGGCAATCAATTTACAAATATGATCGGCAAAAGCTCGAAGATGATAGAAATATTTGAACTGATAGATAAGATAAAAGACTCGCCTACCACAGTACTTGTCGAAGGACCAAGTGGTACTGGTAAAGAGCTAATTGCCAGGGCTATACATTATAATAGTAATCGCAGAAACAAGAAGTTTGTGGCTCAATACTGTGGAGCATTAACCGAAACACTATTGGAAAGTGAGCTCTTTGGTCACGTCAAGGGATCCTTTACAGGCGCTACACATGATAAGAAAGGACTATTTGAAGTCGCTGATGGAGGGACTTTCTTCTTAGATGAGATAGCTGATATCAGCCTCTCTACACAAGCAAAATTGCTACGCTTTTTGCAAGAAGGTGAGATAAAAAGAGTCGGGTCAACCGTCACAGAAAAAGTCGATGTACGCGTCATTTGCGCTACTAATACCTCGATGATGGAGAGAGTAAAACAAGGAGAATTTCGTTTAGACTTGTACTATCGACTCAATGTTATCAGAATACAAATGCCTTCTCTACAAGAACGTAAGTCAGATATACCACTGTTAGCAATTCACTTTCTCGATAAATATAAACAAAGAATTAATAAAAAGATCATCGGAATCACCGACGAAGCAATGAGATGCTTGGTCAATTATGAGTGGCCTGGTAATATTAGACAACTTGAAAATGAGATCGAGCGAGCTGTTACTCTGGCAGAAAATGATAGTCTAATCAAAGCAAGTGACTGGTCTGAAGAAGTATACAGATATCAAGAAAACAAAGATTTAGGCAAAGATGAAAACGTTAAAAAAACTTTAAAAGAAGCAATAGAAGACTTGGAAAAGCAAATGATCCTGAACACTATGGCAGAAGTCGGAGGAAATCAAAGTCATGCAGCGATTATGCTTGGCATCAGTAGGCAGGGGTTAATTAAAAAACTAAAACGTTATGCCCCCACAGATGAACAGGATGAAGTAGATGAGTAATGATATTAGATCCCAGTTTTCTTTTGTTGTTTTTGACCTCGAGACAACTGGTTTAAGTAGTTATAATGATGAAATTATTGAAATAGCAGCTGTTCGTTTTGAAAATGGCTCTGTCACAGACTCTTTTACAACATTGATCAAGCCACAAAAGGAAGTGCCGCCCTTTATCTACAAATTAACGAATATCACCCAAAAAGAGCTTGATAAAGGAACGACTATCAATAAGGCATTGAAAGAGTTTTATGACTTTATCAAACCAAGCGATATGTTGCTGGCACACAATGCCCCCTTTGATGTAGCTTTCCTCAATGCAAAAAGCTTTGCAGTAATGAAGCACAAATTACTCAATGATGTGCTTGACTCATGCGATTTTGCCAGAATATTTCTTCCAACCCTCAATAATCACAAGCTGGAAACTCTGGTGGAATACTACGGCTTAGAAAATGCTGGAGCACATCGTGCTGTCAATGACTCTGAAGTAACTGGACAAGTTTTTTACAAAATGCTGGAAGAAGCTGTAGAGAGCATTTCTCTTGATACAATAAATTTCCTATATAATGTGGCTGACTTTAGCGACAACTCCTCTGCGCTAACAGAAGTATTGGAGAAACTAAGAAAACATATTATCAAGCATTCATTAGTGAAAGGAAAGACTGAAAAAAAACAGTTCCAAAACCAAAACTATATAAAACATGAGCCCAAAAATCATTCATCTTATGAGATAAATGACATTTTTGAAGAAAATGGTTTGTTAAAGAAAAGCTTTGATAGCTATCAGGTGAGAACTGGACAAATAGAAATGGCAAAAGCCGTTTTAGCAGCACAAGAAAAGGATGAATATTTGCTTGTTGAAGCAGGCACAGGCGTTGGTAAATCGCTGGCTTATCTTATCCCTTCAATTCAATTCTGCTTCAGAAAAGGTGAAAAAGTTGTTGTCTCTACAAATACCAAAAACTTGCAAGAACAATTGATCACTAAAGACTTGCCATTAATACAAAATGCAATTGATACGCCATTTACCGCTACCATAGTCAAAGGGCGTGAAAACTATATTTGCCTCAAAAAATGGAAAGAGATATACAGAGAATTATCTCAAAGCACCACTATACAAAACTTCTCAAAATTTGAAGCTTATGGGCTATTATACCTTGCAGTTTGGGCAAATAATACAAAGTCTGGAGATATTTCAGAAAACAATGCCTTCGAGAGCTCTGACTATTCAATGATCTGGAAAAGAGTAGCTTCCGAAAGACATCAATGTAGCGGCAAAAAATGCCCTGAATATGCATCTTGTTTCTTGATGAATATACGCTTTAAAGCAGAAAAATCTAATATTGTCATAGTAAATCATTCGCTTTTATTCTCTGATTTTATGAATGAAAACAATGCCTTGGGCGCTGTAAACTACTTGATTGTAGACGAAGCACATAATTTATTAAACTCGGCAGCGCAGCATTTAGGCTTATCAATAGGCTATTATGATATAAATAACTTTTTAAACGCCATGTATTATAATGGTAAAAAATACCAAAATGGGCTTTTGGTAAACCTGAAAATAAGCGCCATGAAAAGCACTATAGTTAATTCGAAAAAGGAATATCTGGTAAAAATAGTCGATGAAATGATCACCATAATTGAAGAAGAGGATGCTAATGTTAGCCAATTATTTAAGGCAATTGCAGCTTATGCACAAGAATCGAATAATTATGGAAAGATTAGAATTAAAGATATCAATAAATTTCAAGATTTTACTAATGAATCAATTAAACTTATCGCCTTCTTATCTTCATTGCTCCAGAGATCTGAACAGCTTATCGAGATCATGAAAGGGGTAAGCGCTGATAAATTTAATGATTATGACAATCAAATGACCACAGTTGAAGGCATCAGCGAAAGGCTCTTTGAGATTATTAATAATGTGAAAACCTTGCAATCACCAGACTTGGAAGATTATACAATGTGGTTTTCGACAATAAAAGCAAAAGATGAAAACTACCCTGCTGGAGTTGTTAATTATGCGCCAATAGAAGTGAATAAGATTTTGCCTGATCTCATCTTTCATAAGGTGAAGAGCATAGTCTTTACTTCTGCAACTTTGGCTTTGAGAGGCACGTTTAAATACTTCACAGCAAATCTTGGTCTGGATAATACACAAAACATTGTCATCAATGAGACAATAGCTGAATCGCCTTTTGATTATCACAAGCAGGTTGTGGTGCTAAATACCACTTACTTGCCAGACAATAAAGACCCCTATTTTGCCCCACAAAGTATAGACTTATTAAAAAGGATAATCGAAGCAAACAAGGTCGGTACAATGGTCCTATTTACGTCGTATAAAGACCTCAATACCGCATATGATGAACTTAGTACCACCTGCTATGAAAAGGATATAAATCTTTTAGCTCAAGGTAAAACTGGCGGACGTAATAGCATTTTGAAAGACTTTATCAAACAGAAAAATGCTGTCTTATTAGGCACAAGCTCATTTTGGGAGGGAGTAGATGTGCAAGGTGAATCTTTGTCATTACTTGTACTCTACAAATTACCTTTCCAAGTACCGTCAGAACCTACAGTCGAAGCTTATATCGAAAAGCTTGAAAAGCAAAATAAGAACTCCTTTATGCACTACTCTTTACCCAATGCACTGCTTAAAATGAGACAGGGATTTGGCAGACTAATTAGAAGCAAAGATGACAATGGCGTGGTGCTAATCTTGGATAATCGTATAAAACTAAAGCAGTATGGAAAGTATTTTGAGCAGATTTTACCCACTAATATTCGCTTTATGCAAAACCCAGAGCAAACCCTCAGTAATATAAAAATGTGGTTTGAGAAAATAAAATGATAAAATCAGTTGACAAAAAAAGACAATCTGTTTATTATTTTTTCAAAGGAGTGTAACATGGCTATAATGCAGTTTTCAAGTTTATTAAACAAAGATTTCATCAAACTTAATGTCTGTTCGGAAACAAAAGAAGACATTTACAAAGAGCTATTGAATGAAATTTGCCACAAATACAAACTACCAATAAGTTGCGAAGCTTTATTTGATAAAATTGTTGAGCGTGATCATGAGACAAGCACAGTTTTTCCTACAGAAGTTGCCATACCACATGTTCATGTTGCAGGGCTTAATGATGCAATCATAGCAATTGCAACACCAAAAACGCCATTGGTAACAGAGCATGGCACCGTAAAAATGTTAATTATGGTGATCTCTGATCCACAGCAAAACACTTTATATTTACACATCTTACAATGCATTATCAAACTTTCAAAAAATATTGAATTCTTCAACAAATTATTAGAGGTAAAAAAGCCTGAAGAATTTATTAATCTCATATCCAAAGAAGACTTTGCACTCAATAAAAACGTTACTGTTAGTGATATTATGAACACCCATATCATCTATGCACGCCCAAGTATGACTTTGAAAGAACTTGGCAATCTCTTTTATGACAAGAATTACAACTATACCCCTGTCGTCGATAAGGCTTTAAATGTTATTGGCGAAGTAACGGTGCTTGATTTGCTTATGTCGAGCTTTCCTGTTTATACTAATTACCTTGGCAATATGCAGTTTTTGAAAACTTTTGAACCATTTGAAAAGCTTTTAAAAGAAGAAAATAATATAAAAGTATCAGATATTATGCAAGAATTAACATGCAAAATTTCACCCGACAGCACACTAATCGAAGCACTTTTTGTCATGAAAAAGAATAAAAGACGAAACCTGCCCGTTATGATTGACAATAAAATAGTCGGAATTATCAGTTTTACAGACATATTTAGAAAGATTATTAAAGGCTAAAGTATTATAATGTTGCCAATAAATATCTGTGTTTATAATAAAAAAATAATTATTATAAAAAGCAATTGACAAAAAATGGCTAAAGAATTATTTAACAATAAGAATAGATTATTATGATTATAAGGGAGGCAAAATGGCTAAAGAAAATAAACAAAGCCAAGTAAATCCAGATGAAATAAGTGTTTCAGGAATAAAAAACTTTTCGCTTATCGACTTATTAATGATTATTATGATTGTTGGTTTGGTAGCATTAGCAGTATTTCCAAAGATTCAAGACTCAAAAAATGAAAAAATCATAATTAATAGTTTAACAAAAATGAACTTGATCATCAAAGCTAATGAACAATTTAAAAAAGAAGATGGTGATTATGCTTTTGACATCTCACAGCTTAATTTGAAAGACGAATTGAAAGATGATTTCTTTGAATTTACACTAAATGATACTGCAATCGTGGCAACTTCAAACAAGCTCACATTAAACCCTGTAACTTACTATTATTTGCTTAATGAACAAGGCTTTCGTATAATGCCAGATTCAAAAAAAGTAATAGACGAATCTATCTTTGATAAACCTGGAAAATAATTAGACATTCTTTTGAGAAAGTCTCGTATAAAAGCGAGACTTTTTTTATTAAGGAGACTTATTGCAAATCCCTCTAATAGGGGCTTATGCTGAAATACACTATACTTTAAAAGGCTTAAAAGCTGCATACTATAACAATGCCCCAGAAATAATTATTGATTTACCAAAGAGATGCATATTAAAACGTTGCAATACAATTCCTATTGCATTGATTGTTAAAGATGCTCATCTCTTCCCCACCTTGATAAATAATATCTCTCTGAAAATAAAATGCTCTGAAAAGACTGAAAAAATCAATCTGCCCTTTACTGAACAAATAAAGATCCCTTTTTATTCTCATATTTTTGAAATACCCATCAAAGAAGAGTATTATAATAAAACACTACAACTATGGGTCAATTTTACTTATACAAATAAAAATAATAAGAAGATTAAAGCTATAAACGACAACTATAAAGCAATAGATAAACACTCTTTTTCCTGCTATATTGCTACAGATGATCTGCCGTTTCCAGATGATTTCAAAAAAGGTGAACCTCACTATCACAGTAATTACACTGCTGACCAAGTTGAGTTTGGCGCACCTCTTGAAATCGCTCAACGTTTTGCCTACTGTATGGGTATGGACTGGTTTTTTGTCACTGACCACTCTTATGATTTAGACGATTCACCCGAAAACTATTTGGTAAATGACCCACACACACCAAAATGGTATCAGCAAGAAAAAGAAATTAGAAGCCTTGATAGAGATGAATTGCGGGTGGTGCAGGGTGAAGAAATTTCTATTGGCAACAAGAATAAGCAAAATGTACATCTCTTAGCCATAAATTATTCTTTTTTACCTGGCAAAGGAGATAGTGCGGAGAAATGGTTTAGAAACAAACCTGATTTACAATTGTCTGATATTCAACAAAAAGACGATTCTTTGCTGATTGCAGCTCACCCATTTGATGAAGTACCCTTCTTACAAAAGATCAGCTTAAATAGAGGTTATTGGCACCTTGAAGACTTTGTGGATAATGATATTGACCTAATCCAAGCAATTAATTGCAATTCTTTGCCAAAAGTTTATTATGCGATCAATAGATGGAAGAATTATCTTTTAAAAGGCTCCAAACTCTATCTCTTAGCTGGTAATGATGCACATGGCAACTTCCAATTTATGAAGCAAATCAAGACGCCTTTCCTTAAACTCTTTATCAGCAAAAAACAAATATTTGCAAGCTTCTTTACTGCGTGCAAAACAAAAGCAAATGACCCGATCTCTGGGATTAAAAGCAAATATATACTCGTCAGTAATGGACCATTTCTTGATTTTCAACTGAAAACTGAACGGCTGTATCATATTGGCGACACCGTCAATGAAAAATCTGCTCAGCTTATCTTTCAGTGTAACAGTAGCTTAGAATTCGGTGAAATAATTATCACAAAATTATTCATAGGAGATCTTGACAAACAAATAGAAATATGCTATGTTAAAAATATCAATAAAATGAGCATATCACTACCAAAAAGAGGATATATAAGAATGGAATGTTTAACTGAAAAAATGTTTATTGCTATTAGCAACCCTATTTGGGTTGAGCAGCATGAGGATACTATGTATGATTAAACGAGCTATACTCTTAATCATTAAAGTGAGCATTTTAACTCAATTATTCTGCTTGGAAAAGAACTTCCTGACAGAGCATTCTATTCCTTTATTCACCAGCATTTCTATTATTTCATTAATAATCTTTGCAGTTATTTATTCTGTCTTTAAAAAGAGTAAAAAGACATTGCTTGAAACTATAAACTCCAATAAAAACCTAATCGCTGTTTCCAAAGATATTCTTTGCGTGCTCTCACCCAATTGGTTTATCTTGCAAGTTAATCCATCTTTTGAGAAAATATTGTCTTATGACCGTATAGAGCTCCTCTCTCAAAACTTCTCTTTTTTATTAAGTACAGAAGAAAAAGAGAATTTCATCAATATCAAAAAGAATCTTAAAGCACAAGAGAGACTTGAGTTTACTACAAAACTTATTGGTAAAGATGGGGAGGAAAAATGGATATCATGGTATGCTTTTTTTGATAATGATTCTCTAAAAATATACGCTGCTGGAAGAGATATTACCAATGAAAACCTCTTCCTGCAGCAATTGCAACAGTCTGAAGAAAGGGCAAGAAAGCAGTTTAAAAGCATTCCCATTCCCACCTATACTTGGAAAAGGCAAGGTAATGATTATGTATTGGTAGACTACAATGATATGGTTTTCAAAATGACTAATGGAGAAGTGCAAAACCATATTGGTATAAAAGCAAGTGAGCTACTCAAAAACAACTACCAAGTCCTCAGAGACATGGATTACTGCTATATTTCACGCAAGCCTGTTCACAAAGAAATCGACTACTATGTTGAAGAAGATCATCAAAGACTCTCCTATATTACCAATTATGCATTTGTTTCTCCTGACTCGGTAATGATTCACATGGAAGATGTGACTGAAAAAAAGACTTTCGAAACAACACTGAAAGATAATGAAGAAAAGTATCGCGTCCTCTTTAATACCACTACTGACGCTATTCTACTGATTGATTTGGACGGCGTAGTTATCGATTGCAACAAAGCAAGTGCACGTATATTTGGCTATCCTATCGAAGAACTGTTTGGCATTGCTATCAATGAACTATTTGAGACGCAACACAATAATAATCTTGACAACGATATTAAAATCACCAACGCAGAAGAGTTTGTACTTCAAATCGTAGCAAAATCAACGATTGATGGTTTTATTGAAATAGAAGGCAAAAAGAAAGATCTCACTCCCTTCTCTGCAGAAATTCAAACTCAGTATATCTCATTCAAAAACGATAAAATAGTGCTATTGTATGCACGTGATATTTCAGAACGTAAAAAACTAGAAATAGATATCAAGGAAAGCTCTGCCCGCTTAAAAACAGCTTTTGAAAGCTTGCCTTTTGACTTATGGTTTATCGATAATGACTTGCGAGTGCTCATGCAAAGTAATCGCTCTATCGAATTATGGGGCAACATAATGGGTCAAAAAATTTACGACTTTGACATACCAAGCGAGATTAAAGAGCCGTGGGCAAAAGACTGTCAATACGTGCTCACTGGCGAAAAACTCATGCATGAAGTGCGCTATAATTACCCTACAAGAAAGATCTATTATCAGATGATAGTGCCTGTAGTTATCGATAATATTATCAAGGGCTTACTTGGTATCAATATTGACTTCACACAATCACGTTTAAGAGAAGAAGAGCTCAGCAAATATTCAATTAATTTAGAGAGAGTAAATCAAGAGCTAAAATCTTTTGCTTATATTGTTTCTCATGACCTAAAGGCGCCCTTACGTGCCATCACTACCATCGTCGATTGGCTGGTTACAGACTACCACGATGTGCTCGATGAAGAAGGCAAAAACTTCCTTTCTCTATTAGATAATCGTACAAGACGCATGCATGACTTGATAGATGGCATTTTACGTTATTCTAAAGCAGGTAATCAAGGTCAATCGAACGAGAGTGTAAATATTAGTGAGCTTGTAAATGACGTCTGCCAAATGCTTGTCGTGCCGAAAAATACAGAAATAGAAATACAGGAAGACATGCCTACTCTTGAAATAAACAGAGTGCTCATAGAACAGGTGTTCCAAAATTTGATCAGTAATGCTTTAAAGTTTTTGGACAAAGAAAAAGGCATTGTAAGAATTAAAAGTGAGAAAAAAGACGGTAATTATATCTTTTCAGTTCAAGATAATGGGCCAGGAATTGACAATAGATACTTCGAAAAAATCTTTGAAATATTCCAAACTCTCAAGCCACGAGACGAATTTGAATCTACGGGAGTCGGGCTCTCTATCGTTAAAAAGATTATCGACACTATGGAAGGCAAGATTTGGCTTGAAAGTACATTAGGCATAGGTACGACCTTCTTTTTCTCATTGCCAGAAAAATCAAATAATATTAGCTAATTAAGGAGATAAAATGTCACAAGTGTTATGCTGGAACTATCCTCTTACAGCATCTAAATTTAATGAGAGTATAGTTTATTGCGATACAAAAGATAAGATATTAGATTATTTAACTTCAACTTCGATAATCATTTTTACGGAAAACACCATCAAAGATAAAAACAACCTACTCTTATTGACTCTAATACAGGTTTCTTGCCCAAGAACCACATTAGTCTGCATTGGTGGCTGCCTCGAAACTAAATTCTTTAAAAACATAAAAGAAAGCGAATTAGACGAGTTTATTAGCAATTCTGTTGTTCGTCCCTTTCAAATTGAAGATAAAATTGCAACAATAAGAGAAGCATTTAGCATTCTCTCATAAAAAACACAATTATTTAATAAGCAGTTCTTTGTAGAATATTCAAATTACTTGCACAAAAGTGCTGTGAATAAAAAAAATCATTGCCAAAAACATCCACTTAATTAAATTTGACCTTGCATAGTTATAAAAATATAATTGAGGTGAAAAATGGAAGAAACAACTGACAAAAACAAAGAAATTGAAGTGTCGAATTTCATTAGAAACATTATCGACAGCGACTTAGAATCTGGAAAACATACAAAAATAATCACCAGATTCCCCCCCGAACCAAATGGCTATTTGCACATTGGTCATGCAAAATCTATCTGCTTAAATTTCGGTATAGCGCGTGATTATCAAGGACAATGCCATTTAAGATTTGACGACACAAACCCTGCAAAAGAAGAAACTGAATATGTCGATTCTATCATGAACGACGTACACTGGCTTGGGTTTGACTGGGGTGGCAATCTTTTTTATGCTTCTGATTACTTCCAGCAATTATATGACTATGCAGAATTACTTATCAAGGAAGGCAAAGCATACGTTTGTGAGCTTTCTCAAGAAGAAATTAGAGCTACCAGAGGCACACTTACCGAACCTGGCACGCACAGCCCATACAGAAACAGAAGTATTGAAGAAAATCTCGATCTCTTTCGCAGAATGAAAGCAGGAGAGTTTGAAGAAGGAACATATTCGCTTCGTGCCAAAATTGATATGGCTTCACCTTTTATCTGCATGCGTGACCCTGTTATGTATCGAATAAAATATGTTCATCATCACCGTACAGGCGATAAATGGTGTATTTACCCTATGTATGACTACACTCACTGCCTATCAGACTCGATTGAAGCAATCACCCACTCTCTATGTACCTTAGAATTTGAAAACAACCGCCCGCTTTATGACTGGTTTATCAATGAATTACCAGTAAAACATAAGCCCAGACAAATTGAGTTTGCCAGACTAAATCTCTCCTATACTGTAATGAGCAAAAGGCTATTGCTTGACTTGGTAAAGAGTAATACAGTCAATGGTTGGGACGACCCTCGTATGCCTACTATCGCAGGGATGCGTCGCCGTGGATATACACCGAAGTCTATCAGAGATTTTGCAGATAGAATAGGTGTGGCAAAGGCAAATAGTATTGTCGATTTTGAGCTATTACAGTTTTGTGTGAGGGAAGACTTAAACCTCACTGCCAACCGTGTCATGGCAGTATTAGAGCCATTAGAAGTTGTTATTGAAAACTACCCAGATGATAAAGTTGAGTATCTCGAAGCAGAAAATAATCCTGAAGATGCAAATGCTGGCAAGAGATTGGTGCCTTTTTCAAAGACTATTTACATTGAACGCGAAGACTTTATGGAAGAGCCACCAAGAAAGTGGTTTAGACTATTTCCTGGTGGTGAAATACGTCTCAAGCATGCCTACTATATCACCTGCAAAGAGGTTATTAAAGACAATGAAGGCAATGTAATAAAGCTTATCTGCACTTATGACCCTGAATCACGTGGCGGCTGGTCAAAAGATGGAAGAAAAGTAAAAGGTACATCGCATTGGGTGTCAAAGGAACACGCTATCACTGCTGAAGTGCGCCTCTATGAACAATTATTTAGTGTGCCAGACCCTATGGACTACCCAGAAGGAAAAGATTATAAATTTCATCTTAATCCTGACTCATTGACCATCACCCAATGCTTGGCAGAACCATCTCTCAAAGAGGCAAAAGCTGGTGAAAAGTTCCAATTCCTTAGACAAGGTTACTTTAATACTGACGATGATAGCACAGCTGAAAAGCCTGTCTTCAACAGAATTGTAGGATTAAAAGATACATGGGCAAAAGAAGCCAAAAAATAAAACTTTCTGAGTGATATATTTAAAGTTTGGGAGTCTTAATTGACTCCCTTTTTTTATGCTATATTATGCAGAGTAATTAAAAATAACTTATAAAGAATAAAATAAAATCATCACCCTCTATATATATAGGGCTTACAAAATGGTGTTTTTTGAAAACTATTTTCACCTAAATCAGCAGATGCCTACTACGAGCGAGTTTAGAGGTGCTTTTTTTTCGAACTAACAGATATCCATAATCGCGTCAATTCAATAACATTTCATATCATTATTCCCAGCTTTCAATAATTTTCAAGTCAATAAACCTGAATTATGCATTAATCAACACCACCATAATATTGGGTGCCCTGCGCTTTTTTAAGAAATAATTAAAAAACATATTTTTATTCTTGACATATTCTTTCATTTTCCTAAACTAATTAAAACTTAATAAATGGAGGTTAAAATGAGATACCTATTAACAACACTATTACTTTTGAGCGCTATTCTTCTTGGTGTGCAAGGTTGCAGTACCAATGATAAAGAGGTAGAGCAACTTGTTGATCCAAATGACATGAGCAGCGCTCCACTAATTGTGAGAATTTTCCCAGATTTTGTCATGGAAGAGCATGGTTATACTGAAGAAGCTGGTGTATATATTTGTTGGGCAGACGGTTTAGGCGAGGTAACAATCGAGGACTTTTTAGTCGATGGGCAATCTGTTAATTTATCATCAGAATACACTGCTCCTTTTTTAGAGGGCAGATACCCTTTCCAGCCAAATCAAGTTTACAATATTAAGATAATTAGCTCGCTTGGTACTTATTCTGCTAAATTAACTGCTATTGGCAAAATTGATATTACTTTTCCAACTTATATAAACCCTGAGACAAATATTACTATCGACTGGTCTGTGAATAGAGCGGTCAAGGCACAACTTCTTACTTTCAACCAAGGGTGGGCGGATCAAGATCATAATACTTATCGAGACGAATTTACTTGTTTAGTATCTCCCTCACAAAGGCATTTTACCTTGCCAGCAAATACTATTGAACGAATACCAAGTGATGCATATTTGGGGTCTTATTCTATCATAATTGATGTTGCAAGTTTTGTTAATATCAATAATCAGTGCCTCATGCAGTCATATAGATTTACCCGTGCAGATTATACAAAAGATGGGACTTTGGCGCATATAAGAAGCAAATAGATAACTAAATTATACAATCTACAATGATGATTCTTTCATTAATACTTAGCATACCCAGAGCAGCTTGTTAACAGTGCTCTTAGAGCATTTATTGTTAATATATAAAGCATAGCTGAGTCAATTTAACATATCTTGAAAGCTTTGGATTAGAAAACAGACAATATATATAGTTAAAATATTACTTGACAATAATATAGGGTATCATAGAATGGCCTTAATTAAAGAATAAAAGAGGTGTTCAATGTCAGGTAGCTTTATCGATTCAGAAATAGACAGTTTTGTTGAAAAATTCTCAGATGAACCAGTAATAAAAGCATTAAAATTATTAGATTGGTCTCGAATTAATAAATTATCAAACAAAGCTAAATTAACAAATGTAGGAAAACATCGTGTTCCATATTGCCCAGTTTTGATGACAAAGATATTTTTACTTCAATCGATGTATGGCTATGCAGATGTCGCAATGGAAAAGCAGCTGCACTATATTCTCACTTTTTTGTCGTGTAAAATATATATTGACAAGTTTTAAAAGACTTGTATAGTTTTGTATGTTGAAAGGAATGATTGAAAATGGTTTCGTGCTAAAGGAAACAATAGAGATGAAGTATCCTGAAAAGAAAAACCAAAACAGGTTTTGGAGAAGAAGAGTAAGTACATATATATATATACTTAGCTTGTTTATTGTGTTCTCAGGGCTATCAGTACCAAGAGATAAAAATAAATTCATTGTATCAGGGGCTTTTCATTTTTAAATGAAAAGCCCTTTTTGACAAATTGACCATAAAAGAATAATATTACAGGAGAAAAACATGAAAAAAGTAATCATACTTCTGCTGATAATCAGCACCTTTGTCACATTAACTGCACAAAAAAACAATAAAGCTAATTTTAGACTGATTAGTACAAAAAAGATTCAGTCAGAAAAAACTACTAAAGTTACAGAACGCTGC
>JAKPKU010000060.1 GCA_029553545.1 Candidatus Cloacimonadota bacterium
CGGGATATTGTTCATACTCTTTTTTCATGACTTCACTAAGCTTTTTAGCCTTTTTGGAATCAAAGCGAAAAGCCTTTTTCTCAAATCTATTATGTTTGAGCCAATAATCTATCTGTTCAGCTGCAATTCTTCCATCTGCAATGGCTTCTATAGCAGTTGATGGTCCACGGCGAAAATCACCACCACCAAATACATTACCAAGCCCTGAATACATCGTGTTTTTATCAACCTCAATAGTTGACCATTTTGAAAGTGGTAAAATCGTGTTTTCAACTTGATTCTTTTCTTCAGCTAAAAACCTCACTTCAGGGATTTGAGAAATAGCAGCGATAACAGAGTCAAATTGCTCTGTAATATAGCTTCCTGTAGGAATGGGGCTGCGTCTGCCGCTAATATCAGGGTCGCCAAGCAGCATTTTTTCTATACGTATTTCATGCAATCTTTCAGGAGATTCTGCAGAAGCAATATATTCTACAGGATTCATCAATGGATAAAAAACAACTCCCTCTTCATAAGCAGCATCTATCTCAAAGCCGTCTGCAGGCATCTCTTCGCGTGTGCGACGATAGATTACTGTTACGTTTGCACCATACCTCTTTGCGGTTCTGGCACAGTCAATAGCAGTATTTCCACCACCAATAATGGCTACTCTTTTGCCCAGATCAGGAGATGTTCCCAAAGCTACAGATTTCAGGTAATCGACACCTAAGAAAACACCGTTTAAATCATTGCCAGGCAGTGGCATATCGACAGCCTTTTGCGCACCAATAGCCACGTAAACAGCATCATAATCTTTGCTCAACTTGGCAATACCCAATGAAGACTCCTCAGCATTCCCGATAGGGCTATTGCAATGAATCTTCATTCCATTACTACACATTAATTGAATCTCTTTATCCAATATCGCCTTTGGCAGTCTATACTCAGGAATACCATATCTCAACCAGCCTCCAGCCTGCGGTGAGGACTCAAATACATCAACTTGATAGCCTTGATTAGATAGATAAAACCCACAAGTTAAGCCAGAAGGTCCTGCACCAATAATTGCAACCTTTTTGCCATTATATTCAGCTTTGTCTGGAATATAAGACCAGATATCGCCCAAATCAAGATCAGCAGCATAGCGCTTTAATTTACATATTGCTATCGGTTCATCAACAATTGTCCTACGGCATTCATCCTCACAAAAAGCAGGGCATACGCGCCCAATAGAGAGAGGCATTGGCAGGGTGTCTTTGATGATCTTCACAGCTTGATGATAGTCATTATTTGCAATTGCCGCTATATAAGCTTGGATATCCACATGATCAGGGCAAGCTATTTTACAAGGCGCTTCACAATCAGCATAGTGATCGGACAAAAGCAGCTCCAGTGCCATTTGTCTCGCTTTGTAAATCTCTGGTGAATTCGTAGTTATCACCATATTCTCGCGAACTTCTGTGCCGCATGCTGTGACAAAGCCCTTCACACCTTCAACTTTTACCGCACAAACCCAACATGAGCCATAGGGCTTCAATTCTGTGTCATGACATAGGGTTGGGATCTCTATATTATTATCTCTGGCAACGTCCAGAATTGTTTGACCTTCTTTTGCTTGAACTATTTTACCATCTATATTTACGACAAACATAATGTCTCCTATTTCTTCACAATCGCTTCAAATTTACAAGCATTGAAACATGCACCGCATCTGATGCATTGATTTTGATGGATAAAGTGAGGCTTTTTGACTTCACCGCTGATACACTGTACAGGGCATACTCTTGCGCAAGCTGTACATCCAACACATTTATCTGCTAATACCGAATAATTTATTAATGCATTACAAACGCCTGCACGGCATTTTTTGTCAATAATATGCTCTTCATATTCTTCTCGAAAGTACTTTAAAGTAGTCAAAACTGGGTTTGGTGCTGTCTGACCCAATCCACAGAGTGAGCCCTTATTAATCATTTCAGCAAGGTCTTCCAGCTTCTTTATATCTTCAATTTTGCCCTTTCCCTCTGTAATACGTGTCAGTATTTCAAGCATTCGGCGCGTGCCTATACGACAAAAAGTGCACTTGCCACACGACTCATTTTGTGTAAAGGTAAGAAAGAACTTTGCCACATCGACGACACATGTTTTCTCATCCATTACCACCATTCCTCCCGAGCCCATAATGGCTCCAGTTTGATTGATTGAGTCATAATCAACAATTGTATCAAGTTTAGAAGCAGGGATGCAACCACCAGAGGGTCCGCCTAATTGAACAGCTTTAAATGGACTATTTTCTTTCATTCCACCGCCAATATCATAAATAACATGGCGTAATGGAACGCCCATTGGCACTTCAATAAGTCCTGATTTTTTTATTTTACCTGCGAGGGCAAAGACTTTTGTGCCTTTTGATCTCTCAGTTCCCAGCTTATTAAATGCTTCTGAACCATTGAGAATAATCCAAGCTATATTGGCAAATGTCTCCACATTATTTATATTTGTGGGTTGTCCAAATAAACCAGATTCAGCTGGATATGGAGGTCTGATATTTGGCATACCGCGTTTTCCCTCAATAGAGGCAATTAGTGCGGTTTCTTCACCACAAACGAATGCACCAGCACCTTCTTTGATATGCAAATCAAAAGAAAAGGAACTATTTAATATATTTTTACCCAGTAGATTTCTCTCATAGGCATCATTTATTGCTTTTTTTAAATGTTTGATGGCAAGAGGATATTCAGCACGCACATAGATATAACCCTCATCTGCGCCAATCGCAAAGGCACCGATCAGCATGCCCTCAATAACAGAGTGGGGGTCTCCCTCCAAGACACTTCTATCCATAAAAGCGCCAGGGTCTCCTTCATCTGCATTGCAGACGATATATTTCTTTTCACCAATACGCGAATTTGCTGCGATCTCCCATTTCAACCCAGTTGGAAAGCCTGCACCACCACGCCCTCTTAATCTGGAGGCAAGTATCTCCTGCACGACTTTTTCAGGGTCCATTTCTTTAAGTGCCTTTTGCAATGCCATATAGCCTTGTCTATTGATATAATCTTCAATCGATTCTGGATCAATAATCCCACAATTGCGTAATACTATGCGTGTTTGTTTTTTAAGGCTATCATTCTCCTGTCCTTGAATATCAAAATTAGACGTACTTTCCCTGCTGATTATCACTTTTTCTTCTTGTGGTTTGCCTGCGAGATAAGAATCTATTAATCCTGAAATTTCCTCACTGGTAACACGCCCATAAGTGATATCTGGCATATCAGACATAATAAATTCGATCAATGGTTCAGCAAAACACATCCCAATACAGGCAGTTTTCATTAAGCGACAATCCAAATTATGTTTATTTATATGATCTTCAGCACTTTTGTATATCTCTTCAGCGCCTGCAGCACGCCCACAGCTTGCCATGCCTATTTTTATGATGCACTGTTTCATAGTATTTCCTTATTTATAATAGCTTTTGACTATTTGTGATACTTTTTCACTGGTTAATTTGCCATAAGTTTTATCGTCAATCATAATCACTGGTGCGAGGCTGCAGCAGCCAAGACAAGCTACTTCGATAAAGGTGAAAAATCCGTCTGCTGTTTGGTCTTCATCATCTTTCAAGTCCAAAACATTTCGTATAGCAGTTGATATATTATTTGCTCCCGAGACATGGCAGGCGGTGCCTTTACACACCCTGATAATGTGTTTGCCAAGCGGTTTTAATCGAAACATACTGTAAAAAGTTGCCACACCAAATATCTCTGCTTCTCGGATCCCCATTTTTTCTGCTATATACTTCATATTCTCACGCGATAAGTAGCCTTCTATACTCTGCACATCTTGCAATAGAGGTATCAATACGCCTTTTTTGGCTTTATATTTTTCGATTAGCTTATCAATTTCAGGTTTTGTATTCATGACTTATACCTCCATTATGATTATTAAAAAAATTACTTCAATGTTAAGTGTATAGATAGGCATTTTTTGGCAAGTAAAATCTTTAGTTTTTTTATAATTGAACGACAATCATGTTAGAAATACAATAAAAAGATAAAAGTTGAGGCTTTTGCATAGTAATCAAAACAGCTTATAAAAGATTAAAGCAGAATCATAATTAAAAACATCACCCTCTATATATATTGGCAGGACAAAACAGTGTTTTTTGGAAACTATTTTCACCCAAATCAGCAGATGCCTACTACAAGCGGGTTTAGGGGTGATTTTTTATTTTACAACTCACTACAACACACTACAACACACTTGGGTTTAAAGTCTTTGACAAACAGTTCCATGGCACACAGACCAAGACAATCAACTTTTTTTTGAACAACACACTACAACACACTGCAACACACTGCAACACACTTAGGTTTAAAGTCTTTGGCAAACGGTTCCATGGCACACAGACCAAAACAATCAGCTTTTTTTATTTAACAACACACTTACAACACAGACAGGCAATATCAACTGCCAAACCAGATAAATGCGCCGAGCCCTTAACTCCACCAACTAACTGATTGTGTATCTGGCATCTGTATGCACTATTGATCTGAAACGGCACTTCAGCTATCTCTCTTGCCAGATCAAGTTTAAGAATCAATTTTTCAGAAATTGCCAATTTTTGGCAGCAGGGACACACAAACTCTTTTAGTTTAAAATACTTAATGCGATCCCATTTGATTTAATCTTCTTTCATATGAAGCCATTAAAGTATTGTTATATAATAATATCAAACCAAGTTCTATTCAGTTAACATACTAATTTGTTTTTATATTAAAAAAAAGCTTGCAATATAATGAAGTTTATGTTTGTTTGTTCGTGTGGTGGATTTGATTCCAACGCTACAGGATTTTAAACATAAAATGAACGAGTTATTTTGAAGAATATAAGATAACGCATTTATTTTTTAATAATTGGAGATGAAATGAGTAACTCTGTCAAAATCAAAAACAGGCATATGAAGAATTATATTCAGCGTTTAATCAAGAAACTAATAATGGTTTAAAAATGGATAAATACACTGAGTTATTAAGTAAAGCAGTTAATGAAATAGTATATATTTTTAAGAAAAAGAGTAATTCAAAACTAACAAGTGATAGGGGAGCAAAACTGATACCCTATTCGAAACAGATCAATAAAATGAATGATTTTGATCTTGTAACATGGCTAATTGTGAGGTAAAAATGTCAGAAAAAGAACTAAAACTTGATATTCAAAAAGCAATCAAAGATTTTTCAAATATAACAGTCCAACAGGCATCAATAAAACTCTTTAATACATTAGGATACAAATCAGAAAGAAAAAGCCCTTTCCAAGAAACCAGCTATCAATACTTCAAAGACAAATTTATTAGAACAGATTCAAAATTTAATGAAGAAAAAGCATATATTGAAGAATGGAAATCAATAGATCTTTTATTTCAACTAACCGATAATGAAATTTCAGAACAATTGAGTCAATTTGACACAAAACAAGTAGATAATACAATAATTGAGGCATATCTCTTTTTTAGTATAGAGCTAAATAAGTCAGAATATACCAGAACCCAATTAGCAAATATTACAAGAGAAGTAAACAAAGTTTTCCTTATGCCAGTTCTCATTGTATTCAAACATGGTGATAATATTACACTTTCAGTAATTAATAGGCGACTCAATAAAAAGGATTCTCAAAAAGATGTTCTTGAAAAAGTAACTGTTATTAAAGATATTTCGATAGTTTCACCACATAGAGCACATATTGAAATACTTTTTGATTTATCATTTTCTGAACTTCTTTTTAAGTATCAATTCACAAATTTTGTTGAGCTACATAATGCTTGGCAAAAAACACTTAATACAAAAGAATTAAATGATCGTTTTTATAAAGAATTGTCTAATTGGTATTTTTGGGCACTAAAAGAAGTTCATTTTCCTACAACGAATTGGGCAACAGACAAGAACAGTCTTTTAAAAGAAGAAGAAAAAGTAAAAGAGCATAATGCTAAAAACCTCATTCGGCTTTTAACTCGTCTTTTATTTGTATGGTTTATTAAAGAAAAAAGCTTAATACCAGAAGAACTTTTTGATATTAATTATATCAAAGAGAATTTATTAAAGGACTTTGAACCAAACAAGAAAAAAGGCTTTGATTATAAAACTCAAGGGAGTAAATATTATAGAGCTATATTGCAAAATCTATTCTTTGCAACACTAAATCAAACTGTTGGTAAAAGAGAATTCCGCAAAGAAGGTCAGCAGATGAATGTGACCAATTTGATGCGTTATGAAAGTTATTTTAAGGATCCTGAAGCATTCATAGAGATGGTAGAAAATATCGTTCCCTTCATGAATGGAGGCTTATTTGAATGCCTTGATAGCCCTGATCCTTTACTAAAAGGGAAAAACGGTGGAGATATTATTGTTTATGAAGATGGATTCTCTGATAGAAAAGATAATATCCTTTGTGTTCCAGATTATATCTTTTTTAGCAAAAATGAACACGCAGATCTTTCTGAAGAGTTAGGAGATACTCAACAAAATGACGTAATGGTAAATGGACTTATAAATATTCTGAAAAGCTACAAATTTACGGTTACGGAAAACACGCCTATTGAAGAGGATATTGCTCTTGATCCAGAGCTTTTAGGTCGAGTTTTTGAAAATTTATTGGCAAGTTATAATCCTGAAACAAAAACCACAGCTCGTAAGCAAACAGGTAGTTTTTATACTCCAAGAGAGATTGTGAATTATATGGTAGACGAATCACTTAAGGCTTATCTTAAAGAACAAATTGTAATTAAATCAGTGATGAATTCAGATGATGCAGAAATTGCATTAGATTTTCTCATAGGTTATAATGATAAAGAACATTTATTTGATGAAAAACAAAGTATTTTTTTAATTAATGCTATTGATAATTGTAAAATCCTTGACCCGGCTTGTGGGTCTGGAGCTTTCCCTATGGGTATATTACACAAATTGGTTCATATTCTTCATAAACTCGATCCAAACAATAAACTTTGGAAAGAAAAGCAGATCGAAAAAGCAAACTTAATAGACGACTCAGAAATAAGAGAAAAATTGATAGAAGATATAGAAACAGCTTTTAATAGTAATGAGCTTGATTATGGTCGTAAGTTATATCTCATTGAAAATTGTATTTACGGAGTTGATATTCAGCCCATCGCAACACAGATTAGTAAACTTCGATTTTTCATTTCATTAGTTGTTGACCAAAAAGTTAACAAAAAAACAGATAATTTTGGTATTAGACCACTTCCTAATCTTGAAACAAAGTTTGTAACAGCGAATACATTGATAGGTATTGAGAAACCTCCAAAACAGTTAACTTTGTTTGATTTATCAAATATTCAAGAATTAGAAAAGCAATTAAAAGACATACGACATCGTCTATTCTCAGCTAAAACTCCCTCAACAAAAAAGAAACTCAGAGATGAAGACCGAAGAATTCGTGAAGAGATGAGTAAGATTTTAGAAGAGATTGGATGGAGTAACAAAAGTGCTCAACAACTTGCAAAATGGGATCCTTATAATCAGAATATATCTACAGATTGGTTTGATCAAGAATGGATGTTTGGCATTGAAAAGGGGTTTGATGTTGTAATTGGTAATCCACCATATATTAGAGCTGACAATCCAACAATTGCAGAATTAAGAAAACAGATTATGGATTCAAAACAATATGAAACACTTTGGGAAAAATGGGACTTATATGTTGCATTTTTAGAGAAATCCTTTAAATTGTTAAAAGATAAAGGGGTAATTGATTTCATTATCCCAGATGCTTTTATAGCTTCAAAATATGCTGAAAAACCTCACAAATATTATCTAGAAAATTCTCTTATTAATAGGATAGATTTTTTATCAGAAATCAAAGTATTTGATGCTGCAGTTAAAAATATAATTATTGAGATAAAAAAAGATAAAAATAGTATACATACACCACGAAGATTTAAACATGTGGATCAGTTTAATAATAAAATTGTATTGCCAACCAAAAAACAATTTGAACTATCTGAATACACATTTAAAATTAAAATTGAAAAATCAATAATAGGTAATTTTCAAAATTGTCATGAATGGGGCAAAATTTGTTATGTTAGTTATGGATTACGACCCAGTAGCGATGAAAGATATTGGCAAGGTGAGTTTAGAAAAGAAGATTTAATATCTAGTGTTAAAGATCAGATACACTGTAAAGCATATATTGAGGGGAAATGGATAAAAAAATATCAAATTGAAACCATTAAATATTTAGAATGGGGTACAGATAGAAGTCCTTCAAAACTTGTAAGACCTACATTTCCAGAACTTTTTATTTATCCAAAAATTCTTAGAGGAAGAATGACTGATGCAGTTTATGATGACTCAGGATTATTATGTAATGACAGTTGCTTTGTCTCTGTACTATGGGAATATTTTACAGATATATCGAATCTAAGTATTAATAATAGTATTCGGAAAGATTTTCAAATTAAAGGAGATAAGTTTGAATTACAAAGATTTAGAAATAAATTAGAAGCAAATTCAAAGAATTTTGATTTAAAATATTTACTTGCGATTCTTAACTCAAAATTTGGATTGTATTTTCTTAAATCTGTAAGAAGAAGTCAAATAGGGTTTTATCCAGATGATTTAAAGAAACTGCCAATTAAAGATATTAAAAGAGCAAAACAAGAGATATTTTCTGCAATAGTTAACAGTATTATAGAGAAAAAGAAAAACTATGAAGATACAAGAAAAGAAGAGCAGGAAATAGACCATTTAGTCTATCAGCTTTATGACTTGACAGAAGATGAAATAGCGTTAGTCGAAAAGGAAAGTTAATATGAGTGAATGCCCAATTTGCAAAAGTCATAATTGTATTATAAAAGATGAAAGAAATGGAAAAGATTCAAAAGAGGTAGTATGTGAAATTTGTGGTAAATATCAAATATCTAATACTGCAGAAGTTACTTTTAGTAATAAAGGAAGAGACCTCTTTCTAAGTTATTGTATTTTTCAACATAACTTACATCAAAAAAAACCATTAGTGATTAATACTTTAAGCGAAAATACTTTAAAAGAATATTATACGTTTCCTTTAAATTATAAAGAGACCATCATAAAAATACTTGAATTTATTAAAGAAAAAGAACCTAATGGATTTGCTCTATGTTCAGAAAACTATCATTTGTTTGGAATTGACACTGATGTTGCGATGAAAAGATTTATCACCAGATCGGAAGATGAAGCTATTTTTAGATATGGATTAACACTTAATGATGGAGGTAGATATTTAGAACTTACGGCAAAAAGTATAAAAATGTTAGACTCGAATGGAATTTTATCTAAGACAGTTTTTATTGCTATGTCTTTTAATTCAGAGCTTATGAGTGTTTATGAGCAAGCAATAAAACCTGCAATAGAGTATTTTGGTTATAAAGCAGAAAGAATTGATGAAGTATCTTTCAATGATGCAATTTTTGATAATATAAAAGAGAAGATAAATCAATGTGGTTTTATGATTGCAGATTTTACAGATAATAAGCATGGCGTATATCTTGAAGCAGGAATGGGACTCGCTCTGGATAAACCAGTGATATTTACTTGTAGAGATATTGAAATAGATAATATTCATTTTGATACACAACATTTCAACTATATCCGTTGGAGTGATATAGAAGATTTTAAACAAAAATTAACTGAAAGAATACAAAATATAATTATTTGATTAAGTAAAGGAAGGCATTATGTGTGAAATTAACCTTAAACTAATGAATGAACCAGCTGTGATGAAACATCTTGATATTTTACAAAGCATTATTACTCGTATGGCAAATAATAGTGCTTCTTGCAAAACCTGGAATTTAACTGTTATTACAGGTTTAATTGCATTTTCTATGGGAAACCAAAATATCCCTTTATGGATTAGTATCATTCCATCAATTATGTTTTTTGCTTTGGATTCATTTTACCTCGGTTTGGAAAGACACTTTATAGATTTACAAAAAGATTTTGTTAAAAAATTGGAAACAAATACCTTAAAAATTGAAGACATCTATGTAATCAAATCAAAACGAAGTTTTTGTATACATTTAGAATTCATTTTTAATGGAATGATTTCTTTCTCAACGACATTTGTCTATATACCAATTATAATTTTAATTACCCTTTTGTGTTTAGAAATAATATAAGAAATAAGAATTAATAAAGGAGATAAAATGTATAGAGCATTCCGTATTGAAAAAAGTGGTATAGTTGACGCCAATAATACTTATGAAAATCAAGTAAAAAAAATAATAACCGAACAAGAAAACCTTATTAAAACCTCATTAGATGGGTTTACTCTAAGTAATGGAAGCTTAGACGGATCAAAAATGTCAAAAGATTGGTTCCCAGAAATTAAAGCAGATGTATTCATTTCACATTCTCATCTTGATAATAAAAATGCGATTGTCTTTGCTGGATGGTTAAAAAAACATTTTGGGTTAACAGCATTTATTGATTCAACTGTATGGAAATATTCTAAAGATTTACAAATATTAATTGATGACAAAATCAAAAATGAAAATAAAAAAAGCAATTATAATTATGATGATGTTATCTATTCATCTAGTCATATTCATATGATGTTAGCTAGTGCTTTAACAATGATGATGAATAAAACGGAAGTCTTATTTTTCCTTGAAACCCCAAATTCTCTTGCCGTGAATTCTAGATCTGATAAAACTCTTTCTCCGTGGATATATTATGAAATTACTATGTTTAAATATATAAAAAAGTCAGAAAATGTTGTTAAATCATTAACGGAGGGTAAAGTTGCTTCATTGAAAATAGAGCATGAAGTTGATTTTTCGAATTTTAAAAAATTAACTAAAAATGATTTGTTAAAGTGGAAAGAACAAAAAAGTGGTAATGGGCTTAGTACTTTAAACGCCTTATATGATTTATAAAGAAACATTTCTATCCTTACACAATCAATAATAAATCTCTGTAGTCGTCCTGCATTTCCAGTGAAAAGGCGGAAATGGTGTATGAGCTCCAGACACTCCGGTTGGATTTCCATTATTATCTCTTACGATTTGAGATTCAGAAACCCAGGGAGCAAGTGCTTTGATATAGTCTCTGGCTGACTCAAGACTTTGATTTTTGGAATCTAAATCTAACAAATTATCTCTAACTTCAATGGCAACATCAAGTGGATAAAGCTTATCTTCCTTTGCTAAAGCTCTACAGATGTCCGAAGTACGATCATCGAGAATAACGAGTAATTTGTAATATTTAGCTCCTGCTTTCTGATAACCTTCAAGCCGGGCAAACTCTCTGACCTTTAAGGCTGTATGCTCAGCTAAGCCTTGCCAGTATACTTCTGATTTGTTTCCTAAATCCTGAAATTGCTCTTTTAGTTTATCAGCGAGCATATCTCTGGTAAAGCCAGATTGAATAGCTTCGTTTAAGGTTGTTTTAAATCTATTGGAGATATCCTCGTCAAAGTGTTTTCCTATCCAAAACAAGTTCTGCTCTGCAAGGGTGTTGACAAGTTTTTGTTCTTTCAGTCCATATAAACCGAATGAAACACTTGTTGGAACTTTGATCTTGTTAGTCTTTATCATGCCGAGAGCTTTGAATTAGAAAGCAGACAATAAATATAGTTAAAATATTACTTGACAAAAATATAGAGTATCATAGAATGGCATTAATTAAAGAATAAAAGAGGTGTTCAATGTCAGGTAGCTTTATAGATTCAGAAATAGACAGTATTGTTGAGAAATTCTCAGATGAACCAGTAATAAAAGTTGAGATCTTTGAATTAGAAAGGAAAAGATTTATAGAAGCGGATTACGCTGGTTTTTAAGGATTTTATGTTTTGAGCCAGCTCCAAAAAAGGCATAATAACGAAGGCATTTTTAAAAAACAGACTTTAACTTCGTCTGTTTTATGTTTTGAATAAGGCATTAACGACTAATTCAAAGCTCTCAAGTTTTAAAATTATTAGATTGGTCTCGAATTAATAAATTATCAAACAAAGCTAAATTAATAAATGTAGGAAAACATCGTATTCCATATAGCCCAGTTTTGATGACAAAGATTTTTTTACTTCAATCGATGCATGGCTATTCGGATGTTGCAATGGAAAAGCAGTTGAACTTTAATCTTTTATTTATGAAGTTTTGTGAACT
>JAKPKU010000093.1 GCA_029553545.1 Candidatus Cloacimonadota bacterium
TTGGAGAAACAATGTAATAATCAATAAGGAAGATGTCGGTGGTTCCAAAAGCCGAACTGTAAGGCTTTTTCTTGAAACTGGAAAAGTCGTCGTTTCTAATGCAAAAGAGGAGTACGAATTATGATTACCTTAAACGATATTGTTCAAGCTATTGAGTTTTTACCTGCTTTCAATAAAAACGCACAAAAAGCACTTGAATTGATCAGAAGCGACAATTACACAAATAAAAAGCTTGCAGAAATAATCAAACTAGATGCATCTTTGACTGCAAATATACTTAAAGTTTCTAACTCAGCACTTTATGCAAAGCCAAAACATGTGTATGATATTTCAACTGCCATTTCTCTTTTAGGCAAACAACAAATATTCTCAATATTGAGTTTGATTAGCACACAAGATTATTTTTCAAACTTATTTGATGGCTATGAGGTGCATAAAGGAGAGCTTTGGGAACATAATCTTTCTGTTGCTGTGCTCACTGAAAACTTGGCTTATCTTGAAAAAGATATAGATAAAACAATTCTATTTACCGCTGGTTTATTGCACGATATTGGGAAAATCATCCTCAGTATTTGGGTAAAAAAAGAAGCAGATCGCATCGATTACCTTGTTGAAAATGAAGGAATGGATTTTATAAGTGCAGAACAATCTGTATTAGGATTTACTCATTCAGATATTGGTGCATCTATACTAAAACATTGGAATCTCCCAAAGGAAATCATATCTTCAGCTAAGCACCATCACGATAACAAATTATTCAATGACCCCATAGTAAGGCTTGTAACCTTATCCGACTTTCTCTCGTTTACAATGGGTTTTTTGGCACAAAAAGACAATATGTATATGAAAAGCTATGACCAAGTTTTACAGTATTACAATATCAAAACTAAAGACGTTGAAAAAATGATAGCAGATAATATAGACAGCGTTTTAACAACAATAAATGAATTCAAATTGATAGATAAAGGATAATAAAATGAGCTTATCTTTACTAATTGTTGATGACAGTTCCTCAATGAGGAAAATACTCAAAAAAGCAGTGTCAATGTGTGGTGTTTCAAGTCTACATATTCTTGAAGCCTCAAATGGATTAGAAGCTCTTGAAATTGCAAAGAATGAATGGGTGGATCTAATCTTTACTGATATAAATATGCCAGAAATGAACGGGCTAACATTTATAGAAAAAATGCATGAACTGCAGCTGTTGTCCCAAACACCAATAATCATTATTACATCAGAAGTCAGAGAAGAAGTATTGCAACAACTCAAAACTACACGAGCTTATACTGTTATAACAAAACCTTTTCGTGCTGAAGAAATAAAACAAACCTTAATTGAAATTTTTGGAGAGGAGATTTTAGATGAAGAAGAAGATGAAGAATTTGAGGGATGTGACTTCTAACATAATTGAGCGTATGTTCTTTATGAATGAAGAGACAATACCCGATCATTTTAATAATACTTTTGTATATTGCTCATCTATCAACCATCCAAATCTAAAAATCGAATTATACTGCGGTGAAGAATTAGCAAATATTCTAACAAAAAACTTCTTAGGGATAGATGAAGTCAATGAAAGTGATATTCTCGATGCACTAAAAGAAATTTTAAATATGATTGCAGGTAACTACGTTGGAGAATATTTAAAAGATTTTCCTACAAGTATTCCTGTTCCCAATAGCACTGTACTGCCAAAAAACTTTAAAATAAAAAACAAGTATTGTGAAGTATTATTTTATGAAAGCCTACCATTTTGTATCTCTCTTAAGGAGTAGACTATGAAAAAAATTAAAGTCCTTGTGGTAGATGATAGCGCTGTTATCAGACGCGTGCTCACCAAAATAATCGATAATGAGCCCGATATGGAAGTTGTTGGTACGGCCCCAAACCCCTACATTGCAAGAGATAAACTTGTACTTTCAAAACCTGACGTAATGACTTTAGATATAGAGATGCCAAAAATGGACGGATTAACGTTTCTAAAAAAAGTAATGAGGCATTTTCCTGTTCCAACAATAATAGTTAGCTCTGTCACTAAAAAAGGTTGTGAGACGTCAATGAAAGCCTTAGAAATTGGGGCTGTTAACGTGATACCAAAGCCGTCAGAGGCTTATTCTATTGATTCCATAGAAAAAGAATTAATAAAAGCAATCAGAGCAGCAGCTTTCGCAAATGTAAAAGCAAGAAATATTGATCCTGTTCAAACAGATAAAAAAAACTTACAACCTATATCTATTGCCACAACAAACAAAATAATTGCAATTGGTGCCTCTACTGGAGGTACAGAAGCAATCAAAGATGTGCTAGTTCAATTACCTGCAAACACACCAGGCATCGTTATGGTTCAGCACATGCCCCCTTCATTTACAACTGCTTTTGCAGAGAGACTAAACTCTTTATGTAAGATTGAGGTTAAAGAGGCACAAGATGGTGATGTCGTATATCCAGGTTTGGCTTTACTGGCACCTGGAGATTTTCATATGGTATTAAGGCGTGAAGGTGCAAGGTATTTTGTGCGTGTTAAAGAAGGACCTCAAGTGTGGCATCAAAGACCTGCTGTTGATATTTTATTCAAATCTGTCGCCCAGTTTGCTGGAAGAAATGCTTTGGGGGTGCTATTAACTGGTATGGGGAAAGACGGCGCACAGGGAATGCAATTAATGAAAGAACAGGGGTCAATCAATATTGCTCAAGATGAAAAGACATCTGTTGTATTTGGAATGCCAAGAGCAGCTATCGAAACTGGAGCAGTAGACTATATTGAAAGCCTGCATAATATCCCAGAAAAAATTATATATCTTATCAATAATAAGTTTTAAAGTAAGGAGCAAAAATGAAAGTTTTTTCAGCAATATTACTAGAAGGAACAAAAACAATGTTTAGCCTTATTGAATGCGTTCCTATGACAGACCTTGCAATAGCGCTAAAATTCGCTGAAGATGATATTAAAACATATTTCTATGACAATATGCCAACTCATAAAAAAAAGATAATCATTGATCTAATAAAAGAACTTGATCAGATAACAATAGATGATTCAATAAAAATGCAACATGAGATTATCGCTTCTCTGAACGACATAAAAAAAGAAGGAATGTGCTTAAATTAATCTCTTTTAAAAGAACATTGCATTTAGAAAGTCTTCTTCAAAAACATTTACAAAAAGATCTTCCATATTATATTTCTCTAAATGAGCTTTGGTACTTTCATAAGAGTGGTTGATTCCAACAAAACTGTTTTCAAACTCATCTAAATCGACTTTGCTAAAAAAGTCACCATATAGCTTAAATTCTTCAATAAAGCCGTTTTTAATAGACATTACTACTTCGATCGTCCCGCCTAAGCATCTGATCTTTTTTCGATAATTATATTCAGGAGACTTACCAAAGTTCCAGTTCCAATTACTATATTTATCAACCTTAAGTTTTTCTATTTCTTGATAATCGTGATCATTATATTCGTAATAAACAGCATCGCTATAAAGCTCTTTGACTTTATTTACGATCATGTTTTCAAATTCACTTATAGTTAAAGGAAAATTTAAATGGGACTTAATATTTGTGACTCTACTCTTAATTGATTTAACTGCTTTATCATTAAACTTACTTGGATCATTATTTAAAGCTTGAGAAATGTCATTAATATTTGAATCAAATAGCAGAGTACCATGCTGGAGCAAAGTAGATTCTTTAAAGTATTTTGCATTACCAGAAAACTTCTTACTATCAATAGTTAAATCATTACGCCCTTCGAGTTTTGCTTCAATACCTATATCTTTCAATGTGCTAATTATGGGCTTTGTATAATACTCAAAACTGTTTTCGCAGACTTTCATATCACGAATTATAAAACAAAAGTTTAAATTATTGATGTCGTGAAAAACAGCACCACCTCCAGACATGCGGCGTACAACCTGTATATTATTAGCTTTGGTATATTCATGATTAATCTCAGCTAAAGTGTTTTGTTTTCTTCCAACAATTATTGCTCGCTCATTTTGATACAACAAAAAAATATTATCATTTTTTTGATTAAAGAGATACTCTTCACTAGCGATATTAAAACTTGCATCGCTCGATGGACTCTTAATAATGATCATTTATAGCCTCGTGTTATTTTATTTCAATTTTGTTTTAAAGCTCTTGTCACTGACACTCATAATACGTCCACAACAATTGCAAACAAGAGAATTGGATGTATTATTGATTGAAAACTCAGGTTTTATATGCATAACACACCCACACCAATCGCAAGCAATATCGTGTTCTAACTCTGTAGCTTTGTGTGGTTCAATCTTATTTGATTCATCCAAAACTATTTGAATAACAGCTTGATACTGTATTCTTTCGTCGATAATAACTCCTTTTTGCTCTATTATAACAAAATTATGAATCTTGTAATTCTGACTAATAAGCTCATTTATTACTTTGCTAATTGCATTTTCATAACTCAATTCTGAAGTACACATATATTTGTAATTTTTAAGCATAACAACTCCTTTAACTTTGAGAATAGCATTTTTTATTCCTAAAAACCTCTATTACTAGAGTTTTAATAAATTTAATTTGGTATCTTCTTCTAATTGCCGATCAATTCGTTCTTCTGATACTATCAAGTTTACCTCACATGTTGCAGTAACAATTGCTGAATTGAGATGTCCTCCAAAGCAATGAAACTTGTCGTCTGATAGCAGAATATGCACGTGCACGACTGTTTGGTTACCATTTGATATAATATTTCCACTCAATGACACAATCTCATAAAATGAGTTCAAATGCGTTTCTATATATTCTTTGTTTTGCATTGAATAATACGATATCTTTGCATCAGTACAAGCGCCAATGCCACTTAATAGGCAATAAATTATCTTCTTTTCTCTGACAAAATTACTAAGGCTAGAAACTACCTCTTCGCCTTTGTATAATCTTAAAACATAACCCCATTCGACTTTTCTTGATTTCATCTTATACCCCTTTTTGACATGTCAACTGATCGTAAAACTCATTCAAGATAGTTTCCCCTTGAGAGTCAGTAGTAAACTCGGAACATGCCACGAGTAGCGGCAGTTTATGATCAATTCTATCTAGTTTCACATTGTCTTTTTCTGTGCAGATTAAAAAGTCAATAGCTTCTTTCTTCAAGCACAACTCAATCCTATTCAACTCTTTAATATCATTAAACCCATAATGATCTGGAAAAACAAAATGCTTAGAGAATTCATAGCCCGCATTAATAATTGTCTTTTCAAATGAAGCAGGAACACCAATAGCAGAAAGTAGAGCAAGCTTTTTATCTGCTATGTCTATTTCATTATTATTTTTTAGATTCGTTAATCTATACGACACATTTATAATAGGCTTATGATATATTTTCAAATAATCTGGGGCTTTTGTGTATGCATTAAAGACGATATAATCAGCATATTTTATATGGGCTAAGGGCTCTCTAAGGATACCTGCTGGAAGTAAAAAGCCATTGCCGATGGGGCTCTCGCCATTGAAAACAACAAAAGAATAATCATATTTGATCTTTAGATGCTGATATGCATCATCAAATATTATAATATCTGGTTTATCATCTCTTTCAAGAAGCAATTGTAAAGACTTTTTTCTGTTTTTTCCAACAACGACAGTGGTGCCTTGTAGCCTTGAAGCAATTAAATAAGGTTCATCTCCAGCCTCTTTAGCAATGTCTTTCAGTCCATTTGAATCTGCAATTATTTTATTATTGTTTTCAAAGCTCCCTTTATAACCTCTTGAAATAACAGCAATTCTTTTACCTTTACCCTCAAGATATTTAGCTAAATAAATAACAAAAGGCGTCTTGCCTGTGCCACCAGAGGTAATATTACCAACACAAATAAGTTTTATATCCTTTACTGCGAGACGAGAACTCGCTAAAAACTGCCTTCTAAACTTAACAATAAGCCAGTTTAGTAGAGATAAAGGATACAGAGCATAAGAAATCATACTACGTTTGTAGAGATTATTTTTGATGAAGTCTTGCATAATCATAAAAAAGGAGAAAGCATTAAGCCTTCTCCAAATAATATTTCGTTTAATTAAAATTCAACTTTAGGTGCTTGAGCTGCTTCCTCAGGTGCTTGAAAGAAAGTTGCTTGCGCAACATTATACCAGCCAGCAAGAATATTATTAGGAAACACGACAAGATAGCTGTTAAATGATGTCACAACATCATTATAGCGTTTGCGTGCTACAGCTAAGCGATTCTCTGTACCAGCAAGCTCATCTTGTAAAGCTATAAAGTTTTGATTAGCCTTTAAATCAGGGTACTTTTCA
>JAKPKU010000105.1 GCA_029553545.1 Candidatus Cloacimonadota bacterium
GAATTCCTTTCATTCTCCAAGATAGCAAGGGGAATGTAAGAGGAATCAAACAGACATCATACTGATAAATAGTAATATACAACAATGGATTAAAAAATAACAAAAATAGAAAAAAATAGGAAGAATAACGGTGGTTTTTATTTTTTGGAGGGTCTTTTTAATAATAAAAAAAGACAGTTTTTATGCTGTCTTTTTATAAAATGTTTTGATTATTTATACAATAGTCTCGATTTGTATTTTGTGATCTGCTTGATGATTGAAATTAATTAACAAATTCTTTGTTGGTCGTCCGTCACTTATCATTAATAGCTAAGCATTCAATAATCACCTTAGCAGCACGTTCTCCAGCTTTGCCATCAAGTTTATCGAACATCAATAGATTTGCTTTCTGCCGATTATCTTGTAATTCAACTTGATGACACAGTGCGTGTTCTAAAGCCTCTAACAGTGCATCTTTACTATCTATCTGATAAGATATACTTTGAATCAGTTCATTGATCTCAGGCAAGCTTCTTTTCGCGTCTTTTGTTTTGTAGGTTACTATAGGTTTATCAAGCGCACTGGCTTCTGCTATAATTGAGCTTGTATCACCGATGACACAGTCAGACAACATAAGGTATGGCAGAACATCTAAGTCCTCGACAAAATGAATATTTGGGGTGTTTCTAAGTGTATTCTTATATGACTCAGCCATCCAGGGGTGAACAGTCACCAGTACATTATATTTTTCAGCTAAAGAGCCAAGCTGCCCAATCCAAGAGTCTATTGCTGACATGCCAGATTTATCCCATGTAGCTGTGAAGAGAATTGTTTTCTTTTCTTTTGTAAAACCTAATATACTGTGTAATGTGTTCAAATCAGAGTCAGTTATATCACCATTAAATGCTGGGTCAAGCTTTGGATAACCCACTGCAACAGCGCTATTTATTCCACATTTCTTAGCAATATCAACTTCGTGTTGGCTGGTCATAAAGTATCTGGTAAATGCATTATAATTCTTTGCATCTGTAAATCTCTTAAAGTGGTATGCACCATGTCTCAGACCAAACTTTAGTATCTTTTCTTCTGGAAACTTATGACAAATATGACGGCAAGTGATCAACGCTTTAGGAAATGTAGGATATACACCCTGAACCTCGGCAAGCCCTTCTATTTCTCTCTTGATCTTACTATTTTTAGTAACTATAGGTAAGGTTGGCAAATACTGCTGCACAGGCTTGAAAATAACTAAATCAAGTACATCTTCTGCGTAGAAGATAGTCTCTTTCCGTTTGTTGATCATGTTTAGTGCATTCCATGACAGCTTATATGGATACTTCAAAAAATAGTAAGACAATACCATCAACTAATCTCTCTTAAAATAGTTTAAAACCTTGTCCAACACGGCTTTTGGTTTTATCTCCATCATGCAATTATGGTGCTTTAGCGGGCATATTTCACCACCATGAGCCCCACAAGGGCGGCATGGCAAGTCAACCTCGAATACATAATCATTATCTCTAAAAGGATAATAGCCAAATCTCTTAACTGTCGGACCAAAGAAGGCAAAAACAGTGGTCTTCATCGCATTAGCAATATGCAATGTTCCACTATCATTACAGATCACTAAGTCGCTCATCCCCACGATAGCAGCGCTATCCAGTAAAGTGCTCTTACCACAGATATTAACTATACTCTCTTCAGCAATTGCGCGACTCTGCTGATAAATATTATCACACAGCTCAAATTCTGCAGGACTACCATTTAAAACAATAAAATAGCCCTCATGTAACAAATCTTTAATCAATTGTGTAAAATGTTCTTCTTTCCATCTCTTAGTATTCCAAACAGAGCCAGGAGACACTAAAATCACCTTTTTATCGAGAGTATTTACGCTCAATATATCCTTAGCAAAATCTCTACTTTGCTCATTGGGATATAGTTCTGTCTGCATCTCAAGCTTCTTATCAGTAAATACGCTCAACAAATTCAATAATTTCTCTATCTTATGCGGGATATGATCAAGTTTCATGCCATGATTAACACGATGTGTGAGAAAATGGCGAGCAAACCAACGATTGTATCCCAGTCTTATCTTTGTATCAGAAAAATACAGTACCAAAGCTGTTCTGGACGAACTATGCGGACTAATTGCTAAGTCATATTTTACCTTATTCAAATCAGCAATTATCTTAAACATTTCACCCTTCACCCTTTTATCATAGACCACTACTCTGTTTATATGAGGATTACCCTCCAGTAAAGGCTTTGTTGATGGAATCACCATCACATCAATCAATGCGCAGGGAAAGAGTTGAGCGCACTCTCTAATCAGTGCTGTAATCAATACTACATCACCAATAAAGGCAGTTTGTACTATGAGAATCTTCTGAGGCTTAAAGCCATTTAGCGCCAATGGTTCAGTTGCTTTGTACTTGATCAACATTTTTATACTTCTATCAGCTCATATTCCAGGGAACCCAGCCCTATTTCTGCACCATAAGTCAGCTGTCTTAAGGTATCAATCTCAGGATGTACATTATTGAAGATTTCACCTTTACTATCGGCAATGACGGAGTTCTCCAAAGGCTTTTGCTTATTCACCAGGTCAAAAGAAGCTTTGTCAATCGCAATCGGATCCTCGCTTATCAGTAAACCTATGTCATTAACAATAGGGTTATCCACCGCACCGTCGCAGTCACAATTAGGAGTAATATTCAACATAAAGTTCATATAAATAAGCCGACCACCAAGCACGTTCACTGCTGCCAATGCAGTTTCTGCCATTTTTTCTGCCATAATAGAAGGGGTCTCATTCCAGAGTAGTTGCATCGCTTGGGTTGGACAGAGTGTAATACATTCAGCACAACCGATACACTTCTCCAAATCAATACGAATATCCTTAGCTTTACCAGTAACAGCATTCACAGGGCAAACACGAATACA